>JAFLRT010000030.1 GCA_022511295.1 Alistipes sp. | reverse complement strand
AGTTCTGGCAATTAAGGAGTTACGGAAGCGTGCAATTTTCTTTCTTCAAAAAGTAAGAAAAAGTATTGTTGATCCGAAAAATTACGCTATCTTTGCATCGGCAAACTGAACGGTGCGTTAGTTCAGCTGGTTAGAATACGTGCCTGTCACGCACGGGGTCACGGGTTCGAGTCCCGTACGCACCGCAGGAACAAAGGGTTTCGCAAACGCGAAACCCTTTGTTTGTTAATCGGTTATATATCTCAAAAATCTAACAGCAACCTAACCTTGCATTTATATTTCATTCAGCGGTCTACCACATCGGGGTAAACGGGTTTGAACGCTGGAGAAGGCTGTTTACATTGCCGAACATATTCGTCTGCTTCGATGTATCGAGTTTCAGCACCGGAGCGCCGGCCTTCAGGTTAAGGCTGCCAAGGTCTATCCAGAACTTGCCGAACTGTGTCGTAAAGGTGAAATAGTAGAGCAGGTTACGCGAATCCGCTACACTCTTCCACTGCGTGGACGAGAGATTGGGCGCACCGTCGAGTTCATAGCCGAGCGGCACCGAGACATTGTCCAAAACGCTGAACACCTCGACAGCAGCACGTGTCGCATCGACATCGGACGGAACGTGTTCTATAAAGAACGATGCCCTTACAAAGCGGTCAGAACTGCGCACGGTACCAGGCAGCATATTCTCGCCGCCAACCTGCGTCCAGTAGTTATTAATGGCCAACATCTGATTGAACGGAGGGTCATTTGTCAGCACACGGTAATCGGGAGAGAGATAGGTGTAGAGTTTGCCGTCCTGGAACTCCATAATAAAGGTCTTGCCGGTACGGTCCGTAACGGCCCAGTGCAGCAGCGACGCCGTACCCTGGTCGAAACTCTCGCCGTAAATGGCAAACTGATTGGCGGCAACCCATTTTGCAACCTCATCCACCGTAGCGAAGTTATCGAGGAAATAACTAATAAAGACTGCAAGGCTCAATCCCGGCAGTTTGCCGTCGGGCGAGGTACGGTATACCGAGCCTTTGCAGAAAAGGGCGTTCATAACCAAACCACGCTCGTTCATACCCTCGGTAACGCCACCATCATACGACACGGCCAAAACCGAACCATACTTCGATGTCCAGTGATAGGTATTACCCGAAGGCATACCCTGCTTTTTCATACCGCGCGGATAGACGTAGAGATTTGTCGGAATAGGCGTACGCCAGTCGAGAGTACGGCCTACAACGACAAGGCTGTCCCCACCCTGCAGCACTACACGCGAGCAAGGACGCGCACTCATGGAACATATAAGCCCCAAAGCGCAAAAAATGGCAATTTTGATTTTCATATCGTAAAAAATTTTACCGTAACACGTCAAATATTGTGCAACAATCGGCCGAAGCAAAATTCCGTAACAAAAAAGCAGTCCTTCGGGACTGCTTCTACATTACCGCCAAAGAGGTATCAGTATCAACATCAATACTGCTCCTGCTCGTTGGGGAACTCCTGCGCCTTAACATCGGACACATACCGGCCTATTGCATCCGTCATAATCGTATGCAGGTCGGCATAGCGGCGCAGAAAACGGGGTGAGAACTCTTTGTTTATACCCAACATATCGTGTATCACAAGCACCTGTCCGTCGCATCCGCCGCCGGCACCTATGCCTATGGTCGGTATATACAACTCATCAGACACGCGCGCAGCCAATGCAGCAGGAATCTTTTCGAGCGTTACAGCGAAGCAGCCGGCATCCTCGAGCAGGTGCGCATCACGAACAAGTTTCGCAGCCTCGGCCTCCTCTTTGGCCCGTACATTATAGGTGCCGAACTTGTGTATCGACTGCGGAGTAAGTCCGAGATGACCCATAACAGGTATACCCGCCGTAAGTATGCGGTTGACAGACTCCAATATCTCCTCTCCTCCCTCGAGTTTCAGCGCATCGGCACCGGTCTCCTTCATAATCCTTACGGCCGAGTCGAGTGCCACTTTGGAGTTGCCCTGGTAGGTTCCGAACGGCATATCCACAACAACAAGCGCCCGATTAACGGCCCGCACGACAGAGGAGGCGTGGTATATCATCATATCGAGCGTAATTGGCAGCGTTGTCTCATATCCTGCCATAACATTCGCCGCCGAATCGCCTACAAGTATAACATCCACACCCGAAGCATCCGCTATCCGGGCCATAGAATAGTCATACGACGTGAGCATGGCTATCTTTTCGCCGCGCGACTTCATCTCGGTGAGACGAAGCGTGGTAACGGCTCTGACTTTACTCTCTACCGACATCTTGCATCATCCGTTTTTATATGCCCGAACAAAACACGTCCGAAGCACAGGTTTTCATTAATTATATCCTTAAATTCAGGTTGCCGGCGGCAAATTTATATCTTTAATCCGATTCGGCAAAATAAATCCCATAAAACGACGCCCCCCGCCACAGAGACATTGAGCGAATGTTTTGTGCCGAGTTGCGGAATCTCTATCGCACCGTCGCACAAATCGACCGTAGACTGTCTGACGCCCTCGACCTCATTACCGAAGACAAGTGCATAACGCTCGCCGGCAACGGGCGTAAAAGAGCCAAGGAGAGCCGCCCCCTCGACCTGCTCGACGGCAAGTATGCGATACCCCTCGCCGCGCAACGCCCCGACAGCCTCCGCAGCCGACGCCCAATGGTGCCAGGGTACTGTCTGCTCAGCGCCCAGAGCCGTCTTATGTATCTCGCGGTCGGGCGGCGTTGCTGTAATGCCGCACAACTCTATGCGTTCAACCGCAAATGCATCGCAGGTGCGGAAAAACGAACCCACATTGAGCGCCGAACGCACATCCTCCAGAACAACCGCCAAAGGCGTCTTGTCAGCACGGGCAAACTCCTCGACCGTAGGACGCATAAGTTCGGCATTGGTAATCTTTCTCATATTAAATATATATGGTATAATGGCAAACGTGTTGTCCGCAAAAATAACACATTTTTCTAAATCACAGCAACAAAAATCCGTATGAACAGAGTGTTCCGAACGGAGCGGCAACAGGACCGGACAGAGTATTTCGATAAAAATATTTGTTTTCATCTTGAAATTAATTACTTTTGCCGTGAATGGCGGCATATCGCGACAGCATACGATATCCGCCGCACGACAAAGGGAAAAAACGGAACACAACGACAAAACACAACAAACAATAAACTTATGAAAAAACTGATTCTATCCGTTGCGGCACTGTTTGCCACAGCATCCCTGTCAGCACAACAGTTGATGCCGATTCCGGCTGACCTGGAACTGCGCACGGGAACACTTGAAAACGGAATGACCTATTACATCCGCCACAACGAGAAACCGAAAGGACAGGCGGATTTCTACATCCTTCACAACGTGGGCGCGATTCAGGAGGATGACAACCAGCAGGGATTGGCTCACTTCCTTGAGCATATGGCATTCAACGGCACAAAGAACCTGCCCGGAAAGACTCTTATCGAGTATCTGGAGAAGGTCGGAGTGAAGTTCGGCGCAAATCTCAACGCAGCGACATCGTGGGACTACACCATATATCTTATGAAGGATGTTCCCGTAACACGCGAAGGCGTTATAGATACGGCTCTGCTCGTACTGCACGACTGGTCGTCCTTCATCGCCCTCGAACCCGAGGAGATGGATGCCGAGCGCGGTGTGATTATGAACGAGTTGCGTCAAAGAGACGGAGCAAGTTGGCGCTCGTCGATTAACCTCATTAAGACGCTTCTCAAAGATACCAAATATGAGGAGCGCAACCTCATAGGTTATCTGGACGGCCTCAAGAGCTTCAGCCACGACGATTTGGCAAGTTTCTACCACAAGTGGTACCGCCCGGACTATCAGGCTGTGATGATTGCCGGCGATATAGATGTAGACCTTGTGGAGAGCAAACTCCAAGCCCTTATGAGCGATATTCCCGCACCCGGGGCAGATGCCGCTCAAAAGGATGTAATCACCGTACCCGACAACGAAGAGACAAGAGTATCGGTATTCGCCGACAAGGAGATGCAGATGTCCAACATACAAATCTACGACAAGCGCACACCGATATTCCCCGAGGAATTCAACAACACCGTGCAGAAAGAACTTGTCGATGTCATGATGGCATACATAGACAATATGGGTAATGCACGTTTGCAGGAGATGACGATGAAGCCCGACGCTCCTTTCACAATCGCTCAGGTAGGCAACGGCAGCGTCGGTATTTGCCCCACTCTCGAGGCTACATCCTTCGTTGCAGTGGCACACGAAGGACGTATGGCAGAGGCTGCCGAGGCTATCTTCACCGAAGCGGAGCGCATACGCCGACACGGCTTCACGCCGAGCGAATTCGAGCGAGCGCAGAACGAACTGCTGCGTCGCGCAGAGCGAAAGTATACCAACCGCAACGACCGTCTCAACGGCGAATTTATCAATATGTACCGCGACAACTTTCTTAAAAACAGCGCTATGCCGGATGCCGAGACAGAGTGGCAGATAGACAGTATGCTTATAATGCAGACTCCCCTCGACATGGTAAATAAGTTGTGCGGGGAGTTGATTTCGGCTGACGGAAAGAACCGCGTCATAGTGGTAAACGTACCCGAAAAAGAGGGCGTTGTCAATCCCACCGAGGATGAGATTGTCGCTATAATGAACCGCGTACTCGCATCGGAGATAGCGGCATTTGAGGACAACAGTGTAAAAGAGCCACTCATTGCTCCAAAGACCAAACTGAAGGGTTCGCGCACGGCAAAGAGTGCCGTAAACAACTCTCTCGAAACGACGGAATGGACGCTGAAAAACGGTATCAGGGTGGTTGTAAAGCCGACCCAGTTCAAGGCTGACGAGGTACTCTTCAGAGTCAATGCCGAGGGCGGCGCATCGCTCCTCTCAGACGAGGATTACTACACGGGGCAGTTGCTGCCCGTAGTGGTTTCGATGTCGGGCGTATCGAAGTTCTCAAGTACAGACCTGCGCAAGCAACTTGCAGGCAAGACCGCCAACGTCAATTTGTCGGTCGAAGACTACGGACACGGCATGAGCGGCAACTGCTCGCCAAAAGACCTCGAGACGCTGCTCCAACTCACATATCTCTATTTCACGCAGCCACGTTTCAATGAGGATGACTTCAATACCATGATAAATCAGTACAACGCCTACGTGGAGAATACGCTGACCAATCCCGACTATATCGCCGAGGATGCGGTAATCAAGACCCTCTATGGCAACAGCCCGCGCAGGTCTATACTCTCGCCCGAGGTTTTGGCAAAGGTGAAATTCGACCGTCTGCAGAACGTATTCGACGCTCTCTATTCGAATGCCGCCGACTTCCGCTTCACATTCGTGGGCAATGTAGACCCTGAAACGCTGAAGCCGCTCGTTGAGAAGTATCTCGGTTCTCTGCCAGTATCGAAGAAGCATCTTTCGGCAAAGGATGACGGCGTGCGTATGGTTTCAGGTGAGGTTGTAAATGATTTCAAGGCACGGATGCAGCAGCCCAAGGTTGCCGTGAACCGCATATTCTGGGGCAAAGAGGATTACTCTCTCAAAAACCGTCTGACAATGAATTTCCTTGCACAGGCGCTATCTTCGCGCTATCTTATTTCGGTGCGCGAGGAGAAGGGTGGCACCTACGGCGTACACGTAAGCGGCGAGGTGAATGACCAGCCTTATGAACACTATATGATACGCATTCAGTTCGACACGGACGAGGTAATGGCCGACGAACTTAACGAGATAATCATGGCCGAGATTCAGAAGATTGCCGATGAGGGTCCTCTCACGGAGGATATCGAGAAGAATCGCGAATTCCTTGTAAAGAACTGGGGCAACGTTCTGGAGCAGAACAACGGTTGGATTTCGGTTCTCAACTCGTGGTACGAGCATGGCGAGAACAATGTAGAAGCCTATATGGATACTCTCAAACGCATTACCGGTGAGGATGTCCAGAATCTTGCAAAGAAGATTCTCGCCGACGGCAACATGACGCTCGTCATAATGCGTCCCGAAGTCGAATAAACACCATAAAAGGCATAAGCCGCATTGCGGCAGAAGCGTAGTCCGCGTCCCTCTCGAGGGGCGCGGATTTTTATGAACAAATGTCAATAAATACTACCTATTTTTTTTGCCGACTGTTGCAGGTAACCCATTTTTTGAATATTTTTGCAGCGTAAAAACTAATCAAGGGCAAACCCCTGTCTTATGCAAAAAAGTATCGGGCTGCTTACGCGGATATGGTTTAAGTTGTCGGTTCTGGCTCTGTCGGCGGGAACGGCACTAAGAATCGCCCTGTTATTCAACGCCCAAACAACCGATATTCACTTCCCGTTTGCAGGATGGTTGGCGATTTTCCTCCTCGGCGCATTGAACGATTTGTGTGTGCTGACAATCGGATTCCTGTTTATCTGGTTGTTCGCAATGTGTCTTACACCCGACAAATACAAACGACCGGCCGGATATATTATAGCAGGCATATTAACACTCCTGTTCCTCTACGTAACAATATTCAACACGATATTCGACGAGTACGGCAGCGCAGCACCCGCAATCGCAGCCTCGCTGCTCGGATATGCGGCATTGAGTTTTGTGCTGCGGATGTTTGTCAAAAATCTGCGCCACAAATGGGCGGTGGTCTCTTTCAGTCTGCTGGTCGGGTTATATGTAGCGGCAATAGTATTCAACAGCGTCAGCGAATATATATTCTGGAGCGAGTTCGGCGTAAGGTACAACTTCATCGCCGTGGATTATCTCGTATACACGCATGAAGTTGTGGGCAACATAATGGAGTCCTACCCCATTATCCCGTTAGCGACTGCCCTTGCCATAATCTGCGCAGGCATAACTTTCTGGTTCTTCCGTCGCGATATTGCGAGAGTGGAAGAGTTCGACGGCTGGCGCTGGAAAGCCGTCGCAGGTCCTGCATATTTCCTCATATTCTGCGCGGCAGCAAGCACACTCGCGCTTACAGAGCGCTGCCAGCACACCGACAACGTATATATCAATGAGTTGCAGGCCAACGGTTGCGTGAAATTCTGCGATGCATTCTTCAAAAACGAACTCGACTACGACCAGTTCTACCTTACCATAGACCGGAAAGAGGCGGAAGCCTATATAAATAGTGTATACAACAGCGGCGACAAGAACCTCCATCAAGTCGTCTCGGAGGGTCAGGAGCAGCATCGCAACATAGTGCTTATCACTATCGAGAGTATGAGCGCCTCATTTATGGAGCATTTCGGCAACAGAGGTCGTCTGACGCCGAATCTCGATGATTTATACAAAAAGGGAATGGCTTTCGAGCGCATATATGCCACCGGCAATCGTACCGTGCGCGGTCTTGAGGCCGTAACCCTCTCGCTGCCTCCATGCGCCGGACAGAGCATCGTCAAACGCAAAAATTGCGGCGGCAGACACTCCGTAGCAGAGATTCTGCGCGATAAAGGTTACGCAACGACTTATTTCTACGGCGGAGACAGTTATTTCGACAACATGAAGGCATTCTTCGGCGGCAACGGATATGAGATTACAGACCGCACCTCATACACACCCGACGAGATTACATTCGCCAATATTTGGGGCGTATGCGACGAGGATTCGTATGCCAAAGCCCTAAAGACGCTCGATGCAAAGCATAGCAGCGGCAAGCCTTTCTTCGCACATATCATGACAGTGAGCAATCACCGTCCGTATACCTATCCCGAAGGACGGATATCCATCCCCAGCGACTCGAAAAAACGCAGCGGAGGCGTGATGTACAGCGACTACGCCCTCGGCAAGTTTATGCGCGAGGCGGCAGAGCGCGACTGGTTCGACAACACGGTATTCGTCATCACGGCAGACCACTGCGCCTCGAGTGCAGGCAAAACCGAGATTCCGCTCGATAAATACCATATACCGGCACTGATATATGCCCCGTCATTTATCGCGCCGCAAAGCATCGACAAAACCGCATCGCAGATAGATATCATGCCTACGGTACTGTCGCTTTTAGGTATGGATTACAGTTCGTATATGTACGGACGCGATATACTCGCCGATGATTTTGAGGAGAGAGCATTTATAGCGACCTATCAGTCTTTGGGTTATCTCGAAGGCGATACGCTCACGGTACTCTCGCCCGTAAAACGGGTGGCGCAATATGTGCTGCGACCCTCGACTGAAGAGCCGTTCCACACCGAACCGGCAACAGAGACCAACGAGGAGGCGCTGCGGCATGCAATAGCATATTACCAAACGTCGGCAAACTGGAATAAATAGGCAAAATTTGCGCGAAAATTGCATACAACGAGAGGGGCAACAATAATAAAACAGAAAGCGGGCGTAAGCACACAACGTTAACAGAAAGCGGATGTAAGCACAAAGCGTTAACAGCAAGCGAACGTAAGCGCAAAGCGTTAACAGAAAGCGGACGTAAGCGCAAAGTGTTAATAGATAGGCGGATGCAAGCACAAAGCGCTAACAGAAAAGCGGACGCAATGGTGTATAAGGCATAGCACGAAGCAACGAATAAGAAGTATAATACGAATAAAGGACTACACGAACACATATATAAACCTTTTTTTTAACTAAACAACAAATTATGAAAGCAATCAACCTATGGAAATCCCTGATGTTATCGGCGGCGCTGCTGACAGCAGGTGCGATGACCTCGTGCGAGAACGAAACCGAAGGAGGCGACTTCAAGGCGGAAATCTCGACGAGCCTTGCATCGAACACCCCCTCGGTAAAAGCAGGACAGGAGCTTGAGTTCACCGTTACTTCCAACGCAAGTTGGACGGCAACAGTGGAAGACCCCGACCAGATTCTGACGATTACACCCACATCGGGCAAGTCTGGTAAGACGACCGTTACCGCTACTTTCGCAGAGGGCGCACAGAACGGACAGAAGGCCGCTGTTACATTCAGCGCAGCAAGCAATGTCAGCGGAATGACATTCTATGAGAAGTTGCTTGTAACCTTCTATGTAAAGGGCGATGTTGTTCTCAGCGATGAGTATATGATTACCAACGCAAATGAACTCACCGCAGGCGAATACTACATGGCAGGCTACGGTAAGGATGGAGCAGAGGGCAACCCCGATTTGTTTGCAGAAGGTCCGTACCATCTGTGGGACGGCAAGCAGGTAAGCAACGACAAGGCTAACCTTGAGACCACCAACTACAGATACGCTGACGGCGTCCTGACGAAGGTCGGCACCTATGGCGACCCCGTACTCGTAACGCTCGAGGAGGGTGAAGGCAACTCTTTCTATATCAAATACAACGACCAGTATCTTTCGACCGGCGACTATGACAAAGGTTCGCTCGTACTCGGCAGCACCAAATACGCTTGGGAGGTTTCGCAACTCTCAGACGTTGAAGGCTACAGCGATGCAGTAGGTATCATGATGACGGGCAGCAACGGCACCCGCTTCCTCGGTACAGGCAAAGCAGGTTCTGCAATGATTCGTGTTTACAACTCGACCAACAACTTCCAGGGTGGTTTGGTATTCTTCACCACGAAGGTTACGTTAGAGGTAGAGAAGGGCGAACCCGCAGAGACCGTACACGCAGGTACTGCAGACGACCCCTATTCGGTAGCAGACGCTATTGCAAAGGCAAAGGAGACCGGCGCAACGGCAACGGACGACGCTTACTATATCAAAGGTTATGTAAAGACCATCACCGAAAACTATGCTGCACAATATGGCAACGCAACGTTCAGCATTGTTGATGACCTTAACAGCAACGGAGCATCTTTCGGTGCATACCGCGTACTCTATTTGAATAATCAAAAATGGACAGATGGTCAAGCAGTGCTGTCGCTCGGCGATGAAGTAATTCTTTGCGGTAAGATTATCAACTATATGGGCAATACGCCTCAGGTTGCAAACAACACCGACGGCTACCTCTATCAGATTGTATCGACCGGCCACGAAGTTCCCAAGCACGACGAGACCCCCGACAGCGTAGTTTTTGAGTCGGATGATATCTTTGTTTGCACGGCAGACGTTTCGGCAGACGGAGTTTACACGCTTGGAGCAAACTCTACTTTCAACGGTAAGAAAGCAACAGGTTTCAAACTCGGCACCGGTACTAAAGTGGGCAAGTTCACTTCTGGCGCAGTAGGCGTTACCGGCGACCACACTCTTACACTCTACGGCGGTGCATGGAACAACGCACCCGGTACACTTAAGGTCAGCGTCAATGGCGGCGGTTCTGTTGAAGGAACGGCAGAATATAAACTTGAACAGAACGCAGGCGTTAAGGGCAATGCTCCTTTCACGCTGACTGTTAATGAGGGCGACAAGTACACCTTCCAGTTGAAAGGTCTGACTGCAACTTCGACCATTACCTTCGAGTCTGTAACCGATGCATTCCGTGTTGTAGTTGCAGGTATTCACCTCGACGGTTACACGGGTGGCGGTACGGTTGAACCCGAACCCGAACAGCCCGGCGACTACAAGCACGCTGGTACGGAAGCAGACCCCTTCTCGGTAGCGGATGCTATTGCAAAGGCAAAGGAGACAGGTACTACGCAAACAGCCGGCGTTTACTATATCTCCGGCAAAATCACCTCTATCAAGTATACTTACAGCGCACAATACGGAACGGCTACGTTCGATGTTGTAGATGACAGTTCTACGACGCCTTTCACGGCTTATGCAATCAAGTATTTCAACAACGAAAAATGGGTTGAAGGCAACACGCAGATTAAAGTAGGCGACGAGGTTGTATTTGCAGGCAATATTGTAACATATAACAACACTCCCGAAACCGCACAGGGTACCGGTTACCTCGTTAAACTCAACGGTGACACCGGCAATGGCGGCGGCACGGTTGACCCCGACCCCGAGCAGCCTACTCCGGGTGAAGGAAATGTTGATGTGCTGAACAACGCATTTACAGGTGTAAGCGGAACAAATTATACCGATTGGAGCGGCAAGACCGGCGCTTCGGGTGCAGTTTATGCAGGTCGTACCGCAGGTCAGTATACGACTATTCAACTTCGCACGTCGGGTAGCAATGAAGGTGTCGTAACGACAACTTCAGGAGGTAAAGCCACAAAGATGTCTGTCAAGTGGAACAGCAACACTGTTGACAGAACTCTCGATGTATATGGCAAACATACTGCTTACACATCGGCAGCCGACCTGTTCAATGCAAGTGCAGATACTCAAGGTGTAAAGATTGCAAGTTTCAAAAAATCCGAAGGCGACAAAGAAATAGAGCTTACCGGTGAATACGAATTTATCGGTTTCCGCAGCAATAATGCGGCTCTCTATCTCGACGAGGTTCAGATTACTTGGGAGAATTAATAATAAAACACAGCGTATGGCGGTGCAGAATAGCGCACGGCTTTACGACTGACACTATCAACCGAAAGGCCGGCGGGGGAAACCCCGCCAGCCTCAAGGTTTTATAAATAAAGCATTTTTTTAACACACTTTTCAAAGCGGAAAAGGCTCGGAGTACATCCCTCCAATCCGCTATAACATTTACCTAACACCCAATATGCTAATGACGACCTTTTCGTTTACATTGAAAAAACTTTATCACGGAGCCGCCGCTGCAATAATCATTCTCGCAGCAGCAGCCTGCAACAACGAAGATGACTGGTCGCCTTACGTTTCACAGGCGCGTTTAGAGAACGACGAAGTGTCGGCTTCTCAGCCTTCGGTTACCATAACAACTCACGGTGACCCCAAAAAATTATTCGCCGCACAAATAATCGAAGGCGGCGACTGGTGTTCTTTCAACAGCACGACTCAACAACATACCATAACGGGAAAAATGGGTGAAAACCTGACCGTATATCTGCAATATAACGCTTCGAAATCATCTCGCACCGCCAAAGTGGAAATGCGTTTAGACGGCCAAAGCAAGATACTATCTTTCAGACAACTCGGAGTATCGGACAACGCCGACTATGAACGCTCATGGGGGGAACAGCCTCACTACAATGACGGCGACGACTTTATATACAAGACCTACTACACCACGCTTAACGACGGACGGCGCGTAAGAAACTACTCGATATGCTACGACTACGACAAACTCGTATCGCAATGGGTCGCATATCCTCTGCACGACGTCTATCTCGGTCCGTCGGATTATGAAGGCGGCGGCAGCAAAAGAACCGATGTATGGGCATTCGATGACGCGGTATCAAAATACAACAGCCAGACCGGAGGTTACTCGATAACAAGCAAATATCTGTCGGACCTCGACACATACAACACCTACACCAACCCCATCATACCGCAGCGTATGCAGCAAAACATCATAAAGGGTGCTTACAACGACAACCCGCAAGGTGTACGCAACCTCAATCGCGGGCATATGCTACCCGCTGCATCGAGGTACAATACGTGGATGACCAACGCGCAGACATTCTACGCCACAAATATGATGCCCCAAAACGGCAGTTTCAACAGCGGTTCCTGGGCGAAAATCGAGGGTGGAGCGAGAAGCAACGTCTGCAAAGATACGCTCTACGTGGTAACGGGTACGATATTCGACAGCGGCTATGTAACGCTCACGACAAGAGACAGGCGTGTAGCGATGCCCACACACGCATACAAACTGCTTCTGCGTACCAAAAACGGCAACACGGGCAAAAAAATAAGCGACATAACATCGGCCGATGAGTTAATAAGCATCGGTTTCGTATTCGAGAACAGCGAAGACTCGAAGAATACCACACCGGCACAGGCCGCCGTATCGGTAAGCGAGATAGAGCGCAGAACCGGTTTCAAGTTCTTCAGACTTCTCAATCCCGACATAGCCGATGCAGTGAAATCGCAATGCAACTTAAACGACTGGGCTGAATTCAGATAGACAAAATAAACTTATACAATAAACAACAACCGCTATGAAGAAAATCCTGTTAACAGGTTGTATGATTATCGCGGCATTTACCGTCTGCCTCGCCGGCAAGCCGCACATGGTCATGTTCTACAACCTTGAAAACCTGTTCGACACAATCGACGACCCCGACAAACGCGACGAGGAGTTCCTCCCATCCGGAGAACGTAAGTGGAACACCTACAAGTACAACGCCAAACTCGCAAACATCGAGCGCGTCCTGTTCGACATTGCCGCTATGCAAAAAGAGTTTCCGGCCGTAATCGGTGTTTCCGAAATCGAGAACCGCACCGTACTCGAAGACCTTATCGCGCAGGACAAACTCAAGCACGGTAACTATCGCATAGTACACTACGACTCGCCTGACAAGCGTGGTGTGGATTGCGCGTTCTTCTACCGTCCCGACGTGTTCAAACTCGAGGGCAGCAAGCCAGAACCTTACGATATGCCCGAAAGACCCAACTTCTACACGCGCGACATCGTTACGATGTGGGGAACTATCGAGGATGAACCCTTCTTCTTCATGGTGTGCCACTGGCCTTCGCGTCTGGGAGGCAAAGAGCAGTCTTCGCCACTGCGCGAACACGCGGCCATGCGATGCCGACAGATTGCCGACAGCGTGAGAGCCATAAACCCCGAAACGAAAATCGTTATCATGGGCGACCTTAACGATGACGCCACAGACAAGAGCATCGTCGAGGTACTCGGGGCAAAAGGCAAAATCAAGCAGGTTCCAGAGGGCGGATTCTTCAACCCCTATATCGAAGTCCTCAAAGCAGGCGACGGAACGCTTGCATATCAGGACAGGTGGAATCTGTTCGACAACATCATCATATCGGAGAACCTCGCTACAGGCTCTACCGGCGAACTCAAGATTCAGAAGGCTGACAAGGCTCGTTTCTACGGCAATATCTTCCGCAAACCTTATATGATTCAGAAAGAGGGTCAGTACAAGGGTTATCCGCTGCGTACATTCGTGGGAACGAACTTCCAGAACGGATTCTCGGACCACTTCCCCGTATATATCTACATAGGCAAATAACATCTCACAAATAATTGTATGAAACTGAAAACACTACTCCTCACGACACTACTAACCCTTGGCACCGTCGCGCTCTTTGCTCAGAATGGCGGTATAAAGGGTAAAGTCGTGTCCCGCAACGACCGCGAAGCCGTCGGCAACGTAAAAGTTACCATAGGTTCCACAGGTCAGAGCGTATTAACCGACCAGAACGGTTACTTTACGTTTGACAATCTGCCCAAAGGCGACTATCAACTCTCGTTTGACGCGCCAGAGTATGAGGCCCTCAACCTTATCGTCAGCGTGGACAAAAATATGCGCGACCTGAACAACGTCGTCGTTGTCCCCTCGGCTTACGAAGCTATGGATGACTCTATTTTCGCCGAACTCGACACCGAAACGGCAAGCGACGCACAGGCTCTGCCATCGTCCCTCTCGGCATCGAAGGACCTCTACAACAACATCGCGTCGTACAAGTTCAGCGAGATGCGTTTCAACGTACGAGGATATGATTCGCAGTACACTGACGTATATCTAAACGGCATTCGCTTCAATGATGCCATGACTGGATATGGTCCCTGGTCGCTCTGGAGCGGTATGAACGACGCAACGCGCAACCAGGAGAACCTCGCAGGTTTGCAGATGAACGATTATGCTGTCGGCGGTATCGGCGGCAACACCAATATCAATGCACGCGCGTCGCAGATGCGTAAAGGTTTCCGCGCAAGCGTCGCAAACGGAAACTCGATGTATCGTCTGCGCGCTATGGTATCATACGCCTCGGGCGCTCTCGACAACGGCTGGAGTTACGCATTCTCATTCTCGACACGTCAGGGCGGCAACGGCTATGTGGACGGTGTATATTACAATTCATACGGTTACTTCGCTTCGGTAGAGAAACTATTCGGAACGCAGCACCGTCTCGCACTCTCTGTCCTCGGCACACCGCAGCAGCGCGGCGCTCAGCAGGCATCTACGCAGGAGGCTTACAATCTGTTCGGCAGCAACTACTACAACCCCAACGTGGGTTATCAGAACGGCAAACTGCGCAACACCCGTGTTCGTAACGCGCACGAGCCTATCGTGATGCTCAACTACTACTACGACATCAGCGAGAACACACGTCTGACTGCTGCCACCTCGTTCCGCTTCGGCAAAAACGGCTACTCGGCTCTGACATGGAAAGAGGGTGCAGACCCGCGTCCCGATTACTACCGTTATCTGCCGTCGTACTACTCGAGCCAGATAATTCAGGCTGTGCCGGGCATATTCACCGAGCGTTGGAACGGACTGGCAGTAACCGAAGACCAGTTTAACTATTATCTCGAGGCATACCATAATGCAGCACAAATCTGGAACGGCCGTATCGACTTTGACGGCATGATTCGCAGCAACCAGCGCGAGGATACCAATATAGATTATGCGAAGGGTTACCGCTCGAACTACATGATTGAGGAGCGTCATACCGACCAACTCGACTGGAACTTTGCAGCCAATATCTCGCACGATTTCAACGCCAATCATCATCTCATTGGCGGTATCAATGCTCGCATAAACCGCACCAACTACTATGACAAGGTGAAAGACCTGCTCGGCGGCGACTACTGGGTGGACACCGATAAGTTCGCAGAGCGCGATATGGGAAACAATATCCTCGCATATCAGAATGACGTGGCTTACTATATGAAGTACGGTCATGCCAAAGCAGTGAAAGAGGGCGACAAATTCTCGTATGACTACTATGCGCATCTGCGTCAGGCACAACTCTGGGCAAAGTACGGTTTTAACATCGGAGGCTTCGCAATGGAGATAGGTGCCGAGGCAGGATATACCTCGATGTGGCGTCAGGGTCTGCTCATAAAAGGACTCTTCCTCGACGACTCTTACGGCGATTCGGAGCATCTGAACTTCTTTACATACAAGGTTAAGGGTAACTTCTCGTACCGTTTCTCGGGCGCACACGCTCTCTCGGCAAATGTTGCCATGATGCAGCAGCCGCCCTCGGTACAGTCCGCATTCGTTTCACCACGCACGCGCAACCAGGTTACGCCGGGTCTGTCGGCTGAAAAAATCTTCAGCGCCGACCTTACATACGACCTGAACCTGCCATACGTCAAGGCTCGCCTCTCGGCTTTCTATACCAAGATGAACGATATGTCGAAGGTGATTTCGTTCTACGATGACACGCAGTCGTCGTTCACGAACTTCGCCATGAGCGGCATCGACAAGCGCCATTACGGCGTCGAGGTCGGCTTCACGGCGCCGCTGGTGGCCGATATCTCGCTGAACGGTGCCTTGAACTGGGGCGACTACCGCTACACCTCGAACCCGCGTTTCACGCAGTTGGTAGACAACAGCGCAACTATCCGGGAGGAGGACTGGGTGAACTGGAAAAACTTCCACATAGAGAGTACGCCCGAACTGGCAGTAAACGTGGGTCTTAACTTCAGAGGTCCCAAGAACTGGTTCGCATCTATCGATTTCAACTACTATCGCGACCTCTATCTGTCGATGAACCCCGCCTACCGCACCAACAATGCAGTAGCGCCTTACATTAACGTTCTCAACAGCACGAAGTCCGATACGCAGGCTAAGATTTGGGCTATCGGCGAGATAAACAAGATACGCGGACAGGAGAACCTCGGTTCGGCTTACACGCTCAATGCAAGTGTCGGCAAGAACTGGTACATACAGCGCAAATATACGCTCGGATTCAGTTGCGAGGTTAAGAACATCACCAACAACCTCAACAACAGAACCGGCGGTTATGAGCAGATGCGTCTGCGCAAAACGCGCGGTCTGAATCCGGATATGACCAATCCTTCGACATCGTACTACTCACGCTTCGATTCGAAGTATTTCTATATGCTGGGAATTACATACTATCTCAACGTATATTTCCGCTTCTGATGTATAACAGACTAAACAAGACTTACAGATTATGAAACTATACAGATTTCTGATGTTCGCAATGGCAGGCCTCATAATGACGGGCTGCTACAACGACTTCGATATGCCTGCCGTTCAAAGCCCGGCAGACCGTACTCCTGAGAGCATGGCCCGTTTTATGGAGGCGCAGGGGCTGACGCACATATCCATTAAGGATATGAAAGACCTGTTCGGCTCCATTCAGGACACAGGCTCGACAACAGAACTTAACAAGACCGTCCACAAGCAGTTCGTAAGCGCAAGTTCGGGTCTGAGCGGCAAAGACTACATTGTCGGCGACTACTATATCAAAGGCAAGGTGCTGACGAATGACGAGCAGGGCAATGTATACAAGTCGCTCTTTATCTGGGATGGCACGGCTGCCATAGAACTGAAACTCACCAACGGTCTGTTCCTCGACTTCCCTTGCGACCTCGCATCGAGAAAGAGCGTTATGGTATATGTCAAACTGACAGACCTCTACATCGGCAACTACCGCATGATGCTCTCGATAGGCGATATACCCACCGAGGGCCGCAATGCGTGGGGCGATTACAAATACTACGCAAACTCGAATATCGTAAGCCCTATAAAGGTGGCGCAGCACGTATTCCTCGGCGAGGATGTAACGCTCAACGAGGGTACCGACTTCAACGACCCGAATGTGGATATTCTCGTAGTGGACAACAACAGTTACAAGAATCTTATACCTTCGGGCAATTACAGCACTACCGATATGCTTGCATCGGTAGGTCCGGCGAAGTATTTCGGTCGTCTGCTCAAACTCAAGGGCGTGAAGGTGGAGTACAAAGGCGTAATGGACCAGAACGGCGATGTACCCGAGCCGATGAAAAACGGTTCATATGATAACGTCTACCCCTCATGGATATGCACCAGCGGTCTCAAGAACGAGAACGGAGCATACGAGCAGGTGGTAAGCAAGCCTTGGTACGGATGGGCATACAGCCGCAACAACGTGGCCCTCTACGGTCAGTTATGCGTTGCATTCCCCGGCGCCGACACAGGTTATTCGTCTAACAAGGGCGTTTACATTGTAAGAACGAGCGGCTACTCCAAGTTCGCAGGTTACAATGTACCAAAGAACGGCACCGAAGGCAATGTGTTGGGTATCTACTCCATATACACCAAATACACCAATTTCCAGGGCGGAGAGAGCGACTATGCGACCTATCAGATTATGGCCAGCCGCTTCGAAGACCTTGAGTTCGATATGGGTACAAAGGAGGAACAGGAAGATTGGGCTGCTTGGACAGAGAAGACCATACTCGAGAACTATATGGATTCTCTCACACTGCCCGACCAACTTATCAACGATGAGGATACTAACTCGTCGGACAACTAACAGCGATATATCGGGTAAAAATATAGGCGGACAAATGTCCGCCTATATTTTTTATTGGTGGTAATGATGACGAAATTTACTGATAGATAAGTAATACAAAATTCATCGCGAAGCGATGTGCGCGCCGCAACCTCGCCACGCGGAGGTAAGCATAGCGCGCCTCCGCAGTCTGCGTCGCCCATATTCCTGTGCTATTTATGTTTGGCAGGCGGTGTTACTTCTTACGGCGTACGACGCAGAGACTCATTCCCGCAATAGTGAACAGTGCATTATATATAAGCAGTTCAAAGCCTATCTGATAGTCGAAAAGAGTCATTGCGCCGTATTGCAGCAGAGCAGACAGTGCGGGCGCCGCAACGGCAATATATGGAAGATAGCGGTCGCGTACGCGCCAGGGTGTAAGAATACCGAACGCGAACATACCGAGTAGCGGCCCGTAGGTATAACTCACAACCTTATAGACAAGGTTAATGATGCTGTCGTTGCTCAACAAGTCGAAAGCGACGATGACGCATCCCATAATCACTGCCATAATAATATGTACACGACGGCGGATAGTTGTCAGACGCTCCTCGGCGTAACGCTCCGTACCGCGCAGAATATCGACGGTAAACGATGTTGTAAGAGCGGTAAGTGCAGAACCTGCGGCAGAATAGGTGCAGGCTACAAGTCCTGCGACGAAGACTATGCCGACAATCATCGGAAAACCGCCATTAACGGCAACACTCGCAAAGAGTTGGTCGCTGCGTGCCGGCACTTCGAGACCGGTCGCATCCGCATAGAGGTACAACAGCACTCCCAGGACAAGAAACATCACGATTATAACTATCTGCGACAATGCCGTGATGATGATATTGATTTGTGCATCGCGGCGCGTGCGGCAACTTAAGTTGAGTTGCATCATATCCTGGTCGAGACCTGTCATAGCGACCAGAACGAATACTCCCGCCCAAAACATCTTCCAGAAATAGCGAGGCGAGGACGGGTCATCGAAGAAAAATATGCGCGAGGCAGGACTTTCGTTCACACTCTGCACCATATCGCCAAACGAAAAATCCAGTTCCTTTGCGATAAAGACGATGCACAACACAAGGCTCGACACAAGGCACAGAGTTTTGAGCGTATCTGTCCATATCAGCGAGCGTACACCTCCGCGATTGGTATAAATCCATACGGCAGCCATCGTAACGGCCACATTAAGTCCGAAAGGCAGGCCGTACGGGTCGAAGACCAGCAGTTGCATAACCGCACATACGGAGTATATCTTCAGCGAGGCGCCAAGAACCTTCGACACGAGAAAAAACCACGCACCGGTACGATGCGCCGTGATGCCGAAGCGGTTGTCGAGGTACTCATACATAGATACCGTGCGTCGGCGATAGAAGACCGGAACAAGGACAAAGGCCAGTATCATCTGCCCTACCGTGAACCCCATAACCATCTGGAGATACGAGAACGAATCCTGAGCCACCGAACCCGGCACCGATACATAGGTTACACCCGACATCGCGGCACTTATCATAGCAAAGGCCGCCATATACCATGACGTGCGGTGATTGCCGGCAAAAAAGCCCGCATTGTCGCTGCGGCGTCCCGACACAAGCGAGACGCAGAAAAGCAACACCAAATATGCCGCAACGGTTAATATGACTGCAAGCGGGGACATTCCGGCTGTTCTTTACGTGGCAAATATAGAAAAAAACGACGATTTCGGTTGTCATCCAATTTTTATTATTATATTTGTGGATATCATTTTAACTGACAATATGAACAAAACATTAAAGATACGTGATCTCACGCTGCGCGACGGACAGCAGTCGTCGTTTGCAACACGTATGACACAAGAGCAGATAAACCGTTGTCTGCCCTACTACAAAGATGCTAAATTCTATGCTATGGAGGTCTGGGGCGGTGCAGTACCCGACTCGGTAATGCGTTACCTGAACGAAAATCCCTGGACACGTTTGGAGACAATCCATGAGGCTATCGGCGACGTCTCAAAGTTGACGGCACTCTCGCGCGGACGCAATCTCTTCGGTTATGCACCCTACACCGATGAGATTATCGACGGCTTCTGTCGCAACGCCATCGAGAGCGGATTGGGTATAATGCGTATTTTCGACTGTCTGAACGATGTGGACAATGTAAAGTCCACAATAAAATATGTTAAAAAATATGGCGGTATAGCAGACTGCGCAGTATGCTACACCGTAGACCCGAAGTATCCGCCCGTAGGTTTCTGGGGACGCCTTAGAGGCAAGAAGAACCCGGAACCCGTCTTCACTGACGAGTACTTTATCAATAAGGCAAAACAACTGGCCGACCTCGGAGCCGATATGATTACCATAAAGGATATGTCGGGTCTTATACCTCCGCAGAGGGTCAGCACACTCGTCAAGAAACTCAAACAGAACCTCTCGATACCGGTCGATTTCCACACCCACTGCACACCCGGTTACGGTTTGGCATCGGTATATGCTGCAATAGCGGCAGGAGTGGATGTTATTGATACCAACTGCTGGTGGTTCGGCGGCGGTACGGGTGCGCCTGCGCTCGAACTGGTCTATCTGTTCTGTCAGAAGATGGGTGTCGATATCGGCGTGGATATGACAGCCGTATCGAAAATAAACGAACAACTCAAGTCGATTCGCTCGGAACTTAACATATCTGTATTCGGCGAGGACAAGGCCGCACCAAAACCTTTCGACCCGACCAAAGATTCCACACCGGCTGAGGTGGAGGCTCTGCTCGACCGTGCAGCAGAAGCCGCCAGAAGCGAGGATTTCGATGCGCTGCTCGAGGCTGCACAGGCAATAGAGGCGTGGTTCGGATTCCCTGCACCCAACAAACTCGTACAGGAGGCCGAAATACCCGGCGGAATGTACTCAAATATGGTGGCGCAACTCAAGCAACTCAAGGCCGAAGAGATTCTTCCGCGTGCTATGGAACTGATACCTCCGGTACGTCTGTCGGCAGGTCTTCCGCCGCTCGTAACACCTACATCGCAGATTGTAGGCGCACAGGCCGTAAGCTGCGCTATGGATGAAAAGGCCGGTCGTGCGATGTATACCACAAAGAGTTCGCAGTTTGTCAGTCTGGTAAAGGGCGAATACGGACACACTCCAGTAAAAATCGACCCCGAGTTCCGCTTCAAGATATGCGGCGTGCGCGAAGAGACGCCATACGACACATCGAAATATGTTATGCAGCCCAACCCCGAACTCAAAGAGGCCGGAGGTGTAAAGTTGGCGGCAAACGAGAAAGAGGTGCTGTTGCTGGAGTTATTCCCTGCCGTAGCAAAGACATTCCTTACCAATGAGAAGGCAGGTGAA
The DNA here is from genome assembly GCA_022511295.1 of Alistipes sp. Classification (GTDB taxonomy): domain Bacteria; phylum Bacteroidota; class Bacteroidia; order Bacteroidales; family Rikenellaceae; genus Alistipes. Next base: position 772 of record JAFLRT010000030.1, on the reverse strand, counting down.
TACAATAAGCGGCAGCGCGAAATAGATGAGCAGAAGCGCAAAGAGGCCGAGGAGGAGGCAAATCTCCTGAAATCCCTTACCGGTCCTGTAGTAGCGGCACCACTGCCCGGTCGTATACTCGAGATAAAGGTCGCAGTAGGAGACAAGGTCGCAGTAGGAACAGAGGTAGTCGTACTCGAAGCAATGAAGATGGAGAACTCCATAACGACCGACTATGCCGGCACAGTAAAGCGCATATTTGTGTCGGTGGGCGATGCCGTGCAGTTCGACGCGCCGATGGTGGAGATTGAAGAGTAAACCGAAAACAATTATCACTAATACAAACTAAAAACAGAGAAAACTATGGGATTTCTAAAAGAGTTCAAAGAGTTTGCCCTCAAAGGCAATGTGATGGATATGGCTGTCGGTGTTATCATTGGCGGTGCATTCGGAAAAATCGTATCTTCACTTGTCAATGACATTCTGATGCCACCTATCGGTTTCCTTCTCGGCGGTGCAGATTTCAATGATTTGAAACTTGTACTGAAAGAGGGCGTACCGGCTGTCGGAGATGTTCCGGCCGTAGATGAAGTGGCATTGAAATACGGTGCATTTATTCAGAGCTGCATCGACTTCTTTATCATTGCACTCTGTATCTTCGTGATGATAAAACTTATGAACAAACTCGTAAGAAAGAATGAAGCTGAACCCGCTCCGGCACCGGCTCCCGACCCGGAACCTACAAAAGAGGAGGTTCTGCTCACGGAGATTCGCGACCTGCTTAAAGAGAAGA
>JAFLRT010000003.1 GCA_022511295.1 Alistipes sp. | reverse complement strand
GAGCGCGACCAGATGTCCGAGGCCGACCGTTCGATGATGACGGTCTGCATCAAGGCTGACGAGGGTACCAAGATGGGTATTATAACCGACGTCAAGCAGGAGTTGCGTCGTGCGAATGCACTGAAGGTGTCTTACGCATCTTCGAAGATAGACGAGCAGTAATAATGTCTGTTTATAGAGAGCGTGTTCCCCGCCGTATGGTCGGGGAACACCTTTTTATTTAATAGGGGGTGGTTAGCAGTTTTTAATTTGGCAATGATGTTAAAAATGGCGCCTTTTTGGCATTATTACCAAAAAAATAATTATCTTTGTTTGTCTTTCGTCAATGAAGAGCTATGGAAAAGAGTTTGAAGACAGAGTACGCCTGCTATGAATCGCTCGAGGCCATGAATCCCGACGACCGCGAATTGGTAAATGCGGCTCTCGAGGCCCTTAAAGGCTCATTTGCCCCCTATTCGCACTTCAAGGTCGGCGCTGCAGCACGCTTGCAGGGCGGTGAGATTCTGCACGCGGCAAATATCGAAAGCGAGGTATTCCCCTCGGGTCTGTGTGCCGAGAGGTCGCTGCTCTATTATCTTCAGTCCAACCGCCCGGGAGTACCCGTCGAGGCTCTGGCTATTGTCTCGTCGCCCTCCGAGCGCGAGTGCTATCCCTGCGGCGCCTGCCGTCAGGTTATGGTCGATGTTGAGCGGCGTCAGGGTGCGCCCATAAGAGTTATTATGTACGGCAACGGCACGGCATCGGTGGTTTACAAGGCCTCCGACCTGCTTCCTTTCACCTTTATTCTTTAGAAGATGTTTTCGCAAAGCGATATTCTCTACGAGGATAATCACATTATCGTCGTAAACAAACACGCGGGGGATGCCGTGCAGCCCGACCCTACGGGATGTCCGGCTCTTGAGAACGATATAAAGAGTTTTCTGAAACACCGCGACGGCAAGGAGGGTAATGTTTTTCTGGGCGTTGTACACCGCATAGACCGTCCTGTGAGCGGTGCGGTACTCTTCGCCAAGACCTCCAAGGCGCTTGTGCGGCTCAATGAGATGCTGCGCGAGGGCGAGATTGAAAAACGCTACTGGGCTATCACGGAGGAGATGCCTCGCCCCGAGGAGGGCGAGTTGCGCCACTGGCTGCGCCGCGACGGCAAGAGCAACCGCAGCCATGTATATGCCTCACCCAAAGGCGATGCCAAGGAGGCGCGCCTGCGCTACGGGTTGCTGTGCCGCAGCGACAGGTACTCGCTCGTGGAGGTGCAACTCCTCACGGGCCGGCATCACCAGATAAGGGCGCAGTTGTCGAAGATAGGCTGCCCTATAAAGGGCGATTTGAAGTATGGAGCCAAGCGCTCGAATCACGATGGCGGCATATCGCTGCACTCGCGAAGCATAACCTTCGTGCATCCGGTGCGCAAGGAGCCTGTAACGGTTACGGCACCGGTGCCGCAGAACGATAATCTGTGGCGTTATTTTGCCGATACGGTGATGTAAGGCATAATTCGGATGTTCGGGATATGAGATTGTTGATTCAGCGCGTTAAGGAGGCTCGGGTGTCGATAGGCGGCGAAATATATTCGCATATCGGCAGCGGACTGCTGATTTTCGTCGGCATAGAGGCTTCGGACGGCGATGAGGATATAGAGTGGCTCTGCCGCAAGGTCGCGGCGCTGCGTGTATTTGCCGACGAGGCGGGTGTTATGAACCTCGACGTGCAGCAGACGGGCGGTGAGATTATGGTTGTGAGCCAGTTCACGCTTCACGCCTCCACACGCAAGGGCAACCGGCCCTCATACATACGTTCGGCGCCCGAGGCGGTGTCCCGACCGCTCTATGAGCGTTTTGTCTCACGGCTGCGGCAGGTGGCGGGGCGCGAGGTCGCTACGGGAGTCTTCGGTGCCGATATGCAGGTGTCGCTCGTGAACGACGGACCTGTAACGATATGGATTGACAGCAAAAACCGAGAGTGAAAGACCGAACACCAAAACAGAGAACTGCGCAAAAACCGAAACCCCGATAGATTAAAAACAAAGACTTAACAGAGCAAAAAAATTAATAGTATACAAACCCGAAAACCCGATTGATAAAAAACCGAAAAACTTAATATATACGAAATGAAACGCTTTATCGTGGCAGTTATGACCATTGTGTTGGCCGCTGCCTGCACAAACGGGAATGATGAACCTGTAACCGTTATCTCAGTCGACGATACCGAACTCAAGTACGGTGCCGATGTGTATGAGAGGGAGATGATTCGCTATACGGTAACATATACCATAGGGGACAACTACTCCTCGACCGGTTATATCAAGGCTTCAGCCTCAAGCGACAGCGAGTGGATTAATTTTATAGATGACTCCAATACGGGATTTGTATTCTTCGATATATCGGCCAATACAAGTTCGTTGGAGCGCGTTGGTCATATCACCCTTGTGTGCGGTCCCGCGAAGGCTGTTGTAACAATCCGTCAGGAGGCGGGCGACGGCGATGGCGATGAAGACGGCGACGGAGATGAAGATGGCGACGGCGAAGAAGATGGAGACGGAGAGGGCGGCAACAGCGAGGCAGGCGTATGGCGTACCGGCTGGGCGGAGTTGCCCAATGAGTACGACGCCGACGGCGACGGCATCGACGACAATGACCCCACGCTCTACTATGCGCATCACCTCTGCAATGGCAACGAGAGTAATGCTCAGGGCGGTAAGGCGCGCAACTATACGGTATGTTTCAGTTCGGAGCATCACTGTCCCGTGTGGGTGGCAGCCCCGCGACACAGTATGTATAACGGAAGTGCGAACCGCAGCGATGCCTACGGGCCTGACCCCAAGATACCGGCATCGATACAGTATCAGCAGAAGTCGGCCGGCAACAGCACCTATAATCGCGGTCATATGCTCGGCTCGGCCGAACGCACCTGCTCCTCGGCGACCAACCGTCAGGTATTCTATTATACCAATATCGCTCCGCAGGAGACCAACTCTTTCAATACCGGCGGCGGCGCATGGAACAAACTGGAAGACTGGGTCGATACCAAGGTTTGCGCCGATACGACGTATGTTGTTATAGGGACCTATTTCGATTCGTATACCGACAAGCGCGGCTACTCTGCTTCGCCCAAGAAGATAACCTACGGCGGTCGCAGCGACGTGTCGTGTCCCACGATGTTCTACTACGCCATACTGCGTACCAAGAGGGGCAATACGGGCAAGTCGGTTATGAACTGCTCGAAAGATGAACTCATGTGTGCAGCATTTGTCCGCAGCCACAACTGCGCCAAGGGTACGGCTGTCAGTTCGGCTGATATGATGTCGATAGCCGATTTGGAGAAACTTACGGGATTCACCTATTTCGCCAACGTTCCCAACGCTCCCAAGGAGAGTTTCAAGGCCGGAGAGTGGGGTTTGTGATAGTTGTATATGGTATATCCCTGGGGTGATGAACGGCCCTATAACAGTTACTCGGCATATTTCCGCCGCCTGTTCGGAGGGCGTGTGCAGAAACTGTCTGTCGATGCCGGCTTCACGTGTCCCAACCGCGACGGTACCATAAGCACCGGCGGCTGCACATTCTGCATCAACGGCGCCTTTACGCCATCGTACTGCACACCTTCAAAGAGCATCACACAACAGATAGACGAGGGTATAGAGTTTCACCGCAGACGCTACCGCACGGCAGGCGAATACCTTGTCTATTTTCAGGCCTATTCCAATACATATGCCCCGGTAGACGTTCTTCGCGACCGCTATATCGAGGCGTTGTCGCACCCCTCGGTGCGCGGAATGGTGATAGGGACACGTCCCGACTGCATTGATGACACGAGGCTCGACCTGCTGGAAGAACTTGCACGCGATAAATATATCGCCGTCGAGTACGGCATAGAGTCGTGCCGCGACGAGGTGCTGCGCTCGGTGAATCGCGGTCATGACTTCGCTGCGGCGCGCAGGGCGGTGGAGATGACGGCGGCACGAGGTCTTGCTGTGGGTGCGCACTTCATAACAGGCTTCCCGGGCGAGAGCGACGAAGATGTCGTGGCGCAGACGGATATTATCAACAGCCTGCCTCTCACGACTGTTAAATTTCATCAGTTGCAGGTCTTCAAGGGTACGGCTATGGCATCGGAGTACGACCGCGACCCGTCGCGCTTCCCCTACCGCACCCCCGAGGAGTATATCGACCTTGTGATAGAGATTGTCAGGCGCCTGCGTTCGGATATCGTTCTTGAACGTTTTGCGAGTGAGGCGCCGCCGCGATATCATCACGGCCGCAACTGGGGTCTGCTGCGCAATGAGACACTTTGGGCGATGTTTGAAAAAAGATTACACGACAAAGGGGCTTTTCAAAGCGAAAAATATATATCTTTGCAACGTTAAGTTATACACACGGTGCAAATGAGCAACGGAAATATATCATCAATCATTTTGCGTGGGGTTAAGGAGTACGGTCTGATGACTGTGGGTATGGTCCTCTACTCTTTCGGCTGGATAGCCTGCATCCTTCCGACGGGAAGTGTCGGCGGCGGCGCGACAGGTCTATGTCTTATATTGCACCACTGCCTCGAGCAGATACTGCCCGGGACAGTAATGCAGTACCTGACTATCGGAGTTCTGGTCTTCATAGTGAATGCTGTACTGCTTATTATCGCAGGATTCATTGTCGGGTGGAATTTCGGTATCAAAACGGTATTCTGCATTACGATTCTGTCGGCGATAATGTCGTATATGCAGAGTTCGGGCCTATTCAATAATCTGGTACACCTGCCCGACGTTATTTCTCAGGTGGTGCTTGGAGGTATATTGGCCGGTGTGGGTGTCGCAATGGCTTTCCGTCAGGGCGGTTCGACGGGCGGAACGGATATAGTGTCGATGATAATCAACAAGTTCCACACCATAAGTTATGGCCGTATAGTTATGGTATCCGACTTTGTGATTATCTCCTCGTCGCTGCTTATCCCGGGCAAGGAGTTCACGGATGCTCTTGCCGGTGCGATATACGGATTTGTCTTCACGGCGGTCTTCGGCTATACGGTGGACCTCATAATGGCCGGCAACAGCCAGTCCAATCAGATATTTATCGTGAGCCGCGACTATCAGGCCATGGCCGATGCCATACTCTACAAGGCCAATCGCGGTGCGACGGTCATCGACGCACAAGGCTGGTATTCCAAGCGTGAGTCGAAGGTAGTTATGGTTGTATGCCGCAAGCGCGACACCTCGATGATACTCAAGGTTGTCAAGAGCGTAGACCCCGATGCCTTTATCTCGGTGGGTTCGGTTATGGGAGTCTATGGCAAGGGCTTCAATGCCCTGAACAAGGTCTGACGTACCCGTGCGGTAATTAAATATCTATGAGACAATATGCAGATATCGTTCTGCCGTTGTTCAGCCCGTTGTATACCTTCGCCGTGGCCGACGATGTGCAGTTGGCAGAGGGTGATGCTGTAGCCGTACAGTTTGGTCGCAGAACACTCTACACGGGTATCGTATGGCGTCTGCACGACAAGCGGCCCGAGGTGAAGAGTGTCAAGACCGTCAGCCGCAAACTCTATGACAAACCGCTCCTCACACCAATGCAGATGCGTTTCTGGGAGTGGATTTCCGACTACTATATGTGTACTTTGGGCGAGGTTATGCGTTTCGCGCTCCCTGCGATGACGAAACCTCGCGGGCGCGATGACGAGGCGTTTGTTCGTGATGAGTACCGCCCGCGCACGACCTCTGTCGTGCTGCTGTCGCGTATGCCCGAGGGTGAGGAGGCTGATAGATTGCGCCGCCGCGCACCCAGACAGGCTGCGCTGCTGGATATGGTTGCGGCGGAGGGCGAAGTGCCGCGAAGCCGTTGCGGCGCGGCGGCGTTGTCGGCACTTTTGGACAAGGGTTATGTAAGGGTTGAGCAGCGGGAGGTTAAAGAGTTCGCCGCGCTGTCGTCCGCACCTTCGCCGACCCTGCCGCAGTTGTCGCCATCGCAGACGCGGGCCGTGAAGGAGATTCGCGAGGGATGGGAGAGCGCTCCTGCGGTGCTGCTGCACGGCGTGTCGGGTTCGGGCAAGACCGAGATATATATGCATCTTGCGGCGCAGATGCTGCCGCAGGGCGATGTGCTTATGCTTGTGCCGGAGATTGCCCTCACGACGCAACTCACGTCGCGTATCAAGAGCCTTTTCGGCGAGCGCGCTGTGGAGTATCACTCCAAACTCTCCGACCGCAGACGCGCGGAGACCTATATGGAACTTGCCGCAGGTGCTGCCGGACGGTTTATTATCGGTACGCGCTCGGCGCTCTTCCTGCCGCTGAAGAACCTGCGCCTTGTTATCGTGGATGAGGAACACGACGGAGGATACAAGCAGACGGAGCCTGCACCGCGCTACCAGGCACGCGATGCGGCTCTTATGCTTGCGCGCGAGAGCGGTGCCTTGGCGCTCCTGGGCAGTGCCACGCCATCGTTGGAGTCGTATGTAAGGGCATCGTCGGGTAAATATCGTATGGTGGTGCTTGATGAGCGCTATGGAGGTGCCATGCCGCCCGTCGTAACGATATCCGATACGCTGCGCGCAGTGAAACGCGGCGAGCGGCACTCGCATTTCAACAAGGAACTTATAGATGCTATATCCTTGCGTCTCGAGCGCGGCGAGCAGGTGCTGCTGTTGCAGAACCGTCGGGGTTTCGCACCCTACGCCGTATGCGGGGAGTGCGGTCATACCCTGCGCTGCCGGCACTGTAATGTATCTCTCACGCTGCATCGCGGCGGTACGCGAGCCTTCTGCCGCTACTGCGGACGCGATGAGGCGGCACCGGACACTTGTCCCGTATGCGGAGCGAAGGCGATTCATCCGGCAGGCTTCGGCACCGAGAAGGTCGAGAGCGAGATAATGCGCCTCTTCCCGTCGGCGCGGGTGCTTCGTCTGGACAGCGATACGGCACCCACCGAGAGCGCCTGCAAACATATCCTCGGGAGTTTCTCTCGCGGCGAGGCCGATATACTTGTCGGTACTCAGATTATCACCAAGGGTCTTGACTTCGACCGCGTAACCCTCGCCGCCATACTCAACGCCGACAATCTGCTTGCCGCACCCGATTTCCGTGCCGGAGAACGCGCCTTTCAGACCATTATGCAGTTTGCGGGTCGCGGAGGGCGGCGCGAGGTGCAGGGCGAGGTGATAGTTCAGACCTCCGAGCCGCAACATCCGATATTGTTGCAGGCTGCGCGCGGCGACTATGCGGCTATGGCGGAGAGCCAACTCGCCGAGCGTCGCGAGTATGCCTACCCGCCATACGCACACCTTATATCCATATCGTTGCGCCACGCCGATGAACGAATGCTTGCTGCCGGCGTGCAGTGCTTCGCCGCTTTGCTGCGGCGACGCTTCGCCGAAAGGGTCTTCACGTCGGGTGTAAGCATAAACAGGGGTCGCAACGGCCACGCCGCCGAGGTGCTGCTCAAAATCGAGAGCGGAGCCTCCATGAAACGCGCACGCACACTGCTGCGCGAGACGATAGCCGCCTTCTCGGGCATGGCGGAGTATCGAAATATGACAATCATCTGCAATGTCGATGTTTAGCCATGCTTAACCATGCTTAGTCGCCTGCTGACACACTTTTCGACGGGTTTGAGCGATATAGTGAACCTGTTTTCTCCTCGCACATGTCCTGTCTGCGGACGTATGATGCACGAGGGCGAATATTTTGTCTGCACCTTCTGCCGTCTGAAAGCACCTCTCACCAACTTCGCTGCCGATGATACAAATCCTATGGCCGAGTATCTGCGCAATATCATCCCCGTCAGGCATGCGGCGGCCCTTATGTGGTTCGTGGCTGACAGCGACTGGCAGAGAGCCGTACACGATATGAAATACAGATTCCGTCCGCGCTATGCCGCGATGCTTGGCGAGTGGCTTGGCGGCGAACTGCGGCTGTCGGGTATGTATGACGATGTGGATGCTGTAACATACGTGCCGCTGCACCCGCTGAAACGTATCGGTCGCGGCTATGACCAGGCGGAACTTATCGCCGAGGGTGTGGCATCGCAGATGCATCTGCCTGTGGTGCGAGGAGCCGTCGTGCGGTGCGTGAATAACCCGAGTCAGACGCAAAACGGCTATCTGGAGCGTCTGCGTAATGTAGACGGCATCTTCGCCGTGCGTCATCCTGAGCGCTTGGAGGGGCGGCATCTGCTCCTTGTGGACGATGTCTTTACGACGGGTGCGACGATACTCTCGTGCGGCGAGACCATAATACGCTCAGCGAATAATGTTGAGTTGAGCATCGCCACCGTCGCCCTCTCGCAGACGGGATTTGCCATAGACAGATAGCGCCGACGGCAAAAAACAGATAGCCGGATAACGCCGACGGCAAAAAACAGACAGATAGCGATGACGGCAAATGAAAAAAAGAGAGCGGAAAATAGTGTAGTTGTAACTATTTTTTGTAAATTCGCACACGGTAATTTCTAAACCGTTAAACGATGATTGAAACGCTTAAATTCTATCAGGATTTCCCCAAGGAGGGTATCAAATTCGTAGATATTATACCTTTGTTGCAGGACCGCAAGGTCTTCGGCGAGGTTATCGACCGGCTGTCGAAGTATACGACGGCCGCCAATGTGGCAGCCCCCGAGGCGAGAGGTTTTCTCTTTGCGGCGCCGCTGCTTGTCTCCGACTCTGTTGTGGAGAATGTGATACCCATGCGCAAGAGCGGCAAGTTGCCGCATAACGACGGCGACCTGATAGAGGTTCGCGTCCTCAAGGAGTATGGTTATGACTCTCTGTTCTATCGCAAGAGCGATATCGCCGCCGGCAAGCCCAATGGCGATGTCTTCGAGGTTACGCTTTTGGACGATGTACTGGCTACGGGAGGTACGGCCGAGGGTGTCGCGCACTCGTTCGGGCAGCTCGATATCGAGATTGACGGCCGTCATTACAGTGTGAGAGTCAAGGAGTTCGTCTTCCTGCTGGGACTTGCCGACCTTGGCGGTCGCGAGCGTCTCGAGAAGATTGCTCCGGTGCATGTCCTTGCCGAGATTTAATCCGAGGGAGGTAAATAGACGCTGTTTCTGCCGATAGTTAATCGAGCAGGGGGGTATATATATATGTATCCCTGCCGGTATTTAATCCGGGGGTGGGGTAAAACAGATTTCCCGTTCGGGATATAATTGCGGCAGGCGCTAAAGCGGATACCCGTAAAAAGAGAGTGTTCCAATCCGTATATGGGGTTGGAACACTCTCTTTTCATCACTCAGGCGATGAAAAAAGTACAATATCTATTTTTTGCGGGTGTGAGAGCTGTAAAAACCTCTCGCCTGTTTTCCGGTTTTAGTCGAACTGCATGCCGTCGCCATCCGGGTCATCCAACTCATCGATATCCGGCTCGGGACTCTCAGCAAACCCGCGCTCGATAGCGATGTTGAGCAGCTCAAAATCGGGTTTCAGATAATCTGCATACGAAACCTTCTCAAACACGTCATTAATCACCCTCATAACCTAAATTTTATAATTGTTTATAATCTTAATATCTCCCCCTCTCACCGTGCAGAAACATCGTCTGCAAGATAAACCGTCCGTCGAATCGGGCTATATTCTCAACAATGCGGTCCGCATATCGAATTAAGCCACCGTGTGCGTTTACATCAGATATAATAAACAATCCTCCTGCGGTGCAAAGATATGCAATAAATCGGTGCGCCGCAATACTGTCGGGCGCTTCTGCCCGAAAAGTTATAAACTATCTATCAACAGTTGCGGAATATAGCCTATAATACTCACGTGTTTTTCGCCGCGCAGCCTCGCCCGTCATTCTCGCGCCGCCACTTTTTTTTGGGGTTTTTCATATTTTTGTATTATCTTTGTTAAAACGAGACAAAAAGAGCCGAACTATGATAGGTGCATTTATAGAAGTGGTAGGAGGTACGGTGCTAATCGCATTGCTTATCGCCATAATTGTCGCCATATTTATCGGTCTCGCCATCGGCTTTTTTACATTCGTAATAGGCCCTATACTGATTCTTATCGGCTATATATGCGGTTGGGATAAGCAGGATAAAAACGAGGCACCCGCCGAGGAAAATATATAGGTCATACCACATATTTCGTATCCTTTTTTAGCCGCCCGCAGGCGGCTATTTTTGTTGCATAACATTGCAACAATGTCCATAAAAGAACGTTTCGTAAAATCCGTACTCGGCGCGCAGGTCTTCGACCTGATTTTTTAATCCTGCAACACTTTGACTGTCGCCGCGCACAGCGACAATACCAATATTTTCGTCTTACGGAAAAAATAAATAAATTTGTGCAAAATTTATATTATGACACGCAAGAAACGCGACCTGCCCCTTATCGAGGCTCTTGAGATAACGACCTTCGCCGCCGAGGGCAAGGCTATGGGACGTTGGAACGATATTGTCGTCTTTGTGCCTATGACGGTGCCGGGTGATGTGGTGGATGTACAGGTGCGACGTCATCACCGCCGCTTTATGGAGGGCGAGGCGGTGCGCTTTGTCTCCCGCTCGCCGCGCCGCGCCGAGCCGTTCTGTCCCCATTTCGGGGTGTGCGGCGGCTGCAAGTGGCAGAACCTGCCTTACGACGAGCAGTTGCGTTTCAAAACATCGCAGGTGCGCGACCAACTCGAACGTATAGGCAAGATAGCGCTGCCGGAGGTGCGTCCGTGTATAGGGTCGCAGCGCACGCAGTTCTATCGCAACAAACTCGAGTTCACCTTTGCCGACCGCCGCTGGCTCACACGCGACGAGATTGAAAAGGCGGCAGGGGGCGAGATAGAGCAGCGTCCGGCGCTCGGGTTTCATATACCCGATATGTTCGACAAGATACTCGATATAGAGTGTTGTATGCTTCAGCCCGACCCGTCGAATGACATACGCAACGAGGTGCGCCGTTTCTGTATCGAGAACGGATACTCTTTTCATAATGCGCGCGCGCACGAAGGTCTTATGCGCGGGATAATAATCCGCACGGCATCGACGGGCGAAGTGATGGTCATCGTTGTCTTCAACGAGGATGACCGCCCGAGGATAGAGAGCCTTATGAGCCATTTGCAGGGCCGCTTCGGACAGATAACGTCGCTCTTCTATGTGGTGAACACCAAGTGGAACGACTCGCTGACAGACCAGACGCCCGTTCTCTTTGCCGGCAAAGACCATATCACCGAGAGTATGGAGGGTCTGAAGTTCAAGGTCGGTCCCAAGTCGTTCTACCAGACCAACTCCGAGCAGGCATACGTGCTTTACAGCACGGCGCGCGAGTTGGCTGACCTCAAGCCCGACGACACCCTCTACGACCTCTATACGGGTACGGGTACCATAGCCAACTTCTGCGCCCGCAGTTGCCGCAAGGTGGTAGGTATAGAGTATGTCCCCGAGGCTATCGAGGATGCACGCATAAACTCGGCGGCAAACGGCATAGAGAATACGGTCTTCTATGCCGGCGATATGAAAAAGGTACTCGATGCCGACTTCATCGCGCGGAACGGTCATCCCGACGTCATCATCCTCGACCCGCCGCGTGCAGGAGTCGATGAACCTGTGCTGAATGTTATAATGAAGGCTGCGCCCGAGCGTATGGTATATGTAAGTTGCAACCCTGCCACGCAGGCGCGCGACCTTGCGATTCTCGATGCGCAGTATGAGGTTGTGGCGGTGCAGCCGGTGGATATGTTCCCCCACACCCACCATATAGAGAATGTTGTCAAACTGCGTCGCCGAAACAGAGCATAAAACAGACTGAATAGAGTATAAATTGAAAATGTACCTCTGTGAGGTGCCGCCGCGTCCCCGAGATGGGCGGCGCGCGGCGTGTTTAGCGTCGCAAAAGAATAAAAGAGATTGTTAAAGATGATGGAAGTAAAGAGATTCGTGTTCAATCCGCTGCAGGAGAATACCTATGTGGTTTGGGACGCTTCGGGTGATTGCGTGGTGGTCGATGCCGGCAATCTTTCGGCGCGCGAGGACCGTGCGCTGTCGGATTTCATATCAGGTCAGGGGCTTAACCCCGTTTTGGCGCTCAACACACACGGACACTTCGACCATATCGCCGGCACGTCATACGTCTGCGACACATACGGTGCCAAGTTGGCTCTCTCGTCGAAGGATGCGTTTCTGCTGGAGGCGGCGCCGCAGACGGCTCGTATGTACGGCATACAGATGGGTGAGGTGCCTTCGACAATCGGCATAGACCTCGCGGCGACGGATGAGATAACGTTTGGAGAGACCGTGCTGAAGATAATACCCACGCCCGGACACACACCCGGCCACGTATCGCTCTTTGAGCCGCTGTCGGGTACGCTTTTTACGGGCGACACCCTCTTTCGCGAGAGCATAGGCCGCACGGACCTCCCCGGAGGCGACTACTCGTGGATTATGCGCTCCATACTCGAAAAGATAGTGCCGTTGGGCGACGGGGTTCGCGTGCTGCCGGGACACGGCGACGAGACGACCATAGGACACGAAGTGCTGTACAACCCATTTATCGTCGAGGTGCTGAACGACGAGGTAAACTACCGTTAGGCTATGCGTATAGATATCATATCATCCGTTCCCGACCTGCTCGTATCGCCGCTTGGGGAGTCTATCCTGAAGCGCGCGCAGGAAAAGGGTCTTGTGCAGATTGTGGTGCATAACCTGCATGACTATGCCCACGACCGCCGCCGCACCACCGACGACTATCCCTTCGGCGGCGAGGCGGGGATGGTTATGAAGTGCGAACCGGTATTCGAACTCGTCGAGAAGTTGCAGTCCGAACGCACCTACGACGAGATTATATTCACGTCGCCCGACGGCATTCGCTACGACCAGCACGAGGCGAACCGCCTCTCGACGCTCGGAAACATCATCATCCTGTGCGGCCACTACAAGGGTATAGACCACCGTATACGCGAGCATCTCATAACGCGCGAGATATCGATAGGCGACTATGTTCTTACGGGCGGCGAACTTGCGGCGGCGATAATCGCCGACTCCGTTGTGAGGCTTATCCCGGGCGCGATAGGCGACGAGGAGTCTGCGCTGACGGATTGTTTCCAGGACAACCTGCTTGCACCGCCGGTGTATACCCGTCCTGCGGAGTTTCGCGGTTGGCGTGTGCCTGACGTGCTGCTGTCGGGCAACTTCGCCGAAATAGAGAAGTGGAAGGAGGCCCAGGCGTGGGAGAGAACCGAGCGCCTGCGTCCCGATATTATAAAATCCGATATAACAGACCACGATATCATAAAATAACAGCGGCGGCTTCGACGTGCATAGACCTATGTCCTTTCTAACTGAAATATTGCTTATCGCGGCTATTGCCGTACAGTGCGTGGCGATGTATTATGCGCTGCGTCTGGTGCGTAAGACAAAGTACAACTCGGTGTGGATACTCTTTATCATCGGATGCCTTATGCTGTTGCTGATGATAATGCTGCTTAACCGCCATTTTGTGGGTCGGTCGGAGTACAGCACCGATATGTTTATCGTTATGGGTTCGGTTATATCGCTCTGTCTGTCGGTGAGTGTGATGTACGCCCACCGCCTCTTCGGATATATAGACCGCCTGAACCGCCGTCAGGAACTTTTCAACAAGCGTCTTCTCACGGCAGTGCTGCGCACCGAGGAGAAGTCGCGCGCGCATTTCGCCAAGGAACTCCACGACGGTATGGGTCCGCTGCTCTCGTCGGTCAAGATGTCTCTCACGGCGCTCAAGTACGAGCAGAGACCCGAACGACGCAGCCAACTCAACGATAATACGCTTATGGTTATCGAGGAGGCGATACGCTCCCTGCGCGAGATATCGAACAATATGCAGCCGCAGGTGCTTAAGGACTTCGGTCTGGAGCGCGCCCTGCGTAACTTCATCGACCGCAGCGGCGCCCTGCGCAATATCTCGCTGCACTTCAAAACAGACCTCGGCGAGAGACGCTTCGACCCCGATATAGAGGTTATCGTCTACCGCGTGGTGTGCGAGTTTATCCATAATTCGCTCAAACACTCGGGGTGCGGCAATATCACCCTCGAACTGCACTGCGACGAAGCGATGCTTGCCGTGCATTATGCTGACGACGGCTGCGGCTTCGATATCAACGACCTGCCGGATGCGGGTATGGGGCTTTCTAATATCTCCTCGCGCATAAAGTCTGTGAACGGAATATTCTCTCTCGAGAGTGCCAAGGGCAATGGCATGCGGGCGGATATAGAACTATCTCTCGGCGATAACTGATTGACACGCAATATTGTATATGGATAGTAACGAGATAAAAATCATTCTGGTCGATGACCATACGTTGTTTCGGACGGGTCTGCGCGAACTTATCTCGATGCGCGACGGGTATCGCGTTACGGGTGAGGCGTCGGACGGTGCGGAGTTTCTGCGGATACTGCCTATGACGGCTGTGGATGTCGTTTTTATGGATATCGCGATGCCGGTTATGGATGGCGGCGAGGCGACGCGCGAGGCGTTGCGCCTGCGTCCCGACCTGAAGGTTATATGTCTCTCGATGTTCGGCGATGAGAGTTACTATACGCGCATGGTCGATGCCGGAGCGAAGGGATTCCTGTTGAAGGATTCGGGTATCGACGAGGTTTTCGGAGCTATCGATGCCGTTGTGAGCGGCGGCAGTTACTTCAGTGAGGCGTTGATGAGTTCGCTCTCGCAGCGCCTGCGTTCTTCGGAGAGTGCCGATGTGAATAATGAGTTGTCGTCGCGCGAGATAGAGGTGTTGGTGGGTATTTGTCGCGGCAGTTCGACGCAGGAGATAGCGGATGAGTTGTTTTTATCGAAGCGCACGGTCGATGTTCACCGCGCCAATCTTCTTGAGAAGACGGGCTGTAAGAATGTGGCGAGCCTTGTGGTCTATGCCATAAAGAATAAGCTGGTAGACCTTTAGGCAGCAAAAGGGGCATAATATAAACAAAGTGGTATATATTATATAAGTACAGACAATGCTTTATACTGTTCCGCAATATGTTGATATCATAAAAGATTCCTACGGCCTTACGCGCACGCTTGGGGTTATTGAGCCTTGTTGCGACGCGTCGGGCCGTTTTGTTTTGGCTGTCGGCAACAGTTCTGTCGTCTTCAAGATAAAGCACAAAGGCAAGCCCTGTGTGCTTAAATGTTATACACGCCCCAAACGCAATACTCGCCGTATATATGGTGAGCGGTGCCTGCACAACGAACTGTTTGTGGCTCAGAGCGGCGGCGGTTCCGGTGCCTGGGTCGATGTGGTGCTTACGGAGTGGGTCGAGGGGCGTACTCTTAAAGAGGCGGTGCTGTCTGCTGCCGGCGATGCCGAGGCTTTGACACGTCTTTCGGCGGCTTTCGACCGTTTTGCTGTTCGTATGCTCTCCGAGGAGTGGGCGCACGGCGATATCAAACCCGAGAATATCATTGTAGACAGTCGCGGTGAGATGCACGCCATAGATTTTGATGCCGTGTTTCTGCCCTGCTTCACCGGCGAGAGCAGCGAGGAGACGGGAACGGCGGCCTATCAGCATCCCACGCGCAGCGAAGGTGTTTTTAATAAGCATATAGATGACTATCCGCTGGCGCTTATATCTACCGCGTTGGGTGCTATGAGTGCCGAGCCGGAGTTGAGCCGGTTATGCTCCGACAACGATGTGCTGCTGTTGGACGCGCGTGAGATATATAACGGCAAGAGCGATGTCTATCAAAATATTGTTGATATGCTGCGGAGCAGGTGCCTGGCGGCGCGCTACCGTATAGCGAAACTTCTCGCCTCGCGCACGGCGCACCTTTACTCTCTTGGCGAACTGCTCGGATATGCGCAGTTTGAAGCACGGCGACAGCAGGAGAGTACATATCCTGAGCCGTTCTGCCGAAACGGACTTTGGGGTTATGCCTGCGGCGGCGAGACAGTCGTCCCGCCGCTGTATGATGATGCATACGGATTCTGCGACGGTGAGGCGGTCGTGGTGCTTGACGGTATGGAATACCGTATAAACGCGTGTGGAAGCCCTATGTTTGACTTAACCGACAGCCTCAAAATCCCCCCCCCGAACCGAAGAAAATCGGCAGATTTGATTATTATGCCCAAATAGAGTATATTTGCAAAAGAACCGTCGGCAGTATGTATACTGCCATTAAGATGGTGTATGTCTATGTACGAAAAAGAGATTACAAGCAAATACCGCACGGCTTTTGTAATAGCAGTGGATTGCTCGCGTTCAATGGCCGAGGACACGGTTACGCCTGACGGTCGAGTAACGACAAAGTCCATCGCTGTCGCCGAGGCTGTGGACCGCATTATATCGGAACTTATTATGCGCGCACGCCGCAACGGAGAGGTCAGAAATTACTATGATGTGGCTCTTGTGGGTTATTGGGGCGAACAGGTATGTCCGATGATAGACCCCAACCGTTTTTTTATCCCTGTCAGCGAACTTGAGCAGTGCAATCCGAGTCTGCGTGCCGTCTATCGCAAGGCCAAACTGTCGTCGGGCGAGTGGAGTGCGCGTGCAGAGATGCTTGAGTGTTGGATGAAACCCTGCGCCGAAGGCGAAACGCCAATGTTCGAGGCGCTGTCATATATAAACCACAATGTATCGGAGTGGTGCCGCCGTCCGCAGAATGCCGACAGTTTCCCTCCGGTGATATTCAATGTTACCGACGGCGAGGCGTCGGACTGCGATGCCGACGAACTGCGAAGCATATCGGGACAACTGAAGAGCAACCATACCTCCGACGGCAATGTCCTGCTGATAAATATACATATCTCGTCAAACATAGAGAATCCGTCGATGATATTTCCGGTCGATAGCGAGATAGTTCTCTGCGACCGCTATGCGCGCCTGTTGGCCGACTGCTCGAGTGTTATGCCCGAACCGTTCAACGAGATGATACGCTTGCAGAGAGGTGACTATGCCTCTCCTCCGTTCAGGGCTATGGGTTATAACGCCTCGATGACGGAACTTGTTACAATGCTCAATGTCGGTTCGCGAAGCGTTACCGATATGGAGTGATTTTTAGTGCCGCAACCCCCACGCTATGATAAAAAGCCCCACGATAACATCCTTTGTCGATGCCATAGATGCCGGCAGTTTGTCGTTCAGAACCCTGCGCGGAGCGCATATCGTGCGGACGGACGGTCGTGCGGCGGTGTCGCGTACCAAGATGTTTGCCGAGGCTCTTGTCAGCATCGAGGGGTATCGTTATCTGCTGTCAGTACCGATAGACGGCGCGGTATCTCTTCCGGAGTGTGTGCGTGAAGCGGCACATATAGTACGTCATCTCAACAGCGGAGCCTTTCCCGAGTACCGTATCCTTCCGCAGGAACTTGTCTTCACCGATTCCGCAGGTCGCGAGTCGTGTTGCGATGTGATTATAGAGAGTCATTGCGAAGGCATCCCGCTCGGCAATGCCGTACACTATGCCGATACCGCCAGTCTGCTTGCAGCGCTCGATATGTTGCGCGATGCCTTTCTCGAGGCGGGCGTGGTGCATCGCAACCTGTTGCCGTCAAACCTTGTATGGGGCAATGACAGGCGGCTCTATCCGGTGCGTTTCCACTATCTTCGCCGCGCATCTTCACGCGAAGATATTATGAAGGAGTTTGCAGCCGTCAAGGAGTTTATACTCTCGTTTCCGACCATACCGTCCGCCGCGACAGAGCCGTGCAAACCATACGAGACGGCTTTGCAGCGATGCTATGACGAGGTGTCGCCACTGCACGATATGATGCGCCGTGTGCGTCGCGGCAATCTCTACGGATATGTCGATGACTGCGGTGAGAGCGTTATCGAACCCCGTTTCATTAAAGCCGGCAACTTCTGCGAGAACCGTGCTGCAGTGGCTACGGCCGAGGGTATGGGCATCATCGACCGCACGGGACGATATATACTCGAACCCAAATACGATATTGCCGACTACGACCCCGACAGGTGCGGTTATGTGGCGCGTCGCGACAGCGTGTGGTATATGTTCGACTATATGGGTCGTCTGTCGCACTCGGGTACCTATGAGGAACTTTTTTCGCAAACAGATATCGGAAAACATATAAAACAAATAGTAAAAAACTGAAAAAACATGGAAAAGGTAAAATGTCTTATCGTCGGCGGCGGTCCTGCGGGCTTCACGGCTGCCATATATGCTTCACGCGCATCTCTTTCGCCTGTACTCTATGAGGGCATGGAGCCTGGCGGCCAGCTTACGACGACAACCGTTGTCGAGAACTTCCCGGGCTATCCCGAAGGTGTCGACGGTGTGCAGATGATGGATGATTTGCGTCGTCAGGCAGTGCGTCTGGGTGCTGATGTGCGTTCGGGTATCATTACAAAAGCCGACCTTTCGCAGCGTCCGTTCCGTTTCACGCTCGACGGCGGCGGTGAAATCGAGGCCGAGGCGGTTATTCTGGCTACGGGTGCCTCGGCGCGCTATCTGGGTCTTCCCTCCGAGACGAAGTATCGCGGTATGGGTGTCAGCGCCTGCGCAACGTGCGACGGATTCTTCTACCGCCGCAAGGATGTAGCGGTTGTCGGCGGCGGCGATACGGCTTGCGAGGAGGCATCCTATCTGGCATCGCTCTGCAACAAGGTCTATATGATTGTCCGCAAACCATTTATGCGTGCTTCGCAGGCTATGCAGGAGCGCGTGGCGGCAACGCCCAACATCGAGGTACTCTATGAGTACAACACGGTGGAGGTGTTGGGTGATGAGGATGGCGTTACGGGTGCTTTGGTGCAGCATGCCGACGGCTCGCAGCGTACACTCGCCATAGACGGATTCTTCCTTGCCATAGGTCATCATCCCAATACGGAACTCTTCGCCGGTCAGATAGAACTGGATGCGGAGGGATATATCAAGACCGTTCCGGGTATGTCGCACACCTCTGTCGAGGGCGTATTCGCTGCGGGCGACGTATGCGATACGCGTTACCGTCAGGCCATAACGGCTGCTGCAAGCGGCTGCAAGGCGGCTGTGGACTGCGAGCGATTCCTTCATTCAAAATAGTCGATGTCGCTCAAGGTAACCATACTCGGAGCGGCCTCGGCCAAGCCCACCGCCGGCCGTCATCCCTCGGCGCAGATTGTAAACTGCAACGAGCGGCTGTTTCTGGTCGATGCCGGCGAGGGTGTGCAGAGGCAGATGTTCCGTATGGGCATCAATCCGCTGAAACTCTCGGCGGTATTTATCTCGCATCTGCATGGCGACCATCTGTTCGGTCTCTTTCCGCTGCTCTCGACTATGGCGCTCTACGGTCGTCGTATGGCGCTCGATGTATACGCTCCCTCGCCGTTCGGTGAGATTCTCGACGGCTTCAGACGCTACTTCGAGCAGGATATGCCATACGATGTGGTGTGGCACGAGGTCGATACAACACAAAATGTCATGCTTATGGAGAACCGCACGCTTGCGGTGTGGAGTGTGCCTCTGCGGCACTCGCTGCGCTCATCGGGGTATCTCTTTCGCGAGAAGGCGCCGCAACTCAATGTCGATAAGTTCAAAATCGAGCGCTACGGTCTCGATATAGAGCAGATTGTGGCAGCCAAAAGGGGTGAGGATATAGTGTTGCCCGACGGTACGGTGCTGCCCAACGGCGAACTCACCTATCTGCCGCGTGAACCTCGCTCGTATGCATACTGTTCCGATACGAGTTTCTCGCCGCGTGCGGCAGAGATTGTGTCGGGTGTCGATTTGTTGTACCACGAGGCGACCTACACCGACAGCGAACGCAAGGTTGCGGGTGAGAGAGGGCATTCTACGGCTGTGCAGGCTGCCGAGGTGGCGCGGCGTGCGGGTGTCGGACGGCTTATCATAGGTCATTTCTCATCGCGGTACAAGGATTTGCAGCCGTTGTTGGACGAGGCGCGCGAGGTGTTCCCGAATACCGATATCGCCGTCGAGGGAGAGACCTTCACGGCATAAAACAGGCATAAAACAGACATAAAATAGGCATAAAATTTTAGAGAACAGAACAATGGTAACAAAAGCCGAGATAAAGATGGTGCGCTCGCTTGCCGACAAGCAGGGCCGCAATACGCATGGCCTGTTTGTTGCCGAGGGCGAGAAGATTATACGCGAACTCCATGCCTCGCATCTGCGTCTGCGTAGGGTATATGCGTTGGACGGCGTGCTTGAGGATTTGGGTGATGACGTGTGCCGCGTTACGGCGGCGGAGATGGAGCGTCTTACGATGCTCAAGACCGCCAACAACTCTTTGGCCACTGTCGAGATACCGCATTACGGATTCGATATGCGCACGGCGGAAAAGAGTCTTGTGCTGGCGCTCGATGATGTCTCCAATCCGGGCAATATGGGTACGCTGATAAGACTTGCGGACTGGTTCGGTATCGGAGATGTAGTCTGTTCGCAGGGCGCTGCCGACTGCTTCAACCCCAAGGTTGTGCAGGCCACGATGGGGGCGATAATACGTGTGCGGGTGCATTACTGCGACCTGCCGAAGATGCTTCGCGAGGCGCGTGAGAGGGGTATGGAGGTATGCGGCACTTTCCTTGACGGAGAGAATATCTATACGTCGGAACTGCCGTCGTCGGGCTTTGTCGTTATGGGCAACGAGGGTCGCGGCATATCGGAAGCCTGCGCGGCTGCTGTCAGCCGACGGCTGCATATACCTGCCTATCCGGCAGGGCGCAGCGGCTCGGAGTCGCTCAATGTAGGGGCTGCGGCGGCGGTGGTATGTTCGGAGTTTCGCCGCCGTATGTTGCAGCGGTAGCGTTTATCGGCTCATTTTGAGTGAAAATTTATAAAAAGTCGAAAAAAAATATTAAGTTTGCGAGATATTAAAGGCATAAGCAGAGGCTTAACGATGGGAGAAGGCAGACTTACGATAGGAATTACGCAGGGCGACATCAACGGTATCGGCTGGGAGGTTATATTGAAAACCTTTGCCGATACGCGTATGTGCGAGATTTGCACCCCCGTGATATATGGTTCAAAACGAGCCGCAGAGTATTATCGCACGACGATAAGCGAGTTGGAGAACATCTCGTTCAATATCTGCCGCACGGTGGACGATGCACGGCGCGGATGCGTAAATCTTGTGGAGTGCGGAGACAGGGAGACAGCCATAGAGCCGGGTCGGGCGTCGGCTGCTGCCGGCAAAGCGGCTGCCGATGCGCTGCTGCGTGCTGTTGCCGACCTGCGCGAAGGCCGTATAGCGGCTGTCGTTACGGCTCCGATAGACAAGGAGACGATTCACGGCGAACAGTTCGACTGTACGGGACATACCGAGTTCTTCGGTCGTGAGTTCGGTGCCGAGCCTATGATGATTATGTGCAGCGACCGTCTGAAGGTGGGATTGGTAACGGTCCATATACCTGTATCGCAGGTCAGTGCCGATATCACGCGCGAGAAGATTGTGTCGCGTCTGACGCAGTTGCGCAGTACGCTGAAACAGGATTTCGGTATTGTCGAGCCTCGTATTGCCGTCCTCTCGCTCAACCCACACAACGGGGACGGAGGTTTGTTCGGCAGTGAGGAGGAGCAGACGATACGTCCGGCTGTCGCCGAGGCTTACAGCAACGGAATACTTGCATTCGGACCTTTCGCTGCCGACGGTCTCTTTGCCGGCGGACACTACGCATCGTATGATGCCGTGCTGGCGATGTATCACGACCAGGGGTTGATACCATTCAAAACGGTGTCGCCCGACGGCGTGAACTTTACCGCAGGGCTGCCCGTTATACGCACCTCGCCTGACCATGGCGTGGCATACGATATCGCAGGCAAGGATATGGCGGACGCCTCGTCGATGCGCAATGCGGTCTTTGCAGCGGTGGATATAGCCCGTGCGCGTGAGGCGTGGCGGGAGTGGAGCGCCGACCCGCTGCAACGCTTCGAAAGGGAGAAGGGACGCGATGTTAGCGTGAATGACCTGCCGCAGACAGAACCCGAAGAGTAAGGGTGAAATCAAGTGAGAGTAACAAACAATATATTCAGAGATATGATTAAGATTACATTCCCCGACGGTTCGGTGCGCGAATACGACAAGGGAACAACCTCTTTCGACATAGCAGCGAGCATCAGTCCTCGTCTGGCTGCCGAGGCTTTGGCAGCCGGTGTCAATGGTGTTACGGTAGATATGAAGCGTCCCATAGAGGAGGATGCAGCGATACGCTTCTATAAATGGGAGGATGCCGAAGGCAAGCACGCCTTCTGGCACACCTCGTCGCACCTTCTGGCCGAGGCGTTGCAGGAGTTGTACCCGGGTATAAAGTTCGGTATAGGACCCGCTATCGAGAACGGATTCTACTACGATGTCGATACGCCCCAACCTATCACGGAGGGCGACCTGGCGGCTATCGAGAACAAGATGATGGAACTGGCACGCTCCAAGGAACAACTTGTCCGTACGGAGGTGTCGAAGGCCGAGGCGCTGAAGACCTTCACCGAAAAGGGCGACCCATACAAAGTGGAACTTATATCCGATTTGGAGGACGGTACGATATCGTTCTACACCAACGGCTCATTTACTGACCTGTGCCGAGGCCCGCATATCCCCGATACGGGATTCATCAAGGCATTGAAACTTACATCTGTTGCAGGTGCATACTGGCGTGGCAATGAGAAGAACAAGATGCTCACTCGTATCTACGGCATATCGTTCCCCAAAAAGTCGCTTCTGGATGAGTACCTCGCAATGCTCGAGGAGGCGAAGAAACGCGACCACCGCAAACTGGGTAAAGAGCTGGAACTATTCACATTCTCGCAGAGAGTGGGTCAGGGTCTGCCGTTGTGGCTGCCCAAGGGTGCCGAACTGCGCGACCGTCTGGAGCGCTTCCTTCGTCAGATACAGAAGGAACACGGTTACCAGCAGGTTATAACGCCGCATATCGGCAATATCGAGTTGTACAAGACCTCGGGACACTATGCAAAGTACGGCAAGGACTCGTTCCAGCCTATACATACGCCTGTCGAGGGTGAGGAATACCTGCTCAAGCCTATGAACTGCCCGCACCACTGCGAAATATACCGCAGCAAGCCCCGCTCGTACAAAGACCTGCCCGTGCGTCTGGCCGAGTTCGGTACCGTTTACCGTTACGAGCAGAGCGGTGAACTTCACGGTCTTACGCGCGTCAGAGGCTTCACGCAGGACGATGCCCACATGTTCGTGCGTCCCGACCAACTTCTGGAGGAGTTTGAAAAGGTTATAGATATCGTACTCTACATCTTCCGCACCCTCAAGTTCGACAAATATACGGCACAGATATCGCTGCGCGACCCCAATAACAAGGAGAAGTATATCGGTTCGGACGAGAATTGGGAGAAAGCCGAGAATGCAATTATTCAGGCGGCAAAGGAGAAGGGTCTCAATACCGTTGTGGAGTATGGCGAGGCGGCTTTCTACGGCCCGAAATTGGACTTTATGGTCAAGGACGCCATTGGCCGCAGTTGGCAACTCGGTACGATACAGGTGGATTACAACCTGCCCGAGCGTTTCGACCTGACATATAAGGGCAACGATGACAAACAGCACCGCCCGATAATGATTCACCGTGCGCCGTTCGGCTCTATGGAGCGCTTCGTGGCCGTGTTGCTCGAGCATACGGCGGGCAAGTTCCCTCTGTGGCTCGCACCCGAGCAGGCTGTTGTGCTGCCCGTATCGGAGAAGTTCAACGACTACGCCTATGAGGTCGTATCGTTCCTCGGCAAGCACGATGTACGCGCTACGGTCGATGACCGCAACGAGAAGGTGGGCCGCAAGATACGCGACAATGAACTTAAGCGTATACCGTTTATGCTTATTGTTGGCGAGAAGGAGACTGCCGAGCGCAGCGTGTCGGTACGTGCGCAGGGCGAAGGCGACAAGGGTCAGATGACACTCGAGGCCTATTGCGACTATATGACTTCGATGGTGGAGGCTGAAACAGGAAAACTTAACAACAAATAACGTATAAATTTGGCAAATCAACGCCCGTTCAAACCGAGACCGATTGTCTCGGCGAACAACCAGAACAGACAGCAGGGCGGACGTCGTCCCGAAAAGGAGAATCCGCATCGTATCAACAACGATATTACCGCTCCCACGGTGCGTGTGGTAGGCGATAATGTAGAGCCTAACCTCGTGTTGCCGTTGCGCGACGCATTGCGTTTGGCAGATGAGATGGAGTTGGACCTTATCGAGATTTCGCCCAAGGCCGAGCCTCCCGTATGCCGCATCGCCGACTACCAGAAATTCCTTTACCAGCAAAAACGCAAGGCCAAGGAGATTAAGGCCAAGCAGACCAAGGTGGTGGTCAAGGAGATTCGTTTCGGTCCTCAGACCGACGACCACGACTACAACTTCAAACTCAAGCACGCCGAAAACTTCTTGAAAGAGGGTGCCAAGGTCAAGGCGTATGTCTTTTTTCGCGGTCGCTCGATAGTCTTCAAGGAGCAGGGCGAGATTCTGTTGCTGCGCTTTGCGACGGATTTGGAGGAGATAGCCAAAGTCGAGGTGATGCCTGCGCTTGAGGGTAAGAAGATGAATATGATTCTTGCTCCCAAGGGTAAGAAGGGCTGATAATGTAATTGCCTTTAAGCATCAGGGGCGCGTATCGAATGATATGCGCCCCTTTGCTGTTTATTTGACGATGATGATGAGTGTAATGATAAAAATAATTGCACCTCAAAGAGGTGCTGCGGCGCCCCCGTTTTGTATAGGCCTCTGATTATTTTGCCAGCAGATGCCGCGCCTGAAGTATGGCTGCCTCGGTGATATCGCTTCCCGATAACATTTTGGCTATCTCTGTTATTCGCTCCTCGCCATTCAGGCGACGTATGTTGGAGCGCCCGTCCTCCTTGTATACCACAAAGTGCGCACTGCCTTTTGATGCCACCTGCGGCAGATGAGTTATATTGACCACCTGCATCGACTCTGACAGGTCTGCTATAATCTCTCCCATTGCATCGGCTATGCGTCCAGATACACCGGTGTCGATTTCGTCGAAGATTATTGCCGGCAGATTCATTCTGCGTGCAAGCAATGACTTGAGCGATAACATCATACGCGACATCTCACCTCCCGATGCTATACGCTCGATAGGTTGGGGAGCCATGTTTTTGTTCGCCGTGAAGACAAACGACGCCTCCTCTTTGCCTTCGGGTGTAAGGTCTGCCGTCGGCTCCAAAACGACATTGAATACGGCATCGGGCATACCCAGAAGCGACAGCCTCTGCGACATCTCCTCCCCGAAGCCCTCTATGGCTGCCGCACGCTGCGTATGCAGTCTCTCGGCAAGCGCTTCGGCACTTCTGCGCACCTCGGCAAGACGCTCTTCGAGTGCCGCCATACGCTCATCGCCGTATGTTATGGCGTCGAGTTTGGTCTTGTAGTTGTCGCGTATCGCAATAAGTTCTGCAACATCCGCCGCATGGTGCTTGCGGCATAGCGACCAGAGTGTTGCAAGACGCATATCTACCGCCTCCAAACGTGCAGGGTCGGACTCTATACGTTCGGCGTCGGATGCTATTGTGTATTCGATATCTTTGATTTCGAGCAGTGTGGAGTGCAGACGTTCTGCCAACTCGTCTGCTGCGTGATAACTGTCACGGCAGCGCAGCAATCCCTGTTCTATGCTTTTAAGTCGCGGCAGAACACCCGTCTCCTCGTCGTTCAAGGCTGACGCAGCGCTGCACAGCATCTCCCCTATGGTGTCGGCCGATGCCAGGAGCGCCTGCTCCGCCTCGAGTCGGGCAACCTCATCCTCGTGCAGTGCAGCGCCCTCGAGTTCCTCGACCTGGAAGCGCAGCCACTCCTCATCGCGGCGTCCCTGCTCGGTTTCGGCTTGCAGATGCTGCAACTCACGGGAGATGGATAACATACTCTCATATTGCGCCGTATATTCGGCCTTGAGAGCCATTGTACCGGCCATAGTGTCGGTGGCACGCATACGGAACGCGGGCGACGACAGTATCGGTGTCTGGTGTTGCGAATGTATATCTATAAGATGCGCCCCAAGTTCCCGCAGTTGCGTGAGTTGCACCGGAACATCGTTTACAAATGCACGACTCTTGCCCGAAGGGGTTATTATACGCCTGATGACGGTCTGTCCGTCGTATTCGATATCCAGTTCCCCGAAGAGCGGCTCAAGATTCAGCCCCTCGATATTGAATATGCCCTCGACGATACAGCCACGCGATGAATCTTTTATGGCAGCGCCGTCATTCTTGGCACCCAGCAGCAGACCTATGGCCCCGAGCAGAATGGATTTGCCGGCACCCGTCTCACCCGTGATGATATTCAGATGAGGGTCGAGGTCCAACTCCAGATGCTCTATGAGAGCATAGTTTTCTACCGTGAGATGGCTGAGCATTTTTTATAATGGTTTTTTATAAAGGGCGCTATTTTTCCGAATCGGTTCTCTTTATAAAAAAATCGATTTTGTCCACTATGACCTCTGCCGTCTCGCGTTTGGACATAAGCGGCAAATCTTCACGCGTCGCGGAGTCGATTATCGACACCTTGTTTGTGTCGTGGGCGAAACCGGCCCCCTCGTCGCGCAGCGAGTTAAGAACGATGAAATCGAGATTTTTCTTTCGGAGTTTTTTCGCGGCATTTTCAGCCTCATTGTCGGTCTCCAGGGCAAAGCCGACAAGCAGGCGGCTGCCCTTAATCTTGCCAAGTTCGGCGGCGATGTCGTGCGTGCGCTTCAGATGCAGCACCATATCGTCGTCGCTCTTTTTGATTTTCGTTGCCGATACCTCGACCGGCGTATAATCCGCTACGGCTGCACACATCACAGCGCCGTCAGCATCGGCAAACGCCTCTTTGGCGGCTATATACATATCCTCTGCCGACTCTGCGTGCCGCATCTCCACCCCTTGCGGCGCGGGCAGCGACGTCGTACCGCTGATGAGGATTGTTCTGGCACCGCGCGCGGCGAGTGCTGCTGCGACGGCATAACCCATCTTGCCTGTCGAGCGGTTGGTAAGAAATCTTACGGGGTCGAGCGCTTCGCGTGTGGCTCCTGCCGTAACGACGAAGCATTTACCGTGCAGGCTCTTTTTTTTTTCGTCCGGGCAGAGAAGTGCCTCTACACGTGCAAGGATATCTTCAGGCTCTGCCATACGTCCCTTTCCGTGCAGACCGCTTGCCAACTCACCCTCGGGCGATTCGATTACGGTTACACCGTGTGAGCGCAGGGTGTCGATATTGTGCTGCGTAGCGATGTGGGCGAACATATCGCAGTCCATTGCCGGCGCTACCGCCACGCCGCAACGCGCCGAGAGATAGGTCGTCAGCAGAAGGTTGTCCGCCACTCCCGTTGCCATCTTGGCCAACGTATTGGCCGTCGCAGGCGCTATGAGCAGCAGGTCGGCCCACTCTCCGAGCGATATATGCGAATGCCAGTCGCCGTTCTCGGGGTTATAGAACTCTACGGCGATGGGATTCTTGGATAGTGTAGCCATCGTCAGCGGCGTGATGAAGGCTTTGGCGGCGGGTGTCATAACTACTTTGACCTCCGCTCCGGCGGTCTTGAGCAGGCGGCACAGAACCGCTGCCTTGTATGCCGCGATGCTTCCCGTAACACCCAGAATGATATGTTTGCCTGTCAGCGACAAAACAGCGCAGTATTATATTGTTACTTGCGGTAATATACCTCATCATCGAGGAACTCCTCGGTGGCGATTATGGCAGGTTTGGGCAGACGCTCGTAGTAACGCGAAATCTCAATCTGCTCGCGATTTTCGAAGGTCTCCTCCATAGTGTCGGTGGGCGACGAGAAGTCGGCTAACTTACGGTTGAGTTCCGCCTTCAGTTCTGCCGAAATCTGGTTGGCGCGGCGCGCGATGATGTTGATGCTCTCGTAGATGTTGCCCGTCTCCTTGTCTAAGTCTACCAGACGTCGGGTAACGGTGTTGTTGGGGATGTTTTTCTTGATTTCCATCGCTATTGTTTGTCCTTGTTGTTTTTATCCAAATAGTCTTTGGCCTCTTTGGCTAATCGTCCGAGTTCTTTGAGGCGCTTTGAGTCGGGGTACTCCGAGAGATAGGAGTAGTAGGAGTCGAGCATCGACATATAACGGTCTGTCTGCTTCGACTCTATGGAGTTGTGTGCCAACTCGTATCCCGATTTTACGATATAATACATCAACTCCTCTCTGTGAGATGACTCGGGGTACTGCCTGAGGGCGTTGCGGAAGGCGACGATAGCCGACTTGTGGCGCCCTGTCTTGTAGTAGGTGTATGCGTTGATAAAGGCCTTGTCGTGAAGTTTTTGTGTCAGTTCGGCCGTTATGTTCTCGAAGTTTTCGCGCTGCGGCGAGTTTGGATATCGGTATAGGAACTCCGATATGGATACTATTGCCTGCGATGTTACGGTCTGGTCGCGCTCCGGCTCGGGCGACATGAAGTAGAAACAGAGCGCATACATACCCTCGGCATCCTCGATGAAGACGCTGCGGCCGAATTTGCGTCTGAACTCGTCCAGCATCACCGATGCGATATCGTAATCCTTCTCCTTGAACTTGCTGCGAGCCTTGAAGAATGCCACCGAGTCCTCGGTCGGCGTGCCGATGTAGTATGGCTCCACAGCCTCGAAGAGAGTCGATGCGCGCTGCCACTTGCCACGCTCATAATAGTCTAATGCGGTCTTGTATATGAGTTTCGGGTCGCCCGACTTTATGATACGGTTCATACCGGCCTTCGGTGCGGAGAAACCCTCGCAGAGAGTGAAGACGAACATTGCCGTCAGGACGATATGTAACAATCTTTTGCTCATAACATTGTTTTATGGTCGGGTTTTTTGCAACTCGTGTGCCTACGTCCTGCTCGGACAGGGGTATAAGCGTGCAAATTTACATATTATTTGATTAAATGCAAAAAACAAAAAGCATTTCAATTTCTTTTATTTTGCCGATGCAAAAAACAGGACGGTTGGAAATCCCAACCGTCCTGCCAATATCAGGTTATATATTCGGTAATGATTTGACTTTAGAAACGACCCTGCGCTATAAGCCACTCCAGAATCTGAACGGCATTGAGTGCCGCACCCTTCTTTATCTGGTCGCTTACACACCAGAAAGTCAGCCCGTTGGGATTGGAGATGTCCTTGCGGACACGACCTACGTATACCGGCTCCCTTCCCGCGACAAAGAGAGGCATCGGATACTTCTTGCTCTGCGGCTCATCCACCAAAACGATACCTTCGCCGCGCGAGAACGCCTCGCGGGCCTGCTCCACGCTCACCGGATGCTCGGTCTCGACCCATACGCTCTCCGAGTGCGCACGCATAACAGGCACGCGGACACACGTCGCCGATACCTCGATATCCGAGTGCATGATTTTGCGCGTCTCGTTATACATCTTCATCTCCTCCTTCGTATAGCCGTTATCCATAAAGACGTCGATGTGGGGTATAACGTTGTATGCCAACTGGTATGCGAACTTCTCGACGTGAGGCTCACCTCCCTCGGCAAGCGTCTTGTGCTGCTGCTCGAGTTCCGCCATCGCCGCTGCACCGGCACCGCTCGCCGACTGGTATGTCGAGACGTGTACGCGGCGTATGTGCGACACCTTTTCTATGGCATTCAGCGCCACGACCATCTGAATGGTGGTGCAGTTGGGGTTGGCTATTATGCCTCGCGGAGCATTCAGCGCATCCTCGGGGTTCACCTCGGGTACGACAAGGGGTACATCCTCATCCATACGGAAGGCGCTCGAGTTGTCTATCATCAGCGTACCGTATTTGGTTATTGTCTCGGCGAACTCTTTCGAGGTCGATGCGCCGGCAGATACCAGGGCTACATCCGTACCCTTGAAGTCGTCATTGTGCTGCAATAACTTAACTTTAAGTTCCTTGCCGCGAAATGTATAGGTTGTGCCGGCACTGCGCGGCGAACCGTAAAGTTCCAACTCGTCGATGGGCAGTTGATGCTCCTCCAAAATCTTCAGAAACTCCTGTCCTACGGCACCGCTGGCGCCGACTATTGCTATCTTCATATCTCTGTTTGTTTTATTAAATTATAAATCCGTGTTTTACAAGGCTTGAGGCAATAATTATGGCTGTGTGTTCATAAATCCGAAGAACTCATCCTCTTGGTTATAGGTGTCGTCCGGCTGCAGTGAATCGGGGCAGTCGATGGCGTGGTATACAGCAGGATGTTTGAACTTCTCCGAGCGCGATATGCCTAACGAGGGGTCATTATAGACCTTTGTGAAGAACTCGCCGACAATAGGCAGGGCCATAACGCCGCCCTCGCCGCCCGACGAGAGGTGTACGTTGTTGTCGTCGCCGCCGACCCACGCTCCCGCAACCAGACGGGGCGTTACGCACATAAACCATGCATCGGCATTGTTATTCGTCGTACCTGTCTTGCCCGCCATATCCATATCCCTGAAACCGTATTTCCATACCATCCTCGAACCCGTTCCGCCTGTTATTACACGTTTCATCATCTGGAGCATGGTGTATGCCGTCTCGCTGCTTATGGCGTCCTGCGAGCGGGTCGTGAAGTCCGCAAGCAGATTGCCTTGGTGGTCTTCGATGCGCGTTACGAATACGGGTTCGTTGAAGACACCCTCATTGGCGAAGGTGGCGTATGCTCCGGCAAGTTCCAATACATTCGACTCGAAAGAGCCGAGACACAATGCGTATACGGGGTCGATGTAACTGTGAATACCCATATTGTGCAGGAAGTTGGCTACGGCCGCCGGCTGTTTTGCCTGCTTCATAATCCATGCCGAGTAGTTGTTGCGGCTGCGCTGAAGTCCCCATACCAACGGATGCAGAACACCGTCGTAGTCTACCTTGCCGGCCTCTTTGGGCGACCACGCCTTGCCGTTTGCCGTCTCTATCGAGGTCTGGAGGTTGGGTACCATCGTGCAGGGTGTAAGTCCGAGGTGGTCTATGGCAAAGGTATAGATAAACGGTTTTACGGTAGAGCCTATCTGCCGCTTGCCGTATTTTGCGTTGTCATACTTGAAGTAACGGAAGTTGGGGCCGCCGATATATGCCTTGACATAACCCGTTTGCGGCTCTATGGCGACGAAACTTGCACGCATGATGCGTTTGTAGTGCAGCACCGAGTCGCGCGGCGTCATAAGCGTATCGCGAACACCGTTGAAGGTGAAGATGCGCATATGATACTTGTTGTTGCTCATCGAGTCGAAAATCTTCGCCTCGTCTATGCCTGCACGCTTCATGCTGCGGTAACGGTCGCAGTCGCGCATAGCCTTTTTGGTAAGGTTTTCCCTATCCTTTGAGAATGGCGAGCCTGTGCGTTTTACCTGCGCATCCATCTTGGGCTGCACCTCCTCCCGCATCTGCTTCCGCATCGCCTCCTCGGCGTATGCCTGCATTTTGGAGTCGATGGTGGTGTATATGCGTAGGCCGTCGCTGTAAAGGTCGTAGTGCTGACCGTCGGCACGAGTGTTCTTGAGGCACCAGCCGTATATCGGGTTCTCGTCATACTCCTTTACCGCCTGCTGATAGTCCCAGTCGTTGGTGAACTGACTTCGTTCGGGACGCTTGGCCGTCATTGTCAGACGCAGCATCTCGCGGAAGTAGGTTGCGGCACCCTCGTTGTGCGATACGGGATTGTAGTTGAGGATTATGGGCAGCCCAGAGAGCGAGTCGGCCTCTGCCTTTGTCAGTGCGCCGGCCGTCGCCATGCGCGACAACACGAGGTTGCGTCTTTTAAGTGCATTTTCGGGGTTGAGTACGGGCGAATAGCGTGTGGTGGCATTTACCACACCTGCCAGCACTGCCGCCTCCTGTATATTCAGTTCGTCAGGCTCTTTGTTGAAGAAGGTCTGCGCTGCCGACTTTATGCCGACGGCGTTGGAGCCGTAATCCACCAGATTGAGGTACATCGTGATAATTTCCTCCTTGGTGTATTTGTATTCGAGCTTCGTTGCCACCACCCATTCCTGAAGTTTGGATGTGGCGAGTTCGGAAATACCGCCGCCTCCGGTGCGTTTGAAGAGGTTTTTGGCCAGCTGCTGCGTTATGGTGCTGCCGCCGCCCTGCGAGCGGTGATGCATGGCGAGCGTCTTGATGCCCACGCGCGCCAGCGAGCGGAAGTCGATAGCCGAATGGGAGTAGAAACGCATATCCTCGGTGGCTATAATAGCCGCCACTATCGGAGGCACGCTGTGTCCGCTTATTTGCAGCATCCGCGTCGTGTCCTGCGGAAAGAGGTCTCTGTATTGCAGTTTGGTGCGGTTCTCCCTGAAGAAGGTGCCTATCACGGCGCCGTCGGAGGAGTAAACCTCCGTTGCGAGGCTCATACTGGGGTTGTCCAGCTCCTCCAGATTGGGCATACGGCTCTCATTGCCTATGGCACCTGCCGCCGTCAGCAATACGGCCGTTATAAAGAGCGCCACAGGGACAATGACAGCACACCATAGGAGTGCGATTACCAATTTGACGTGCTTCACAAAGAGGGAGTGCATCAAAGTATGAAACTTGCTTTTTTTATCGCTCATTGCCGGTCAGATAATTAGTCAGGTGCAAATTTACACTTTTTTAGTCATAAGCGCAACGTTTTTTTACTGCGATTTGCGCCTCATGCCGTACGTTGCCGTCAGAACGGAAGACCCAATCCCGCCGAGAGGTAGGGTTTGCCCTCGCGGGTAACGTAGGCAGAGATTGTTACGGCCGAGGTGGCGGCCGCCGGCTGCCTGAAGAGATTTATATCGAATGTAAGGTCTGCACCTCCGGAGAATATATGTTTGCGCCTGTCGTGCAGCGTTCCCAATACGGGGTCTATATATGTTGCGTCGAAGCCTGCGTAACCGAAACCGAGGTTGAGACGTATACGCTTGAAATAGAGTACCGACGGTATACCTCCGTCGGGGTAGCACAGCGGCAGTTGATAGGAGGCCGACAGGGCGACATAGTTGCGGTTGCGTATATCCGAGATGTTGTAGCCGTTGGGCAGGAGCCTTGCCGAGCGGTAAGACATGTTCGATACCAAACCATCGCGGCTGAAACCGCCGAGAGAGGTCTGATATGCCGCTGCCAACGACAGAGAGTGGTGTGCCGCGACACCCGGCAGATAGACGCGGGCATAGGTCGAGAGCAGGCTGCTGAATGAGTTTGTCTCGGGATTGACGGCATAGTTGAGGGCTGCCGCAACGCCCCACTTGGGCGCGAAATCCTTATGCGCCTGCTGGACGACATCCTGATAGGTGATGCCGAACTGGAGAGTGTGCAATCCACGATCGTATCCGAGACGTTGCAGGTTGGAGGTGTTCCAGTCGCCGTAGGATAGTTTGTTTACACGTGCCGTAAGTCCGTTGGAGAAGTTCCACGAGGTCGAGAGACCGAGATAACGGGTATGGTAACCGCTCTGAAAGAGGAGCGGCAGCGAGGCTGTGGCCGATACGGAGTAGTATTTCTTCAGGTCGGGCAGTTCGGGGGTCTCTATCTCGCCTGTCGCAGGGTTGTAGCGCCCGATGGTGTATACTCTCTGTTTGCCGCCGTAGGAGGCGCTGAGAGCGAAGTTCACACCCAATCCGTAATATCTCCACGAACCCTGTACAACGGAGCCTTCGGCGCGGTTCCACCCGTAGGTGAGGAACATTTCGGAGTCCGACAGCAGGTTCTGCGATATGATTGTGGCTCCCAGATTGAAATTGACAACACCCTCGTCGATAATCTCGAAGGGGCTGTAGGATGCCGGCGCCCAGGAGTGTATGTTGAACAGATGCAGCGGCTTGGAGTAGCGCCGCGAGCGATGATTGGTGTGCGACAACTCCTCGTCGGCAGCCGTGAAACGCACCGTGTCGAGATTCACTACATCCCACTTCACGCGCGGAGGATTGACCCTGTTTTCCGGCAGCGCGCTCCACTCGACGGGTATGCGCAGCGTGTCCGCTCTCTGCGATGCAAGATGATAACCCTCCTTGTCGTAGGTCGTCATGACGAGCCGCTCTCCGTCGGCTGCGGCGTCGAAGGAACCGTAAGCCGAGGTCGTAACTCTGTACTCGCCGCCGTGTACGAGGTCGAGAGCATGCACCTCATCCTTGCCCGACGCTATTGAGCCGAAGTAGAGAACGCCGTCGCCGGCGCGCAGATTGCTGAGGGTGATGTATGCTGCTTCGGTAAGCCACTCGACATCGCCTGAAATGCCCCCTTCATCGTGTTTTACGGCTCCGATACGCATACCATCATCATCGGTGGTTATAAAGCAGAGCCGCGAGGTGCGGTTGTCGTATGCCAGACCATGCACCTCGGTGAATTGCGGCAGCGCCATGCGCGCATAGCGTGCCGTGTCGCATCCGACAACAATCGAATACCGGCATGGTGCCTCATATTCGACCCATGCCAGCGTATCGCTGTTTATAACTGTGGGATACAGCACGTTGCGATACTTGCGGACGGTGTGTGTGCGGCCCTTGCCGAGGTCCATGTAACAGAGCGTTGAGTTCACCTTCTCGGCAAAGAGCGTGCTGCGGCGATACTCTGTCCACCATACCCTTCGCGCAACAGTGTCGATATCGGGTCTGGTCGATACGCTGCCCGTATAGGCTATGCGCCGCTCGTTGCCGCTCTCCATATCCGTTACGACGAAGCGCGACGGACGGTCGAGGTCGGTCTTGAGCGATAGCAGGCTCCCGCCGCCCAGCGGCAGCGGATGCCGGTAGGTGGTGTAACTGCGCTGCGGCAACGGTCGAGGCAGCGGCTGCGAGGTGTCGCTCTCCTCGGGCAGCGACTCCCAGTAAGCAGCCAGGTCGTCGAAGGTCTCGCGTGTGAGTTTTATTACGGACGTACCGTAGAACTTCTTGAGCGACACGGCTGTCGTGGCGAAGAGATACGGGTTGCGCACGCTGTAATGGGCCACCTTGTCCCAGATATTGCCGTTGTATTTGGTATAGGTGTAAGATGCTATCTGATAACCTATGTGATAGTGGTCGGGTACATTGTCTTTGTACGAGCCGCAGAACCACTTGTCGGTATTGCGGTTGAGGCGGCTTATATTGCCTAATGCGCGGTAGTCTATCGTGAAACTCGGCTGCAAACCGCGTCCGAAAGAGGACATCTGCGTCTCGCTCATCACGGCATCGCCCTCGATGAGCCACAGCGGCAGAAAGAGCAGCCCGAAAGTGGAACTCTGCTGACCGATAATGTAACTCAGAACATGGACTACGCCCCGGTCGAGATTACTGTACTGTACGGCATGGCGGTATTCGTGTGCCGTGAGTTGCTTGAGCCAGGGCATGGAGTAACTGTCTATGGCGGGTATTGACAGTATCTCGACCCGCTTGGGCAGATACATAACCATTCCGTTGGCGCGGAAGTTCTCGGGGTGGATTATGAATGGCACCTTCATCGCCGGATATGTAAATCCGTAGCCTATAGATGGTTGCACGCTGTGTATGTAGTGAAGCATACGCCGTGCGCTGCTCTCGGACGAGTCGGGGAATATGACGCTCACCTTATCATCCTTTATCTTTCGCCAGCGCAGCGAAGCGGGGTCGGCTCCCCACGAGTAGAACTGCGCCTCGGCTCTTTGGGCGAGGAGCAGGAGTGTTGCTGCTGCCAGTATGTGCAGAAATCGTTTCACCCTCTTTTCACTTAAAATTTTTCGGGGGGGGTAATCTGTCTTGGTGTCGGTCAACTGCCGGCCTTTTTGCATCCGTATCCGAGCGAGCAGAGTATCTCCGTTACGCGGTCGCGGTGGTCGCCCTGGATTATTATCTCACCATCCTTCGCCGAGCCTCCCACGCCGCACTTCGACTTGAGCAGGCGCGCCAGTTGCTGCAGGTCGGCATCCGTACCGACGAAGCCGCGAACAAGTGTTGCGGTCTTGCCTGCGCGGTGCTTCGTGTCGCGCCATACGCGCAGATTCTGACGCGCGGGCGGCAGCGTCTCCTCCTCGGGCTGCCTGTCGGTAACATATTCGAAGTCGGGATTGGTGGAGTATACCGTTCCAAGTCTTGATTTCCAGTCGTTGGCCATAGTTGTCGCTTTGTGTGGGTTGCCTCGCTTGCAGACCCCGCACTTCATAGAGACGCGGGGCGCCGTATCCGCTGCAAAGATAATCATTTTACAAATAAAAACGGCCTGCATTTATCCGCAGACCGCAAAAGAGATATCCGCAATGCGGTTTACTCTTTTTCGTAACGCTTCTCGACCACTCTCCAGTCGATGCAGTTCCATATGGCGGCTACGGCGTCGGCTCTCGCATTGCGGTAGTCTATGTAGTAGGCATGCTCCCACACATCGACGCAGAGCAGCGGACGATAACCGTATCGCAGGGGGTTGTCGGCATTGCGGCCGCTGAAGAGCGACAATTCGCCCGAGCGCTCCTCTACAAGCCAAACATAACCCGACCCGAACAGTGCGGTCGTCTCTGCCGAAAACTTTTTCTTGAACTCATCGAAGGAGCCGAATTTGCTCTCTATGGCTTTTTTTAATGCTCCTTTCGGTTCCGACTGCGGATTGGGCGAGAGTGCTCCGAAATAGAAATCGTGGTTCCATACCTGCGCGGCGTTGTTGTAAATCACGCCGTCGCTTTTGAGTATGATATCCTCGAGCGGCAGCGACTCGTATGGCGTGTCGGGGAGCAGTTCGTTGAGTTTCGCCACATAGCCTGCGGCGTGTTTGTCGTGGTGATAGCGCAGCGTCTCCTCCGAGATTTCGGGTGCCAGTGCCGTATAGTCGTATGGCAGCGGCTTGAGTGTGAAGCGTGTTTTGGTGGCTGTGTCGGTAGTCATAGGCATAAAAGTATTGTAAAGTAATGTAATGTAATCATAAAAAGTGCTGTAGCCATAATTTGTTGTTTAATACCTGTGCCGTGAGCAAAATCCGCACCAAAAGAGCATAAAAATGGCGGCAACGTTCAAATGCGCTGCCGCCTTTGACGCCATGAGTGCGTCGATATATCGTTTTCTGCCGCTTATAAATTTTCGAGGACGAATGATATCATCGTGCGGCGTACATCGCCCGTGCAGTCGGGCATCATGGAGTGGTTCTGGTTGGGGTAGAGTTTTACCTCGAACTTTTTGCCTGCGCGGGTAAGAGCGTCTGTCATGGCTTGGGTGTTTGAGGGGTGTACGTTGTCGTCGGCCGTGCCGTGTATGATGAGCATCCGCGTGCGTTTGTGCAGAAGTTCCGCGAAGTTCTCGGGCGAGTTGTCGTCATATCCCGAAGGGTTGTCCTGCGGCAGACCGTTGTAGGTCTCGGTGTATATGCTGTCGTAGCGCCGCCACGAGGCCACCGGAGCAACGGCTA
Source organism: Alistipes sp. (assembly GCA_022511295.1). GTDB lineage: Bacteria > Bacteroidota > Bacteroidia > Bacteroidales > Rikenellaceae > Alistipes. Next base: position 24,796 of record JAFLRT010000003.1, on the reverse strand, counting down.
TCGCAGCCTTGAACAGCCCCTCGCCGCGAAGTGCGCAGCCCAGAGCCATAAAACCGCCGTATGACCAGCCGTAGATGCCTATCCTCTTGCCGTCTACCCATCTCTGCGATGCCATATAACGCGCCAATGAGAGTTGGTCTTCGACCTCCAATGCGCCTAAACGTCCGTATGTCTGCTTTTTGAACGCTTCGCCGCGCCAGCCCGTACCTCGTCCGTCGGCGCAGACAACGATATATCCATATTGCGGAAGAGCATCCTCCCAATCCGTACTCCAGCGGTCTGCCACCTGTTGCGAGCCGGGTCCGGAGTATTGCGTCAGCAGCACCGGATAGCGTTTCGAGGGGTCGAAGTCTTCAGGCAGCAGCATCCATGCGTTGAGGGTGTCGCCGCGCTCTGTGGTGAAGGTGAAGAAGTGCCGCACGGGACGGTTTCCTGCTGCCGCAACCTTTGCACGGTTGTCTGTCAGAGTATCTATCGGCGTGCCGTCGCGGCGGCATACCGTAACGATATCGGGCGTTGTTGCCGAGGAGTGTGTGCAGACGAAGTAACGCATACCGGCTGAGGGGTTTATCGACACCCACCCTTCGGCGGGTGTCAGACGCTCCTTGCCGCTGCCGTCGAGATTGACTCTCCACAGAGAGCGGCGCAGGGGCGAATCCTCGGTCGAGATATAGAATACCTCCTCGCCGTCAGCGGCCGTGAGTGCCGCCACATCCCACTCTCCCGATGTTATGGCGCCGAGACGTCCCTGCGAGACGGAGTGCAGCCACAGATGCATATAGCCGGCGGTTGTCTCCTCGCGCACGATGAATCGGTCGGCATCGACAAAGGTTACGGTCGAGGCATCGGGTCTCTCGACGTAGAGCGGCGAGCGCTCTTCATAAATTGTCTGCAACTCTCCGCTGCTGTGGCGTAAAACGACCTCGAAATGGTTCTGCCGGCGGTTCTCGCGATAGAAATAGAGTTCGCCTCCAGGTGTCCACGCAGTATTGAATATATATTGGTCTCCGCTGCCCGTATCTATGCGCTCGGTGCTGCCCGAAGCGATATCGTAGAGGTGGAGCGTTACGGTGGAGTTGCGCTCTCCGGCACGCGGATACTTGAAAGTTCTTGTCCGCCCGCCGTTCTCTTTGCCGAGTGCCGCCACGACAGCCGTCGGCACCTCGCTCTCATCGAAACGCAGATAGGCTATATGTCTGCCGTCGGGCGAGAAAGCGTATGCGCGGGTGAAAGCAAACTCCTCCTCGTATACCCAGTCGCTGGTGCCGTTGATAATCTTATTCTGCTCTCCGTCGGTTGTTACGGCGACGGTGTTGCCGGTCGATATGTCGTAGAGCCACAGATTGTTATCTTTTGCGTATGCCAGCCTCTCACCGTCCGGCGAGAATGAGATGTCGCGCACTCCATCCAGAATCTTGTGCGGCGCACGGTCCTCGGCTGCAAACCATGCATCGGCCGAATAGGAGTGGCGGTATATTGGTTGCACGCTTTCGGCATCGAGCAGGAGTATGCTTTTGCCGTCGGGCGAGAACGTGTAGCCGGCGCACGGGAAAGGAGCCTTCAGTAACACCTTGTCGGTATGCGAAGTGTCGTCATAGGCGCGGCACACGATGCTGTTTCCGGAGATAAAGGTGTAGTGCTGTCCGTCGGCAGCGGGGCGTATGCCGGTAATCTTTCTGTTTGCGGCATTCATCGCCGCGATATCGGCATACGCATCACGGCTCTTGTCTGCCGCCGTTTTTTGCAGCTGCATGGATGTTGAACACGAGACTCCTATTGCCGCGACGGCGCACAGCACCGCTTCAAGTAGTCTGCTTCGGGTATGTTGCATTGCGGTATTTCGGTAAAAAAGTATCAGATGTCGTCCACGTTGAACTTATAACCCAGACGTTTGCCGGTTATGAACTTCGAGTTGTCCATCTTGGTGTTGAACTGGTCTACGGTAACTCTCTTGCAATCCTCGTATGGCGGTACCAGCAAGTCGAAGTTGATTGCGTAGTCGATAGCCGTTTCGAGGATAGACACCATTGCCGTGCGGTCAATCTGCTCGGTGCCGAAGCTTGCGGGACGGATTAGTTTCTGCCGCTTGCCCTCGACAAAGAACATCCTCTCACGGTTGATGAACAGACGTCCCGTAAGATAACCCTCATCATCGTAACGGTTCATCTTGAACGATGCCGAAAGAAAGTTGTAGATATTGATAACACCGCAGTAGGAGTTGTCGCGGTTGGTCTGCACGTATGGATTCTGCCAGATGACATGACTCGACTCGAACTCATATACGTCGGTGTTCATACGGAATATGAGCAGGTCGTCTGCTATCTGGAGTTGCGCCTCGTATTTGCCTCGGTCGCGGTATTCGAGCCGCACGCGCTTGTCGAGTTTGCCTTCGAGGGCGTCGTCCATCTCCGATGCCATCTCCAAAAGCACCTCTTTGAGCATGTTGAATGCGGCGAATGTGTTGTCGAATACTCTCTGTTTAAGCATCGACTTTTCGATTATTGTCGAGAGAATCTTCTCGCGCAAAGATGTGGTCTCCATATCTTTTTACAAATATTTTTAATCTCTTCTTTTATCACAAAATGCACCTGTTCGAGGTGCTGCGGCGCCCCCGAACGGGCAGTGGCGCCGAAAAAATGATTTTATATAAATATTATATCGCAGTTTTACGCATTATCGCAGTTTCACGGAACGGCCCCGCTCGAAGACGGCATCGCGGCCGACGGCGTTGAGGCGTGCCAGCGTGCGTGTACGAAGACCGTGAATATGCGCTATGTAACCGAGCGATTCGCTCTGTCCGCTGACGATGTAGAGTATGTTTCTCCCCTCCCAGCGGTCGCCTTTGCGCTCGATAAATACAACATCTCCCTCATCCGGCTGCGCATCTTTCGGCAACTCGTTGAAACGCCGCACAGAGCGTGCCGACAGGCGAAATTTCGGAGCCAGCGTCTCAAAACACTCATCTTTTTTGACCTTGACATAGTGAACCCCGTTGCAGCGGTAGATATTGTACCCGTTTTTCACGCCCACTGTCGTGCAGTGGCGGTCGGGGTCTATGGTATTGATGCCCGGTACAGCCAACTCATCACTCTCATCTCTGAATGACGAATTAACTATATCTTCAATATTGCCATTCTTGTTGTCGTTCTCTTCGTCGGTCACTCCTTTGTTCCGGTCATCATCCTGTCTGTTGTCCTGCGTTTCGATATCGTCGCAGTCAAATCTGTGGAGGTCGTATCTCTCTATAAGGGCTATCAGACGCTCGGCATAGTCGGGTGCTGTGGCATATCCCGCCGCCTTAAGACCGTGCGCCCAATGCTCATAGTCGCTTGCGGAGTAGTTGAAGAGCGAGTCGTAACGGTTGTTGCGGTGGTTGCACAGGTATTCCGCGTGGTCGCGGTAGGACTCTTCGGGGTTGTCGTATTTGCGGAAGCACTCGCCCGGTGCGTCGTCATCGTGGTATACGACCTCGCCCTGCCAGTCGCTGTGGCACTTTATGCCGAAGTGGTTGTTGGACTCGCGCGCCAGGGTGCTGTTGCCGTTGCCCGACTCGAGCATGCCTTGTGCAAGGGTGATGCTGGCCGGTATTCCGTAGTACTCCATATGCTCTATGGCGATGCTCTTATAGCGCTCAATATACTCCTCGCCGGTCATTTTGCGTACGGGTGTTTGCGCTGTCGCGATATGCACTGCGGCAACTGAAATCGCTCCGCATATCAAAAGAGTGAAAAAACTATGCAGTTTCATGAATTTTTATTATCTTTGTATTTGCATCCACGCAAAGATACTACATTATCACAAAAAAACCAAGCGGCAACAAGGCGCAGGGCGCAAAAACTTGGCGGAGATAGCAGAGCGGGACACAAGAAATTGACGGAGATAGTGGAGCGGTATGCAAAAACTTGGCTGAGATAGTGGAGCAGGGACGCAAGAACTTGACGGAGATAGTGGAGCGGTATACAAAAACTTGGCTGAGATAGTGGAGCAGGGCGCAAAAACTTGATGGAGATAGTGGCGCGGGATGCAAGAATGGGACGGAGAGAGGAAATCCGTTTGCAAAAGCAGGGCGGAGAACCTGCAGGCTGCGGCGAGGGGCTTTGGATTCTGTCCCGCGACGAAGTGCTGAAAATAGCAGTGTAACTTAATTAAAATTTGTAAAAATGTTTACGAAAAGAGCGATAGAGATATTTGAGAATACGGTTAGTGAATATCACCTCTGCGACGATGTGAATCATCCGTCGGTCAATCCCTACCCGAAAGGGTCGCTTGAGTTTCTGCTCTGCGAAAAGAACTGGACCGACGCCGTGCAGTGGCATCTCGAGGATATTGTCCGCGACCCTGATATAGAGCCGGCGTATGCACTCGAAATCAAACGCCGCATAGATGCGCTCAACCAGTACCGCACCGATACGGTGGAGTATATCGACTCCTATTTCCTGCAGAAATATGCCGATGTTAAGGTGCTGCCCGATGCGCGTATCAATACCGAGACGCCGGCGTGGGCTATCGACCGCCTGTCGATTCTTCAACTCAAGATATATCATATGCGCTGCGAGGCGGAGCGCGCGGAGGCTTCGGAGGAGCATCGTACCGTGTGCAGTTGCAAACTCGCGACACTTCTCGAGCAGCAGCGCGACCTCTCTACGGCTATCGAGGAACTGCTCGACGACATCGCTGCCGGTCGTAAATATATGAAGACCTACAAGCAGATGAAGATGTATAACGACCCGTCGCTCAACCCCGTGCTTTATGGTAATAACAAGTAGGCGTCTGCCTCATCATATACTCGTGGTGCGTCTCTCGGCTATGGGTGATGTGGCTATGCTGCCCCATGCCCTTGCCGCATTTCGTGCCGCCTATCCCGAGGTGAAGGTTACCGTTGCCACACGTCCGCAGTTCAAACCCTTTTTCGAGGGTCTGGGGGTGGAGTTTCTGCCTGTGGATGTTCGCAACCGTTATCACGGTCTGAAGGGTATGTTGGCTCTCGCACGCGAGGTGCGCGCATTGGATATAGATGCCTTTGCCGACGCGCACGACGTGCTGCGCTCCTTTGTGCTGCGTATGGTGCTGCGCCTGCACGGCATACGCACGGCACGCATACGCAAAAGACATCTGCACAAATGGTGGACGGTGCGCCATTTCGACCACAAGCATACAAACCTTAAACATACGGTCGTGCGCTACTGCGACGTCCTGCGGCGCTTCGGCTTCGACTTTGCTGACCCCAAACCGCCGGTAAAGATTGACAGACCCGACCCCATGCCCGAAATAAAGGGTGTGCGCATAGGCTTCGCTCCCTTTTCGGCGCATCGCGGCAAGACCTATCCCGAGGCCTCTGCCCGTCGTGCCGTAGAGTTGCTGTCCGCACGCTTCGACCACGTCTTCATTCATGGCGGCGGCGGTGCCGAAGCCGATTTCGCAAAGCAGATGGAGAGTCTCTATCCCAATGTTACGGCGCTGCACGGTCGTCTGTCGGGTCTGGACGAGGAGATAAATCTCATATCGAATCTCGATTGCGTGGTGTCGATGGATTCGCTGGTGATGCATCTGGCATCGCTCACGGCCACGCCTCTTGTCTCGGTGTGGGGGGCAACGCACCCCTCGGTGGGCTTCTTCGGCTACGGATGCGACCCGCAGGGTATTCTTCAGGCCGATATGAAGTGCCGTCCATGCTCGGTCTACGGCAATAAGAAGTGCCGCTACGGCGACTACCGCTGCCTCGATGCCATAACGCCCGAGATGATAGTCGACAAGGTCGAAGAGATGATACGTAAATATAGATAAAATGCACCTCTTTGAGGTGCTGCGGCGCCCCCAATGGGTGGTAGGGACGCCGAAAGAAAACAGAGATTAGCGGATTCCGCTAATCTCTTTATTTGTTTGGTGTAAAATTATGGTAATGATGCCAAAATTATTGCTATTGCGAACGTTGCGATTAAGCGGGAGAAGAACAAACTTGTTTGCTCTACCTGAGTGTGAGCAACGAAAAAAGCCAAAAGGCTTTTAAGCGATGTGCGCGCCGCAGACTCCGAGGGAGGGAGGCGCGCTTTGCTCCCCTCCGCAGTCTGCGGCGCCCATTTATCTATAAAAACCTTTAAGCATCTCTATCTCTTTGCTCCAGCGCTCCTCGTCCGGCGTCTCAAGGATGAGGGGTATGTTGTCGAAACGCGCATCCTCCATAATAAAACGAAAGGCGTCAAGACCTATGCACCCGTCGCCGAGCGGCGCGTGGCGGTCTATATGGCTTCCCAGCGGACGCATGGCGTCGTTGAGGTGCATACCGCGCAAATATTTGAATCCGACAACACGGTCGAACTCACTGAAGGTGCGGTCGAAGGCCTCGCGTGTGGTCAAATCATACCCTGCGGCGAAGGCGTGGCAGGTGTCGATGCAGACACCCACACGCGACTTGTCCTCCACGCGGTCTATGATATGTGCAAGATGTTCGAATGCGAAGCCGAGGTTGCTGCCCTGTCCGGCGGTATTCTCTATCACGGCCGTAACGCCTGCGGTGCGGTCGAGAGCCATGTTTATCGACTCTGCAATGCGGTCGAGCGACTGCATGGCCGTGATACGGTTGAGGTGGCTTCCCGGATGGAAGTTAAGACGGTCGAGACCCAACGCCTGACAGCGTGTCATCTCTTCGAAGAATGCTTCGCGCGACTTCTCAAGCCCCTCGCGGTCGGGATGTCCGAGGTTTATGAGATAACTGTCGTGGGGCAGTATCTGTGCAGGCGTATACCCGCTCTCGCTGCATGCGCGGCGGAAGGTCTCGGCCTGCTGCGGTGTTACCGCCGCCGCCGACCATTGACGTTGATTCTTGGTAAAGAGGGCGAAAGCCGTTGCCCCTATGGCTTGTGCATTCACGGGTGCGTTCTCCACACCGCCCGATGCACTTACGTGCGCTCCTATGTATTTTGCCATCGTTTGCGTGTATGGTTTACGGGTATCTTTTGAGTGTATTGGTGTATTTATCATACAAATATATGCAAAAAATGTGTGTAAACCAATAAAGCATTGGCAAACATCGAGTTTTTAAGTATATTTGCGCCGTGTAAAATCTTAAATTTAATAATAGTATGAAGAAATTATTCGTTTTAACCATTGCCGCGATGTTTGCTGCCGTATCTGCCTCTGCGCAGGTGTCGGTGGATGCAGCGGCCGAGACTTCAGCAGAAGTATCTTTCAATGATGAGGTGAAACAGGGCGACCTGCCTGCGGAGGCAGCCGTAACCGAAGCGCAACTTCGCGCCGAGAGGGCTGCTGTCCGCAAGGAGCGCAACACCATCGAGTTCAATGCCAGCCTTAACGGCTCGCTCTCGAACTTCAACAGCAAGTGGCAGAGCGTCAATGGCAACACCAACGCCATTACGGCTGTGGGCAATATCCTTTTCACTCACCAGTACAAAAAGAATAAGTTTAATATTGACAACAAACTTACGGGCAAACTCGGTGCAACGAACAACACCGGTTCGACTTGGGTAAAGAGCCAGGACGAGTGGTTCCTCTCCACCGCGCCGGCATATGTTATGACCGAGACGTGGAACGTGGGAGGTACGGCATCGCTGCGTTCGCAGTTCGCAAATGGTGTGGACGGCAACAACAAACGCACCAGCAGTTGCTTCGCTCCTGCATATTTTAACGTGTCGCTCGGTTTCACATACGTATGCCCCAAAGAGAAGTTCCCCATCAAAATCAACCTTTCACCTATCTCTATGAGTGCGACATACGTTATGAATCAGCATATCCTCGACGAGTTCCTCGGTCGTGAGTTCGGTGCAGGTACGACAATGAGCGATTTCGACAACAGCAAGGAGGAGTGGTACAAACCCTACTGCTACGGTCTGACGCTCGAGGACGGAAAGTCGCGTTATGAGGGCGGTTCTTCGATTCAGATTGACTTCGACCGCACTTTCGACAAGAAGGGTATCTTCCGTTACCGTACCACTCTCTACTCATTCTACGGTTGGATTAATGAGTTGGCGCAGCAGACGAGCAAGCACCCCGATTTCTATGAGCATATACTCCCCACTCTTCGTTGGGAGCATACGATAGATATCAAAGCGACGAAGTTCCTTTCGACACAGTTCTATTTCCAGATGTACTATAACAGAGCGCAGATTAACTCGCTCCAGACGCAGATTCTGCTCGGCGTAGGTCTCTCCTACACCTTCAAGAACAAATAAAGCAGCAGGACAGTAAAAACGTGAACGATGAGAGAGTCCCGGATTTTGCGTTGTACGGTGCCGGTCATAATATTCTCCTGTATATTTATTGTGGGCTGGTTTTCGGGTGTTGTCTCCGGACGGCGCGCTGCCATACAAACCGCCCGTGAGAGTTACCTGGAGTACGTCGCCGACCTGAATGCGGGACACTCTCTCTCCGTCAATAAACTTACTGCCACACTGGCGCTTATCGACTCTCTCTATGTCGATGAGATTGCCTCCGACACTCTTGTCGAGTACCTCCTGCCGCTGCTTATGGAGCATCTCGACCCACATTCTGATTATATCCCTGCCGAGGATATGCAGGCGATAAACGAACCGCTGGAGGGTGAGTTCGACGGTATAGGCGTAGTCTTCAATATGGCTACCGATACGGTAATCGTACTCAATGTCATACCGTCGGGACCGAGCGACAAGGCAGGCGTGCGCAACGGCGACCGCATATTGCGCATAAACGACTCTCTCGTGGCAGGACGTAATGTTCCGCAGAACGATATTGTAAAGCAGTTGCGCGGACCGCGCGGCACCGAGGTCAAACTATCGCTCGAGAGACAGAATATCGATGGTCTGGTGGAGGTATCTGTTGTGCGCGATGCCATACCGCTCAAGAGTATCGAGGCATCGTATATGATTGACGGCAATACGGGTTATATCCATCTCGCGCAGTTCGCACGCACCTCCTATGCCGAGTTGGTGAAGGCTTTGTCGTCGCTGCGCAAGCAGGGTATGACGAGCCTTGTATTCGACCTGCGCGGCAATTCGGGCGGTTATCTCGACCAGGCGATAGCCATTGCAAATGAGTTTCTGCCCAAGGGCAAACTCATAGTCTACACCGAAGACCGACACGGCAATCGCGTTGAGGAGTACAGCGACGGCAAAGGCGGTTCCTCCGACCTCGATATAGCGGTGCTTGTGGATGAGGCGAGCGCCTCGTCGAGCGAGATACTGGCGGGTGCGCTGCAAGACAATGACCGAGGGACGATTGTCGGCCGCCGCACCTTCGGCAAGGGGCTTGTGCAGCAGCAGATACCATTCATCGACGGCTCGGCGCTGCGTCTGACGGTGGCGCGCTACTATACGCCTACGGGGCGCTCGATACAAAAACCGTATAAATCGGGGGATGAGACATCCTATTACGAGGATATAATCAACCGTTATATTACCGGTGAGTTCTTCTCGGCCGACAGTATACATTTCGTCGATTCGCTGCGTTTCACCACGCCCGGCGGCAAGACGGTATACGGTGGCGGCGGTATTATGCCCGATATTTTCGTGCCGTTGGATACTCTCGATGTAACACCCTATTTTATAGAGGTTTCGGGTCGAAATATACTCTACCGCTATACAATAGAGTATGCCGACAGGCACCGTGCCGAACTCGATGCGATAACCTCAATCGAGGATTTGCGCGATTACTGGAACAGGCAGACGACGCTTCTGGATGACTTCGTGCGCTATGCCGAGAGGAATGGCATCAAGCCCAACCGAAAGGAGATAGAGATTTCGCGCAACCTTATGCTGTCGCACCTGCGGGCATATATAAGCCGCAATACACGCCTCGAGAGCAACGGTTTCAGCGACTGCCTGCGTCCCTTCGATACGACGGTGCAAAAGGCGGTTGAGATATTGGGCGGTGATGCCAAAAGTGGCACTTGACTGATTGAATAAATAACTGAAAACAGAGATTGGCAGAAATCAAATTCTGCCAATCTCTTTATTTTATGGCGCGTTATTTTATGGCGCGCTCGAAATGATAAAATAAATGCACCTCGCAGAGGTGCCGCCGCACCCATGCCCACCCACACTCGGTGGCGCGGAGAGTTTTCTTTAGATTTGTAATTAAAAATTAATTTTTGGAACTATTGCCAGTTGCGAAGTCGAGTATCGCTTTCGCGCACTCCTCCGGCTGCTCCATAAATCCCTGATGACCAGACTTCTCAAGACGTACGACGCTTGCCTGCGGATGCGCGGCAATCATCTGCGCGGCAACCTCCTCGGATATATACCCGTCGCGGCAGCCGAGAATAAAGAGTTGCGGCACCTTCGATGCTCGCAGCATATCGTTCATATCCTTGCGCTGCATCATGCCTCGGAGCAGTGCCGTTATACCTTTGTCCTCTGTCAGAAGCGCTATCTGCTCGAGGTTGTCTATATTATCCTGCATCGCGCGGCGGTTCTCCGCAGCGAAGCCTGCGCCGGCGGCTGTGCGTGCCAAAAGTTCTTTCTTTCCAGCCTCGATAAGGGCTATCTCCCTCTCGCGTGCGGTGCGTTTCTCATCGCTGTCGGCATTGGGTGTGGAACTTAAAAGCACGATGCCGTCCAACCGCTCCGGATGGCGCTCGCAGAATGCCAGGGCGACATATCCGCCCATAGAGTGTCCGACGAGCGTGCAGCGCTCGATACCCAATTTGTCGAGCATCCCCAGCACCGTGTCGGCGAGATACTCCATCGTATGCACCTTGCCCTTCACCTCGGATATGCCGTGTCCGGGCAGGTCGAGCGTTACCACGCGCGCATAAGGGTATAGCAGCGGTACGAAGTCGTCCCACACGAGCATCGACTCAAGATAGCCGTGCAGCAGCACTATGCAGGGGATATTTTTGCCGTCTGCTTTGTCGTTACCCTCGTCGCCGTCGCAGCCGGCAGGCGACCGGTCATTGGTCGTGGTGCGGCTGTGAGTTTTGGGCGTTACGCCCTCCGAGTCGCAGATATTAAGCGCCGTATCACCGGCCATGATGAACTTTTCAACCATTTTGTATCCGAATAATCTGTTTTGCAGCGTAAAATTAAAAAAGATTACCGCCCTTTGCAAAAAAAATCGTATTTTTGGACGATTATACCCGTAAACGATGAAACTCGAATTTGTAAAGTGTCAAGGCTCCGGCAACGACTTCGTGATGATAGACGCCGTGGGGCAGCGGACAGATGATATAGATATGGCGGCGCTCTCATCGGCGCTTTGCGACCGTCGCGGCCCGTTGGGTGCTGACGGTCTGTTGCTTACGGTGCGTGATGGTGCCGGATTCGGTATGAGGATGTACAACCCCGACGGCACGCAGGCCGAGATGTGCGGCAACGGCATACGCTGCGTGGCACGTCAGGCGCGACGCTATACCAATGCCGACCGCTTTATGCTCCGCTCCGGAAAACGCAACTACGCCGTTGCGAGGGAGAGCGATATCGCCACAGGAATACCCACATACAGCGTGCGTATACCGATATCTCTGCAAAGTCCCGACTTCGCTCTCGGCGTCGCGGATGAACCATTTATAGATTCTCCGATAGAGGAGTTGGACTCCGACCTGCGTTTTACGGCACTGAGTTTGGGTAATCCACATATCGTTGCGCGCTGCGAGAGTATAGACCTCGGATTGTTGGAGGTTGTGGCACGTCGCGCGACGGCTGCAAAACATCTCTTTCCGAATGGTGTCAATGTCAGTTTCTACCGTGTGGCAAGCCCGCGTGAGATAGTTACGGCGACCTTTGAGCGCGGAGCGGGTCTCACGCTCTCGTGCGGTACTGCAATGACGGCCTGCACTACGGCGGCGGTGCTGACGGGAGCCTGCGAGGAGGGTAAGAGTATAACGGTGCGCAATCGCGGCGGTATGGTCGTGTGCCGCTGCGAGACGGAGCCTTCGATAGCAACCGAACTTCGCGGCAATGCCTCGTATGATTTCGCCGGCACGATAAGCGATGAGAGCGGCGAACTGAAGGTGGATATCACGCGCACCTGCGACACCGAGCGCGAAATATATAACTCTTTCGCCGAGAGGGAGAAAAGCATATAGGGCAACGGTGCTGCTGTGCTGCGGCAATGATGCAGCAAGTGGCAGAGCGATAGTGCCAATATAGAGCCAATAGTAAGTTGAGAGGTAATTTGATAAAAATAGTGAAGCGAGCAACAGTGAAGCGTCTGAAGATATATATGTTGTCTCTTTGCGCGGTCTCGTCGGGGCTGCTGTTCCCGTCGTGCAATGTTACCCGCAATCTCTCCGCAGACGAGTATCTGTTGCAGCGCGTGAAGGTCGTCTCCGACCCCTCGGCACCGCGCAAAGAGCGCATAGACCCTGAGGAACTGCGTCAGTATATACGCCAGATGCCTAACAAACGCTTTCTCGGAACGGATTTCTATGTATGGGTATACAATCTTGCAAATCCCGAGCGCGACAACTGGTGGAACAACTTCAAGCGCAAGATTGGAGAGGAGCCTGTGTTGCTCGATATGCAACTTACACAAAAATCTGCCGATAACCTTAAGATATATCTCAATTCGCGCGGATATCTCTCATCGAGTGTGGATTACGATATAGAGACCTCGCAGCGCTCCAAACGTGCGAAGGTTACATACCGCACCACGCAAAACAAGGCATATCGCATAGACCGTATCTCCTATGACTTCCGCGACAAGTTCCTCGAGCCGATAATTGCCGCCGATACGGCCAATACGCTGCTGCATACGGGCGATATATTCGATATTACGGTGTTGGACAAGGAGCGTGAGCGTATCACCGAGTATCTGCGCGAGAGGGGTTATTACAACTTCTCGGTAGGCAATATAGAGTACATAGCCGATACGCTTTCCGGCAACGGTATGGTTGGTCTGACGATGATTGTCAAGCGCAATGTGACGAGTATGAACGACCGAGGAGAGGCTGTCGTCGAGAACAATGTGGTGTACCGTATCCGCGAAATAAATCTGATGCCCGACTACGACCCCGTAAAGGCGAAGACAGACCCGGATTATGCCTCGCGCCTCGACACTGTAAAGCGTCGTGGTCTTGGAGTGGTGTACGACGCTACGTCGGGGCTTAATGTGCGTCCGCGCGTCCTGCGTAATATTATACCGCTGTATCCCAATCAGTTGTACGATGTGCGCACCGTGCAGCGTACATACGACGATTTGATGAGTTTGGGATATTTCAAGAGCGCCCGCATAGTGTTCGAGGAGTTGCCGACAATCGCCGACCGCACCAACTATATAACATACGTCGGCGACTATGACGGCCACAGGCAGATAGACTCTACCGCGACACACTATACGCAGGAGGGGTATCTGCGTTGTGATATACTGTGTACGCCCTCCCTCAAGCAGAACTTCAATATAGACCTCGAGGTCAGCACCGCGTCGAGTTTCTACGGTGCCAGCGCGACGGTCGGATACCAGAATCTCAATATATTTCGCGGTGTGGAGCAGTTCGATGCCTCGGTAACATTCGGATATGAGTATATGACGGCGCACGACGCCAAACGCCGCCATGCGACCGAGGTGGGTATCTCGGCAGGCTTGTGGTTCCCGCGCTTTCTGCCGTTCCGCATATCGAGTTTAAGCCCTGTAAACCGTCCGCGAACAAAACTCGAGTTGTCATACAACTTCCAGAACAGACCCTATTACCGCCGCAATCTGTCGAGTCTGTCGTGGACCTATTCGTGGAAGATAAAACGCTCGTCGTCGTGGACTTTGCGACCCATAGACATCAACCTTGTGGATGTGGGCTTTTTGGATGAGAAGTACGCCAACAGTTTGCAGAACGAGTACCTCAAAAACAGTTACCGCTCGCAACTTATATGCGGCTTGTCGGCATCGTATTCCTTTAACAGCCGTATGCGAAATCCGCTGAACGACAATTTTACTGCGGTGCGTGTCAATCTGGAGTCGGCAGGTAATTTGGTCGATGGTCTGGAGCATCTGTTTTCGCATCCGGTCCGGGGAGCCGATTACTACTCGATATTCGGAATACGCTATTCGCAGTATGTTCGTATAGATGCGAGTGCCAGCCGCACGATTCAGTTCGGCAAGGTTACGGCATTGGCAGGACGTCTCTTTGCCGGTTACGGTCTTCCTTTCGGCAACTCCGATGCCATGCCTTTCGACCGTCTTTTCTATGCCGGCGGCAGCAACAGTATGCGGGGCTGGGCGCCGCGAACCCTCGGCCCGGGTTCTTCGCCCGAGCCTACGGGTGTGGTGTACCCCAGCCAGTTGGCCAATATGAAACTCGAGGCCAATCTCGAGTTCCGTTTCCCGATATGGGGTTTTGTTCACGGTGCGACCTTCCTCGATGCGGGTAATATATGGTATTCCGGTACCGCCTCGTCCGAGACGCCTCCCGACAGCGAATTTCACTTCAACACCTTCTACCGTCAGATAGCATTCAATACGGGTGTGGGTCTGCGTCTGGATATCAAGTTCGCCGTGCTGCGTCTGGATTGGGGTATACAACTTCACAACCCCAACAAACCCGCAGGCGAGCGGTGGATACACAACTTCAAGTGGGCCAACACGGCGCTGAATTTCGGTGTGGGGTACCCTTTCTGATTCGTTTGATTATGGATGTTCTGGGATTTCGCGACTATTGTCTCTCGCTGCCTATGACCGAGGAGTCTACACCCTTCGATGAGAATGTGCTGGTATATAAAATAGGCGGAAAGGTGTTTGCCTATGCAGATATGAATGATTTCTGTCGCTTTGCCGTGAAGTGCGACCCCGAGACGGCCGAAGAGTTGCGCGCACGCCGCCCCGAAGTGGTGCCGGCACATCATTCCGACAAGCGTCATTGGAACGATGTACGCACCGACGGAGCGCTGACAGACGATTTTCTGCGGCAGCAGATACTGGAGTCGTATTTGCTTGTGGCACGCAAGAGTGTAACGCCCAAATCGTTGCGGCTCGATATTCTGCGGCGCATAGACGAGTGCGGTATAGGTCTTGACGGGCGCGGGTAAAGAAATGAATGCGCAAACAAAGGTGCAAGTAAAGAACGGATGAAAAAATAGTGAAAAAATTGCTATATTTGTAATTGTAAAAAGTGTAAAACAGTCAAAACAACGACAATATGGAATACGCAAACAAACTCAACTCTTATGCGCCTGCGGCCACGGCTGCCGAGGTCGATGCCGAGGTGGCGGCACTCAAAAAGACGGCTCTCGAGAAGTACAACAACACCGATGTTTATAAATTATGCTATTCGGCCATAGACCTTACGACGCTCTCGTGCAACGATTCCGTTGAGTCGGTTACGGCCTTTGCAGGACGGGCGGTGGAGTTCTACAAGGATTTTCCGCATATACCCAACGTGGCATCCATCTGCGTCTATCCGTCGTTTGTCGAGACTGTAGGTGTGGCGGTAGACGGTACGCCGATGCGTATTACGAGCGTTACGGGCGGCTTCCCCTCATCGCAGACCTTCCTCGAGGTCAAGATGCTCGAGACGGCTATGGCTGTGGAGAACGGCGCCGATGAGGTTGATATGGTTCTCAATGTCGGCAAGATGCTCAAGGGTCGCTACGACGAGGCGGCAAATGAGGTCGAGGTGCTGCGCGGCGAGGTCGGTGATGATGTGGTGCTGAAGGTCATAATCGAGTCGGGTGCGCTCAGGACGCCGGAACTGATACGTGCCGCATCGCTTCTCTCGATGCTTGCGGGTGCCGACTTCGTAAAGACCTCGACGGGTAAGATAGATGTCGCCGCAACGCCCGAGGCTGCTGTGGTTATGTGCCATGCCATAAAGGATTACTACGATGCCACAGGGCGCAAGGTGGGCTTCAAGGCTGCCGGCGGTGTGCGCACGGCCGAAGATGCTGCACTCTATTATACTATTGTGCGTGAGATTCTTGGTGAGGAGTGGTGTACGACCGACCTGTTCCGTATCGGTGCTTCGTCGGCTGCAAACAATATACTTTCGGCAATCGAAGGCAAAGAGGTCAAATATTTCTAAACGGTAGTTTAATATTTCACAAATAGAGAAAAAAAGAGATTGGCAGATTTCTACCAATCTCTTTTTTTATAGTATGGAAAGCATCGCGAAGCGATGTGCGCGCCGCAGCCTCCCCAGCGGAGGCGCGCTACGCTGCCTCCGCCGGCTTCGCCGCCCATTTATGCGTCGTGCTGACTGAAAAGACTAATACGAGACGGCTGTCTTGGTGTTGTCGCTGTCAAGGATAGTATCTCCCAGTGTCAGATTATCAATAACGCCCTGCTCTGCACTGCGGCTTGCGAAGTGGTTCTGCCTGTATGCCGCAGGGGTTGTGTTGTACTCCTTCTTGAAGAGTTTTATAAAGTGTGATGTGTTGGGGAAGGAGCAGGCGACACCTATCTCCGACACTGATTTCGATGTCGAGATAAGCATCAGTTGCGATTGTGCCAGACGCTGACGTATATACCACTTGTGCGGCGGTACATTGAAGCGGCGCTTGAACTCCTTCTTGAACGAGGTGAGGGAGCGGTTGCTTGCGCTGGCCAGTTGCTCGATGGATATGTCGTTGAACATATTCGAGTAGATTATACGGTCGAAATTGCCCTGCGCAACATCCATATTGCTGAGCAGTTTGCTTTTCAGACAGCAGTCCTCGCACGATACGAGCATATAGATAAGTTCTGTCATCTTGATATTCTCCGCCACGTCGCTGCTGAAAAAGTCGTTGCGCAGATAGCAACTGCAACTCTGGAAGAAACTCTTCATTGCATTTGTCGCGGGCATCGAGACGTGCTGCCGGCTGCTGCACACCTCGCAACTATGCCCGTTGGAGACTGATACTCCGTATGTTATATTGAGTTGCGACATAATCTGCTGCAACTCCGATGGGGTGTAGTAGAAGATAATCTGTTCAAACTCTTTGTCGTCGTCGGCCATATTCTCGATATAGTGCCGTCCGACGCCCAAATAGAAAATCTCACCGCGAGATATGCGGTATCGTTTATCACCGTAATAGATGTTTTTGGTGCCGTGCAGGATATATCCTATTGCACACCTTGACAGTGTTACCGATTCTATGCCCGAGCGCGAGGCCTCGACATACTTGACGATTTTCGGATGATTTTGATTGTTACCGTTCTCCATAGTTAATGTTTTAATAAGTTCGGAGACACGATGCCGGTTGAGCCGAAGCGTTCCGGAGCATCACTCCGAAGGCAAAAGTAATATCATTTTGCCGAGATGCAACGGCACAGACGGGCTGCGGGGCTAAATAACCCCGTATGAGATATTATCAAGTCATAACGGAATATACTAATACACAATAAGGTGCAGCAGCAGAGCAACGAGCATGGCCGCATAAAGTATAAACCCGACCGCCTGTCTTATATGTAAGAAAAGCAGGGGCATAATTATAGCCAGTGGTATGGCGGCAGGTGTGAAGACGCCGCTTGTGGCCGACGGCATGATTATCATAAGGAGCGACAGCGAGCAGATGACCGTTATAAATATAAGTATGCTGCGCGGCTTGACGGCCATAGAGTACCTGTTGCCGAAGAATATCGCTACCGAAGACAATATATTGAGGGCTGTGAGCGCTGCGAGTACCATAGCCGCTATCGAACTGCTGTCCAGAGGCAGCGAGGCCGAGTCGCTGACGGCAGCCTGCCATACCTGCATCGCGGGAGCCGTGAAGTCGCCCCCGAAAGCCCAGACGCCATAACATATTGCAGCCGGAGGTAAGAGTATGCCGCACACCATAACGAATATCTCGCGCAGCGATATCGAGAATATGATGACGGCCATAAGGGCCATAGGCAGCATCAGCAGGCAGGGGGCGTAGAGCATCGGCAGCAGACCTGTACACATACCGGCATAGAACATCATCTCAAGGCTCTCGTCGCGCATATAGCCGCTGCCCAGACAGTATATCGCTACGGCAGTCAGCAGAGCCGCTAAAGCGGGTGCCAAAGGCTCGCCGCCGATAAATATGCCGCAGGCGGCAATGGCATAGAGCGGCATCGAGAGTACGCAATGGTGTGGATAGAAGTTGAATCCGGTGCCTATGCGTCCGGCGATAACTCCTGCGGCGGCTGTCAATAGGCCGGCAATGGTTACGGCCCACACCCTGTGCGACGATGTGAAGAGAGACAGCCACTCTCCCAAAGGTGCCGACTGCGCGGTTATAACCTCATTGGGATAGGGGTTGAGCGCGAAGCGCGTGTATGCTGCTGCGATGATGAGCAGCATGGTGAGCGTCGCCGCAAAGGGACTCTGTCTTGCCAGGGTGTTTTCCATACCACAAAATTACATAATTTTTCATAACTTTGCTTCGTGTTGGATAATTCATACAGAAAGGATGTTGTCGAGGCCGGATGCGATGAGGCCGGTCGCGGATGTCTCGCCGGAAGCGTCTTCGCGGCGGCGGTGATTCTTCCGCCCGACTTTTCGCACCCTCTGCTCGACGACTCCAAGCGTATGACCGAGCGCAACCGCGACCTGCTGCGCGGGATTATCGAACGCGAGGCCGTTGCGTGGGCCGTGTGCGAGGTCTCTCCTGCGCGTATAGACGAGATAAATATCCTTAATGCCTCTATCGAGGGTATGAACCTCGCTGCGGAGCGTCTCAAGGTGCGTCCGCAGTTTATGGTTGTGGACGGCAACCGTTTCCGTCCGATGCTGGATATACCATACGCCTGCATCGTCAAGGGCGACGGCAAATATGCCGATATCGCTGCGGCGTCGGTGCTTGCCAAAACGCATCGGGATGAGTATATGCGCCGCATAGCGGCAGAGTATCCGGTCTATGGTTGGGATAAGAATAAGGGGTATCCCACACGCGAACATCGTCTTGCGATACGCGAATACGGTCTTTCGCCATATCATCGTCTGACCTTCAACCATACCATTGACCAACTGGAACTGTTTTAATCCGCGCTGGATTTTAATCTGCAGTGCATTTTTCCACGCTGGATTTATCTACTGTGCATTTTAATCCGCGCTGGATTTAATCTGCGGTGCATTTTTCCGCATTGGAAATTAATCTTAAACGCATAAAAAGCACCTCAATGAGGTGCCGCCGCGCCCCCGTTGGAGGGGGTAGTGGCGCGGCGAAAACTGATGCGGTAAATGAACTCAAATTAATAAAACTGTTTATTTTGATAAAAAATCAGAATAAATAATATGCCAACTTCTTTTGAATCATTACCTGAAACACAAAAAAAAACGGGACTTAACAAGTCCCGTTTTCATTTCGGATGGTCCGAATACCGTCTATTTATTCAACTTCTCGTAGAGATAGAATACAGCAGCATTTTCAGGTGAGTTTGTCGTCAGAGTTAAATTCTGCGGATTCGATATGGTTACATACTTCTGTTGTCCGAAGATGTAGTACGAACCTGTGCCATAACCTGCCTCCGGAAGTTTGAACTGGTGAACCAAATAATTATCGGGGTGGTTTGTATTGAAACGGATATTTGTATTGTCTCCCCACAGCGATGAAGTGTAAACCGAGAGGAAGTGCGCTGAGTTGGCTGTCGAAGCAATCTTGAATCCGAGAATCGAACCTGCCTGCTCACCCTGCGTTACATAGTATGCCTGAAGTTTGTAAGTATAGTCGGTGTCGTTGCTGAACTTCAGACCCAACTCATACTGCTGTGCATCGGTGTCTGAAAGCGGAGCCAATGTGCAGTTAGCGTTGTCCTCGCCCTGGTTGCTGAGGATATACTTCTGACCGCTGAACTCGGTTATAAATACATAGGTCTTGCCGTCGGCAGGCTCTTTTGCAACTTTGTAGTCGAGGTCGCCGTAATCGGTGTCGTCGCCGTCATCGCCGCCCTGGTTGCCGCCCTGGTTACCGCTGTCTGCAGCCTTTGCCTGACTAATGGTAACCTGTGCCATTGCCGTACCTGCGGTTATCGTAAGCGTAGCGGAACGTGCATCGCCCGGATTCGTTCCGACATCTACGGTTACAACGCCGTTACCTACAGACGGAACAAGCCAATAAAGACCGCCCGAAACATTGATTTCAGAATCTTTGGCATCCGTTACGGTAGCAATCTTAAGTCCGTTCTGACCTGCCGCTGCAACCTCGTTCAGAGTCTCAACCGTTATCACGGGTTCTTTCTTCTCGTTCTCGTTGTCGCCGTTGTTGTCGTCGTTGTTGCCGTTGTTATCACCGTTGTTATCACCATTGTTGTCGCCATCGGTCTGTTCTGTTTCATCCTTGTCGCAACTTGTCAGAGGCAGCGTAACAATGGAAAATGCAAATGCCGCAAAAAGGCAAAGCATTAAAGTTTTAATAGTCTTCATATTGTTATAAATTTAGTTGTTGTTTCTCTGATTCTCTGTTGAAAAACAGTTAAATATCTCCTTTTAATACCGCAGTTTACTCCGTTTTGTCGGTCTCTTCGTATAGTATAATCTCGGCCGAACCGAACTTTGTGTATTTGTAGTTGAGCATCGGTGTTTGACCCTCCCATATGTAGCCCTGAGTCAAATCCTCCTCTGATTTGGGGTAGAGGGTCAGGTAGAGACCGCTTTCAGAACTCTTGACGATATTCTCGCGGTTGTCCACGAAGGCGTTGTTCGAAATTGAGAACTCGTGAGGCTCATTTATAATGGTGAGCGTCTCTCCATTGACGCCTAAATAGAGCGCAGGGTTGTTCACCGACTGAATGGTATAGTAGTGAAGCGTACCCTCTTCGCGGATGCTGTTGATTCTCCACTGATAGAGCGTATTGTTGCAAACTATAGTGTTCTGCTCCATGCCCGTGCCTATGCCGGCCTCCTGGAACGATACGGCAGGCAGAGGATTCACAAATGAAACGTCATTTGCAAAGGTATAGTATATCTCTTCATCTTTGGGCTTGGCTGCGATGATGAAATTTTTGTCCGCCTCCCAGAGTGTACTCCATCTGGAGTATGCGAATACGGTGCCTGATACGGAGGGCTGCTCGACAAGACCTGTGAAATCGGCAACGATATCTGTAATCTGTCCCGATACGAATGTTACGGGATTCTCGAACTGACGGGTATACTCCTCACCGTCGGCAACGATGGTAATGGTGTAACTCTTAGCCTCTCCAGGCAGCGTTGTGAACCATACGGTGAAGTCGCGCGCCGTGTTGATTACAGCCTGCGAAGCGTCGAGTATGACAGTCGTCGCTGCATCGCTGCCCTTAACGCTCTGCGCGGGATTTTCGACATTGTACTCGTATGTTCCGGCCAAAGCATCGCTGTCGTCCGATGCGAATGTTATTTTGCTTACGACGGTGCCTGCCGGCAGACCAAGATTCTTTACGGTAAGTTTAGTGTATGCCGATATGTGCTGCATCATGACATTGCTTTGCGTCGGGCGCTCCGTCAGACCCTTGACCTGACCGTAGAGAATGGCTGCCGAGGGGTCGAAAGAGGAGGCTGTTAGTTGCTGCTGTGCCGGCAGAACGACGGTCGCCGACACACCCGGAGCAAATGAACGCAGTGCCGTGTAGGGGTGGCAGAACAGGTAGTCGAAGACCGTTGCCTCGACATCTGAATTGTATTCGTAGCGGAAGAATACGCTTGCGAAGTCGCTCGATACCGTGCCGAGGACGGGTTTGAGGTCGGCTGCCGCTATGGGGTCGGTGCTGTTGTCGCGCACTTCGGCTATCGCCGCCACTTCGCCTGGCGTCCATATAAAGGAGTCTCCCACCGTACCGGTACGTGTGAGCGGTGCGGCCGTTGTAGCGAAGGTGATTGCACTTTTTGGGGTATCGCCGCCCGGGTTGTTGCCTCCGGGATTGTTGTCGCCGTCGCCTTCGGTGTTGCTTCCCTCGCCGCACGCTGCCAGCGATACTGCCGCGAACACCACAAGGATGGTTCTGAACAAATGTTTCATTATCAGTGGTTTTTAGTTACTTTTATATAAAACGCCTCTCCGTTGTTGGAGATGCGAAATATTTCATTGCAAAATAAGCGGTTTTGCTCCGTTGAACGGGTCTGCGGCTGATAAAAATATAAACAGTTTATTGACAACTTATCAACATTGCGGGACGCCAAAAAACATCTGCCTCTCTTTTGCCTGTTGTTTGATGCTGTTCTCTACTCCGCTGCGTCGAGGAAGGCTGCCAACTTGCGCACGGCGCGACCGCGATGCGAAACGGCATTCTTCTCCTCTGCCGGCATCTCCGCAAAACTGCAATCGCTGCCCTCGGGGATAAACAGCGGGTCGTAACCGAAGCCCCCGACACCCGCCGCACTCTCGGCGATACGCCCCTCGACAACACCTTCGAAAAGATGCTCCCTGCCGCCAAGTATAAGCGATATGACGGTGCGGAAACGAGCGCTTCTGTCCGTCGCCCCCTCCATATTGTGCAGCAGCAGGCGGTTGTTGGCGTCGAAGTCGTGTCCGTCGGTGGCATAGCGCGCCGACCTTACGCCCGGTGCGCCGCCGAGGACTGCGACCTCCAAACCCGTATCGTCGGCAAAGCAGTCCAGACCCGTGCGCTCATATATGTAGTGTGCCTTCTGCGAGGCATTGCCTTCGAGCGTCGGTTCGGTTTCGGGTATATCCTCCGTGATACCGCATTCGCGCAGTGTAACGAGTTCAAACCTGTCGCCAAGAACGGCACTCGCTTCGGCTATCTTGTGTGCGTTGTTGGTTGCAAATACTATGCGCCGTTTCATCTCTCTTTACTCGTAATAATAGTAGTAACTGTTCAGGTCGTAGGTACGGGAATAGGCGTTGTCCTTGCCGCCGAAGACTTTGACCTTGCTGCCGCCGAGAAACTCCACTTCGGGCGATTTGACGTTGCCGTCTACATCTATTGCGAGGGCGAGGCGTCCGCTGCGGATATCTCTCTCGGCAGGACGGTACTCGACGGGACTGAGAACGGTCGCGCAGCAATATTCGGTGCCGAAACTGTACGGGGAGACGTAAAATGTGAAAGCCCCGTCGAAAATGCAGGCTGTGCCATCATCCTTCTCGCCGCCGGTGATTATCTCGTAAGGCATTACGGTAACTTTGACGTCGCCATAGTAGTTTCTGTAGTTTGCCGGACGTACCGAGGTGTAAAGAGCGTACTTATGCCCGGGAAAGTGCAGCGTATACTGCTCACTGCCGTTGCTGTCGGTACCCGTATGGCTTATTGTCGGGACATCGCCGTCGGTGTGTGTGGCGTTTCCGGAGTAGAATTCCCACTCAGCGTCAGCCTCATCGAGTGTTTTGCCGTTTGTGAAAATCTTCAGTTCGCTGTTGGAGTTGATTATGCTCCATGCGCCGTCCTCGCGCTCGACGATACGCGAAGTGTAGAACCACTTGTCGTGCAGCCTCTCGCGCTCCTCGCCGTCGGCCTTTATATAATCGCTGAAGTGCAGCAGCGTTATCACCTCGTCGCTCATGGACCATAGAACGTCGCTCGTGCATCGCGTAAGGTCGTAACCGAGGCGTGTGGGTTCGAACTCCTCGCCTTTATCCATACGGCAGCCCGTCATAAGCGCCGCAGCGAAAAGCATATATATCAAACGTCTCATCTCTCTAATGTTTTTTGTTGTTAAACCTGTAACCTATACCGGCCATCAGTGTGCCTTGCGAGCCGACACCAATCTCGGCGAAGCCGAAAAACGATTTGCCGACGGCGATGCCCAACGGAGTCCACTGTCCGGTGAATGAGGCCTTTGAGGCCCGCTCGTCGAAGTTACCCTTGTAGCCGCCGAAGACCACGCCCATACCTATCGACGTGTATAGGCGTACTATCGGTCTGTTGAGCCACGTGAAACGCACCACAGGCACGACCGATATACGGTGCAGGCGGTCGCGGCTTAGGAGCGTATTATCCACATTGCTTCGCGTGGTGCCGTATTTGCCCCAGTAGGAGACGTAGAATCCGAAGTCGAACCACTTTTTGAAACGGTAGTCATATGCGAGGCTCCAGGCGCCCGAGGTATACATCGGCCCGCGATACGAGTCGTAGTAGCGGCTGCCGTAGGTGAAGGGTGTGAAGCCCCATAACAGCGGGTATGCGCCCGCCGTAAGACGCAATTCGTGCTGCGGCGTGAAAGGCTGCGCCGCCTTGCAACTCTCCTGCGCACTAAATGACGTGCAGAGTCCGAGCAGCAGGAGCAGGGTAAGCAGTTTCGGTTTCATGGTTTCTGTTGTTATTACTCTTTTGTCGCTTCTATGCGTGTGCCGTCCCACTGAACGACATATACTTTCATATTGGATGTGTTCGGAATACTGCTGCCGAGAACCTGGCTGTAGTCGCAGAAGTAGCGCAGCGTGCCGAGCGAACTGCCGGAACCCGGGTCGCGGAACTCCACGCCGACGGCTCCTGTACAATTAGTGATATAGAGAAGATTTCCCTCCCAGTGGTATTTCGGTGTTCCGGTGATGGTCTGTTTGTTCTGGAATGTCGTGTAATAGCCCAAATGATAGGGGTCTGAGTCGGGCCAGTCATTGATAAAGTGGATTGCCGGAGCCTTTTTGGAGTAGGACTTCATCTTGGCCTTAAGGTTGTCAATCATGGACTGCGTAACGGTGTACTGACACTCGCCAACGCTGTACTGACCGTACGATATATTGACCGGTCGCAGGAAACCGTATGCCTCGAAGAAGTCGGTAAAGTCCATCTGTGCCGTCGCGCACACAGCCTCGGCAAAACGCATCTGGCACTGACCCGGGTCATCGGTCATGCTGTATTGGTCGAGGCAGAGCGTATCGTGCAGACGCTTCCAGAAGTTGGTGTCCACGCCGCAGCGGTGGAAGTAGACCCACAACTGCCAGAACATACGAGTGTGCATTGCCGAGTCTTCGCTGGTATTGTTGGCTTCAATGCCCATAGTTACCCATGTTTTGCCGTCCGCATAATAGTTGCCTAACGCGTTTATAGGCGAGACATTCGATTT
>JAFLRT010000029.1 GCA_022511295.1 Alistipes sp. | reverse complement strand
GTGGTATTCAGACTATCTGGCTACTCAATTTGAGCTGACGCGTAAATATCCTGAATGCGATGTGTTTGCTGTCAATTATGAGTTCAAAAGCGCTACCGGAAATGTCTCAACGACAATAATAAATCGAATTCGCTTTTCCGGCGACGACGGCGTACTGACGAACTATTTCGAGGTAGCGTCATATTCTCATCCTCCATTGTGGTCATCTGCTGTGATGGTTCGCAAATCTGCTATAGAAGCTGTTGGCGGCTTTCCGGTAGGTATTCCTCGCGGGGAGGACCTGCTGACATGGGCAAGACTTGCGTCAAGGTATAAGATAGCGTATAGCCGTAAAGTTAAAGCGACATATGTTCTGAGTGCAAATCATGGCGTAAATGCAAAACCGGTCAATATACCTCGCGGAAATGCCGTCGGTTCGCGATTGGAACAGCTGCTTGATAACTATAAAGGAGACCGCCGTCAGTTGAAAAACTTTATCGGTCGCTGGTATAAAATTAGGGCCAATATATTTTTGCGCGGAGGAGAAAAACGTAATGCGCTGATAAATATTCTGAGAACTATAAAGTACAAGCCTGTAGAGTGGAAAATATATATTTACCTCTGTTTCTGGTTTCTGCCTACAAGTATTGTAAACCGTATATTTAAGAAAATGGGCGGTCGTGAGGAGCTTTAGACTATCTGTTAGCGATGTTTGAATTTTTAGAGGATAATATAACAATGCTTGCACCTATCGTAATATTTGCCTTCAATAGGCCTGATTCGCTTCAGCGGCTGGCGGATTCACTTGTCAAAAATTCGCTTTACGACGAGTCGGAAAAATATGTTTTTGTCGACGGATGCCGAAATGAGGACGACCGTGCGAAGGTAGACCGTACCATAGAGATTGCCCACCGTATAACTCCGAATGTCATCGTGTCGCAACATAACAAAGGTTTGGGAGCATCGATTATCGACGGTGTGTCGCAGATTATCGGTCGCTATGGCTCAGCAATAGTCCTCGAGGATGACCTGATGTGTATGCCCAATTTCCTGCGATTTATGAATAAAGGTCTCGAAACATACCGCGATGACGAACGCATATTCGCCATATGTGGATACGGACTTAAGATATCGCGCCCCGATGGTTATAATGCCGATGTGTATCTTAACCGCCGCTCTTCGTCGTGGGGCTGGGCGACTTGGGCTGACCGCTGGCATACAGTCGATTGGGCTGTTTCTGATTGGGATAGATTGCGTTCTGACCATAGTATGCAACGCAAATTCAATCGTGGCGGCAGTGATATGTATGGGATGTTGCGCGATTATATGGAGGGTCGCAACCACTCATGGGCAATACGTTTTTGTTATAGTCAGTTCGTGCAGGGTCGCTGGTCCGTACATCCGTTCCGCTCGCTGGTGCAGAACGAAGGTTTCGGTGTCGATGCCACAAACTGTAAACAAACATATTCGCGCTTCAAGACATGTCTCGATAATCGCATAGGGGGGGGTATTTTAATGCCTCTGGATATCGTCCCGTACCGGGGTATACTGAAAGAGAACGCTCGCTATCACGGGCTTCTTTTGCGCCTTTATAGCAGAATCAGAAAACTTCTGCGGATGTAGGAATTTGTATATGCCATAATCGTATTCATGGTAAGTTGTGTGCAGATTCCGATTCTGCGGATTAAACACACATACTTAATCATGAAAACGAAATTACTTTATTTTGCATCCGACTGGAAAGTGGGTTTGACCACTGCGCATTTCGAGCAGATTTGCGAATTGAACAAGGAGAATGACATCGAATTGTTCTGCATTTCGAGCGAAAACGAAATGGAGAGCGGCTATATCCGCCGCTGTCGCGATGCAGGTATAAATATAACGGTTGTTAAGGGGCTTGATGAGCATGCTGATTTCGGACGACTGCGTCTGGAAATTAAAAAAACGATAGAACGCTACGGTATAACACATGTCAATGTTCAGAATAACTGGCAGCTTGCGTTGGTGTCGTGGCTGAAGTACGAAAAAGTAATACCGCGCAGATTCAAAATCATATATACTATTCACGGTTATCGTCATAATTCTTCATGGAAATCTGTTATAGCCATTGCCGTCATAGGTTTAGCTTTGTTGCTGTTTACAGACCGTGTTATAAGTATGTCAAGTTATGTGTCTCGCCGTTTTTGGTTTGTGGGCTATAAGACCGATGTGGTATTTTATATGATGATGAAACCTGAATTTGCCAAGACGAATAATAAAATCGAAGGCTCGCCGCTGAAGATGATGTTTCCTGCGCAGTTCCGCAACGGTAAAAGACAGGATATACTTATCGATGCGTTGCGGCGGTATGTGGAGATAACCGGGGACCGTGAGGTTCGTCTATGTCTGCCCGGAAAAGGTCCGCTATTGGAGGATATGAAACAGCTGACCGAACGCTATGGGCTTCAGGATAATATCATATTCCCTGGCGAGATTCCGCACAGCGATGTCATAAAGATGTATGAAACATGCAATATTGCTTTAGTTTCATCCAATGTCGAAACTTACGGGCGCTGTATTGCCGAACCTTTTGCGTTGGGTCGCTGTGTAGTTACGCAGCGAACGGGTGTCTCACTCGATATAATTGAAGATGGCGTAAACGGTGCATTTTTTACCGATGTTGATAGTCTATGTAATTTGCTTGTTGAATTTCACGACAATCCGACCCTTGTTACCGATATGGCGAACAGGGCGTTTGCAGATAAGGTCGTGTTCTCACGCAATAACGTTATGCGGCGATACAAAACGGCATTGAGCAAAGCCTGAAAATTAACATTTATCGATTTATGCAGAATATTGTACACGGTCGCAGCGATTCGATAGACTTGCTGAGATTTATCGGACTGTCTTTAATAATACTGGCTCATGTGGCTCCGCCGTTCGTGCTGTTCAATCTGCGCTGCTTCGATGTGCCTATGATGCTGTTCGTGTCGGGTCTGGCTTATTCGAATCACAAGGCGGATTTTTCACCATCGTTTTTCGTGCGTAGAATGCTGCGACTGATTGTTCCGGTATATATGTTCCTTACGGCATACTTCCTTATTGTAATAATATTGCGATATGCCGCAGGAATCGATTTTGGCATTAGATGGCAACATATTGCAGATAGCTATCTGTTGCTGGACGGAATAGGCTTCGTGTGGATTATACGCATATTTCTGTTAATAGGTCTTCTCACTCCCGTTCTGATGACAATTGAGCGTGCCGTACACAGCGATGCGATATTGCTGCTGATACTGGCTGCCGTTTCGACAATTATGACAGTAGCTATACGTCATGGATTTGGAGTCGATAACTTTTTTATTTGCAATTATCTGTATTATGCCATAGGGTATTCTATTCCGTTCATTGCAGGATTGCGTGTCGGCAAGATGAACTTGAAACGGCTGGCGATATTCTCGTCGCTTGTATTTCTTGTACTTGCATCGTCGAGCTTTATGTATGTTTTAGGGGGGGGGAATTTGCTCAATATCAATGTGTTAAAATATCCACCGCAGGCGTACTTCTTGTTTTACGGGCTTTTTATGTCGCTTGTCTGTCATGCAGTTTGCTGTCATACATGTTTAGTGCGGCATGTACCTGCCTTGTGCAGATTCATAGGTATGAATACCATATGGATATATCTCTATCACATACCGCTGATTCAGATAACCGGCATTTTGTCATTGCCGTGGTGGTTGCGATATGTTGCGGTTTATGCGGTATCGGTTGCCGTTACCTATGTTCAGATTCGTATCGTCAATCGATTGCGTTCGCGGTATGATTCGGCGATATATAAATATTTGAAAGGATAATTAAATAAATATCAATACTATGAATATTGCTATTGTAGGCACCGGTTATGTTGGTTTGGTGTCGGGAACGTGTTTTGCCGAGATGGGGGTGAATGTTACCTGCGTCGATATCGACAAGGCTAAAATTGATATGCTGCTCGACGGTAAAATACCTATCTATGAGCCTGGACTCGAGCAGATGGTGCTGCGCAATGCGAGCGAGGGACGCCTCCATTTTACAACCGACTTGTCGAGCGTTCTGCCCGATGTCGATATCGTCTTTTCGGCCGTCGGCACGCCTCCGGATGAAGACGGGTCGGCCGATTTGAAATATGTGCTTGCCGTAGCGCGGGAGTTCGGTAGAAATATAGAGAAATATACTATTCTTGTT
This sequence comes from Alistipes sp., assembly GCA_022511295.1. Taxonomy (GTDB): domain Bacteria; phylum Bacteroidota; class Bacteroidia; order Bacteroidales; family Rikenellaceae; genus Alistipes. The sequence continues at coordinate 18,537 of JAFLRT010000029.1, read as the reverse complement.
ACCAAATCTACCGTACCTGTAGGCACGGCGCAGAAGGTTAAGGCTGTTGTCCGTGAGGAACTGGACAAACGTGGTGTCGATATCCCGTTTGATGTTGCCAGCAACCCCGAATTTCTGAAAGAGGGCGCTGCCATTAAGGATTTTATGAGTCCTGACCGTGTCGTGGTCGGTGTGGAGAGCGACCGCGCCAAGGAGATGATGTCTAAACTTTACAGACCCTTCCTGCTCAATAATTTTCGCGTGATATTCACCGATATACCATCGGCCGAGATGATAAAATATGCTGCAAATTCGATGCTCGCAACACGTATCTCGTTTATGAACGATATCGCCAATCTGTGCGAGATTGTCGGCGCCGATGTGAATATGGTTCGCAAGGGTATAGGCAGCGACAGCCGTATAGGTAACAAATTTCTCTATGCCGGCTGCGGCTATGGGGGGTCCTGCTTCCCGAAGGATGTAAAGGCGCTTATCAAAACAGCGGAATGCAAGGGGTATAAGATGCGCGTGCTGACAGCCGTAGAGGAGGTTAATGAACTTCAGAAAAGGGTTGTATTCGAAAAACTGCTGCGTTTCTTCGATGGTGATTTGCGTGGCCGTACAATAGCGATATGGGGTCTGTCGTTTAAGCCCGAGACGGACGATATGCGCGAGGCAACATCGTTGGTTACGATAGATTTGCTGCTGTCTGCCGGCGCACGCGTGCGTGTCTATGACCCTGTGGCGATGGATGAGTGCCGCCGCCGCATAGGCGATAGTGTTGAGTATGCTGCGGATATGTACGACGCTGTTCTCGATGCAGATGCATTGTTGCTGCTTACCGAATGGAAACTCTTCCGCCTGCCGTCGTGGGGCGTTGTTTCCAAGACGATGAAACGCCCGTTGGTTATCGACGGCCGCAATATATATGATGCCGACGAGATGACCTCATTGGGATTCGAGTATGCTTGCATAGGCAAGTAATGGTTTGAAAACCTGACAGATGAAGATACTGATTGTTCATAACGATTACGGTACGTATTCCGGTGAGGAGGCTGTTGTCGATAAGATGACGGCAATGTTTACCGCTCATGGTCATGAGGTTGTGCAGTTGCGAATGACCTCTGAGGGCGCACGCGATACGTTTGTGGGAAAGATGCGCGGATTTTTTGCAGGTGTCTACTCACCAAGCGGAGTGAAAGCCATGCGCGAGGCATTGCGCCGAGAGAAACCCGATGTAGTCAATGTACACAATCTCTATCCGTTTATCAGTCCTGCGGCGTTGCGCGAATGTCGTAAGATGGGAGTGCCTGTCGTGATGACGGTACACAATTTCCGCTTGATATGTCCTACGGGATTGTTTATGCGCAATGATACTCCGTGCGAATTGTGTTTGGAGCGCGGTGATGAATGGAACTGTGTGCGCTATAACTGCGAACACTCACTCTTTAAGTCTGTGGGCTATGCTCTGCGCAATGCCGTTGCAAGGATAACGCGCGCGTATAAGGATAATGTCGATGTATTCGCCTGCATAACCGACTTCCAGCGACGCAAACTGGAGGCGGCCGGTTTCGATTCGGGCCGACTGACCGTTATTCCGAATGCGGCGGATTTCTCGATAGATATTGAGCAGACCGAAGGCGAGTATGTCGCTTTTTGCGGTCGGTTAAGCCGTGAGAAGGGGATTGATTTAATAGTCTCGGCGGCACGCCGTCATCCGGATATAGAGTTCAGATTGGCAGGCGCGGTACGCGATAAGGAACTTGTCGAGGATTTGCCTTCAAATGTTCACCTTGAGGGGTATTTGAGCGGTGAGAGTCTTGAGAGATTCTATCGCGATGCGAAGTTCTTTGTTATGGCGAGCAGATGCTATGAGGGTTTCCCGATGGCGATTATCGAGGCGGCGAACTACTATAAGCCGACGATTGCTCCGGACCACGGAGGGTTTACCGAGATTGTCGGCAGTGGAGAAGAAGCCAGCGGATTGTTGTTTACGCCTTCGGATGCAGATAGTTTGAGTCAATGTATAGAGCGCCTTTGGAACTCACCTGATGAGGTGCTGCGCTTTGGCCGCAACGCCCGTGCGAAACTCGAACGACAATACTCCTCGGAAGCAGTTTACAGGCAATGGGAGAACTTGTTGAAAGAGATAAATAAACCGTATAACATAAAGTAAATGAGTGACTTAGGGCAAAAATATTCGGGGGGGGGATTTTCCGCCTCACGAGAGAAGACTCGTCAGTCAAATCTTGAACTTCTGCGTATAGTTTCGATGTTTTTGGTGCTGCTGATTCATTATATACCCACGCGCACCACTCCGTCTTTTGAGACGCTTCATACAGATACTTTGGGGACGCTGTTCAACATGGAATTGCGCAGCATAGCGAAAGTTTGTGTTAATTGCTTTATTCTTATATCCGGTTATTTCGGAATCAAATGGCGAGGGCGCTCTATTTGCAGTTTATTGTTCCAGGTATTGTTCTGGGTTGTCGCCGGATACTTAATTGGTACTTTGACAGGAATTTATGAACAAGGAAGTCTGGTGTTTATCAAAAAACAACTGGTTTTTTGGTCTTCGAGATGGTTTTTGCCTGCCTATTTGGCTTTATATCTTGTAGCGCCTCTTATTAACGCATTTGTCGAACAGTGCGATGAGAAACGGTTATGGCGATATATATTGGTTTTCTATACCGTCAGCACATTATACGGATATTGTATGGTATCCCAGGAGTTCAATGAGGGTATGAGTATGATAAGCCTTATGGGGTTGTACTTGATTGGACGATATATAGGTCGCTTTGAAAAACGCTGGATGCAGTTTAATAAATATGTAGATTTATCCATCTATTTCGGTTTGGGTTTTCTGCTCGTGGCAATCAACACTGTTACTTTGTTGTGTGGTATTGCAAGCAGCCCGTATGGATATCTTAATCCTGTAGTGATAGTTCAATCTGTTTATTTGTTTCTGTTTTTCAAGAAACTCGATGTTGGCAGCAGCAGGGTAGTAAATTTTATTGCGGCATCGTCATTTGCCGCATATCTGTTCCAGACGCATATCTGCATAGACGGCTTCTATTTGGATACCTGTCATTGGATAAACGACAACTGCTCTGCGGCATTTATGGTTGCTTTAGGGTTTATTGTTGCGGTCTTTGCGGCGGCGGTTATGGTCGATAGAGTTCGGATTTGGCTTTTTAACATATTTGAAAAAACGGTACAATCATTATCATTGCGTAATGGCAGGGCTTAAAATGTAACTATATAATAATGAATACTTTACAATTTAATGGGGGGGGGTATTCCAGACCCCAAAAACGTGCTGCGGGACTTGATATAATTCGCGGCATTGCAATTTTCTTTGTAATTGCAGGGCATTTCTTTCTGCATACCGGATTCAATACAACGAACTTCTCCGGAGTATCGATGTTTATCCAGGGTATGGCGCAGTCGCTCTTTATTATAAACGTGGACCTGTTTATGATGCTTACGGGGTACCTCAATATCAATAAACGTGTCGAGCGTAATTACTACCTCAATGGTCTGCGGGTTATTATCTCATACCTTTTTATTTCGGTTGTCGTTATACTTTTTCGAAAATATTACAGTGGCGATGATTATACATGGACGCAGTGGTTTCTGAAAATAACTGATTTTTCGGCTATACCTTATGCCTGGTATATAGAGATGTGGATTGGACTATTCCTGCTCACTCCGTTCCTGAATATTTTATGGTGCAATATCGAATCGCGCAAGAATAAACGTATACTTATTCTTACACTTTATCTGCTGACTGCACTTCCTGATTTTTTCAATCGCTATGGTGTGTCGCTTATGCCCGGGTGGTGGGAGAATCTGTTCCCTCTGGAGTTCTATTTCCTTGGAGCGTATGTACGTGAATACCGCCCCGATGTAGCAAAATGGAAACTCGCACTGCTGATTTTGGCTGTATGTCTTGTCAATCCGATATTCAATGTGCTGTTTGTCCGAAATCACAGTATGATGCATATTATGGGCGATGGAAACGGTTTGTTCGGCATACCATTGGCCGTGTTTGTGTTTTTGCTGTTCTATCGCACGGATATAAAGAACGGGCTGTTATGTAAAATTCTGGCTTTGATATCTGTACTCTCTCTGGATATGTATCTGTTCAGTTGGATGTTCGATGACCTTTTATACGGATATGTAAACTCGCTCGGTATGAGCCAGTCCAAGCTCGGAATATGGTTCTTTGCGATTGTAGGAACGATATTCATGCTCTCTTTGAGTGCTGCATGGATTAAGCGAATTGTGTTCCGGCTGCTGCGTATCCCCACCTGACAATTATGCGCCGGGCTGAACAATAATATATTATAGTTACGTAAATGAAAACCTACTTCAATATACGCTACGAGTTTGACCGGGAGATGGTTCATGCCGCTATTGCTGACAGGCTCAAGTCGGAAGGCTCGGATTATATCTGTGTCTCGGACGGAGTGGTGCTTAATAATGCCAACCGGCATCCCGAGTATCTCGAGGCGGTGAACGGCGGTATGTTCTCCGTCTGCGACAGCAGTTATGTGCCGCTATATATACGTTTGATTTACGGCGAGCGCTACGGTCAGTATTGCGGCAGCGAGATATTCCGTGATATAGTAACCTCGCGCAAATATCGGATGATGTTTCTGGGAGCATCGCAGGAGGTGCTGGACGGGCTTAAGGCGACTGTTTCGGAGTGGAATCCCGATGTCGCAGATATGCGCTTTGTCGAACTGCCGTTCCTGCCGGTCGAGCAGTTTGATTACGAGGCTATTGCCCGTATGGTTGAGGAGGATGGTGCGGATATTATATGGGTGGCGTTGGGCGCCCCCAAGCAGGAGCATTTTATGCACAACCTCAAACCTCACCTGAATCACGGTGTGATGATAGCAGTGGGGGCTGTTTTTAAGTTTTTCAGTTCTGTTGAATCCGCACGCGCGCCCAAGTGGCTTGTCGAACATCATATGGAGTTTTTGTATCGTATCAAGTGCGAGCCTCGCAAGCAACTTAAACGCTGTGGATGGATTCTGATAACGCTGCCGGGATTGTTGTTTGGTGAGTGGCGCAGAAAACGTGTTGCGAAGAGGGAATTGAAACGATGAACTTGTATGATGCAGCGGTATCGTATATGTTTGCAGTTATAAACTTTCCATAAATAAATGTAAAATAGGATATTATTTGTATCTTTGCGCGATATAAATATAAGCAGTAAAACATAATTATGAGCAGAAATACGGCGCTAATAACAGGCATTACGGGTCAGGACGGTTCATTCCTGGCGGAATTTTTACTTGAGAAAGGTTACGATGTTCACGGAACCATACGCCGCTCGTCGGTGGACTATCGTGAGCGTATCGCGCATCTCGAGGGTAAACCCAATTTTCATCTGCACTATGCCGACCTCGGCGATTCGATGAGCATTTTGCAGGTCATTAACCGTGTAAGGCCGACCGAAATATATAATCTCGCCGCGCAGTCGCATGTACAGGTGAGTTTCGACTCGCCCGAGTTTACGGCCGATGTAGATGCTACGGGTGTGCTGCGTGTACTTGAGGCGGTGCGCCAGTGCGGTCTTACTGATAGTTGCCGTATATATCAGGCTTCTACGTCGGAACTGTACGGCAAGGTCGAGGAGTGTCCGCAGAGTGAAACGACACCCTTCCATCCATATAGCCCCTATGCCGTTGCCAAACTATACGGATTCTGGATTGTGAAGGAGTACCGCGAGGCTTATGGTATGTATTGCTGTTCGGGTATTCTGTTCAACCACGAGTCCGAGCGCCGAGGTGAAACTTTCGTTACGCGCAAGATAACTCTTGCGGCAGCGCGTATTGCTCAGGGCAAGCAGGATAAACTCTTCCTGGGCAATCTCTCGTCGCTTCGCGACTGGGGCTATGCGCGTGATTATGTGGAGTGTATGTGGCTTATACTGCAAAACCCGACGCCGGAGGATTTTGTTATTGCCACCGGAGAGCAGCACTCCGTGCGCGAGTTTGCGACGTTGGCTTTCCGGCACGTCGGCATAGAGTTGCGCTGGGAGGGCGAGGGTGCCAGCGAGAGGGGCGTGGACGTCGCTACGGGACGTGTTATTGTCGAGGTCTCTCCCGAGTTCTACCGTCCGACGGATGTAGTCAATCTTTTGGGCGACCCGACAAAGGCGAAGGAGAAACTGGGTTGGAATCCCAAGAAGACATCGTTTGAGGAACTTGTGCGCATTATGGTCGATGCCGATATGGCGAAGGTCGCCGTTGAGAGGGCAGGGGAGTATATACGCACCAATCTGGCCGAATACCTCGAACACGGAATAGTCAAATAGTGAGTAAGCATGGAGAAACACGATAAGATATACGTTGCCGGTCATCGGGGTATGGTAGGCTCTGCCATTGTACGCCGACTGCAACGTGAGGGATACGACAATATCATTACGCGGACACACGCCGAACTGGATTTATGCCGTCAGGAGGCCGTTGAGCGCTTTTTTGCGGAGGAGCGTCCCGACTATGTATTTCTGGCTGCGGCAAAGGTTGGCGGCATTGTGGCGAACAATACGTCGCCGGCAGACTTTATGTACGACAATATGATACTTGAGATGAACGTCATCCACTCCGCCTGGCGTAACGGCTGCCGTAAACTCGAGTTTCTCGGTTCGTCGTGTATCTATCCGCGCCTGGCGCCTCAGCCTATGAAGGAGGATTGCCTTCTCACATCATCTTTGGAGCAGACAAACGAGGCCTATGCGCTGGCAAAGATATCGGGGCTGAAGTATTGCGAATACCTTAACCGCCAGTACGGTACGGATTATATAAGCGTTATGCCTACGAATCTTTACGGTCCGAATGACAACTATCATCCCACGCACAGCCACGTACTTCCGGCTCTTATACGCCGTTTTCACGAGGCGAAGGTTGAGGGCGCTCCATATGTTACGTGTTGGGGCGACGGCTCGCCGTTGCGTGAGTTTATGTATGTGGATGACTTGGCTGACCTCTGCCTCTTTTTGATGAATAATTACAGCGGCAATGAGACTGTCAATGCCGGTACGGGAAAGGAGATAACGATAAAGGCGCTTACCGAGCTTGTGGCGGACGTAGTGGGGTATGACGGCGAGATTCGCTGGGATACAAGCAAGCCTAACGGAACGCCTCGCAAGCTGCTCGACGTATCAAAGGCGGCGGCTTTGGGGTGGCGCGCACGCACGGATTTGCGGGAGGGTATAAGACTCTCGTATGAGGATTTCTTAAGCAATCCCATGCGCGCAGAGAGATAGAGACTTCGCCGTTGTCCGGATGCATCTCAAACCGTTGAATATGTGCGGGAACCGATATTAGGTCGGTTCCCGCATTTTTTTTGTTTCAGGCGCGACCTTTTTTGCATTTTGTTGAAAAAAAATGGCGCTGAAATTAGTCTGAACGGGATAAATTTAGTAAAATTGCAAATTGAAATATTATGGCTCGGACCATGCTTTTTTTACTATGTTGAGTTTTATTTTTTACATCTACACTGCTGTTATCTGCACGCTGATACTCATTGTCTCGGCGCTTGCATTGCTTGTAACATTCCCGTTTGACCGCCGCCGTTATGTGGTTCATGAACTTTCGCGCCTGCTGGTGAATATCTTCTATGTCGTGCCTCCGTTCTGGAGACGCGATGTACGCGGTCTCGAGAATCTTGAAAAGGGTAAATCCTACGTCATAGTTCTTAATCATACCTCGATGACGGATATTATGGCGCTCTATTTCGTGCCTCTGCAATTCCGCTGGGTGAGCAAACGCGAGGTCTTCCGCATACCCTTTTTCGGACAGTTTCTGGTTCTTCACGGCGATATAGCCATTGAGCGCGGCAGCGGCTCTGAGGCAATGCTCAAAGTCATCACCAAGGGCAAGGAGTGGCTTAACCGAGGGGTATCGGTGTCGATATTCCCCGAAGGTACACGTTCGCGCGACGGCGAGATACACCGTTTCAAGGCAGGCGCCTTTGCGTTGGCGCGTGAAGCCGGTGTGGAGATACTGCCTGTTGTGATGTATGGAACGAATACGATGGTTCGCAGCAATCGTCTGTTTAACTGGAGAAATACGATAAAGATAAAGATATTGCCGCCGGTGCCGGCCGAAAAGGTCGCCTCTGACGACCAGAAAGCGTTGGCTGAGGAGGTTCACGACAATATGGTTGCGGCGCTGAATGAATTACGCTCTGAATAGATATGGCAGAACAGAAAAAGAATATGGCAGACTATGGCGATGACGCCATAAAGACCCTCAGCCCTCGCGAGCATATACGCCTGCGTCCGGGTATGTATATCGGCAAGTTGGGCGACGGAACACAGTCCGACGACGGAATCTATGTGCTTGTCAAGGAGGTTGTCGACAACTCCGTCGATGAGTTTATCATGGGTGCCGGCAAGTCGGTGGAGATTACCGTTGAGGATAAGGTTGTAACCGTGCGCGACTATGGACGCGGTATACCTCTCAAGTCGCTGTCGGCTGCTGTGAGCGAGATGAATACGGGTGCCAAATACGAAGGTTCTGCTTTTAAGAAGACGGTAGGTCTGAACGGAGTTGGTGTCAAGGCTGTGAATATGCTTTCGAGCGAGTTCACGGCGCGTTCGGTTCGCGACGGCGAGGCTCGTACGGTAACCTTTGCCAAAGGTCTTGAGCAGAGCGACAGGTGGGAGAGCGGTGTGTCGGAGAAGAACGGAACCTATATTTCGTTCCGCGTGGACGAGGAGATTTTCGGCGAATACGCATACAATATGGAGTTCGTCGAGCAGATGGTAAAGAACTATACCTATCTGAATCTGGGTCTTACGTTTGTGCTTAACGGTAAGAGTTATGTATCGAAGAACGGCTTGCTGGATTTGGTTAATGATACGATGTCCGACCAGCCGTTGTATGAGCCGATACATCTCTCGGGCGATGATATCGAGGTGGTGATTACTCACGGGGACGGATACGGTGAGACCTACTGGTCGTTTGTCAACGGACAGTATACATCGCAGGGCGGTACTCACCAGGCGGCCTTTCGCGAGGCGATAGCCAAAACAGTCAAGGAGTTCTACCGTAAGGATTACGAGCCGTCGGATATACGTACTTCGATTATGGCGGCTATCTCGGTCAAGGTTACCGACCCTGTCTTCGAGTCGCAGACCAAAATCAAACTCGGCTCGAAAGAGATTGAACCCGGTGTGTCGATACGTCAGTTTGTGGGCGATTTTCTTGGCAAGCACCTCGACGACTACCTTCATAAGCACCCGGATACGGCGCAGGCGCTGCAGAAGAAGATTGTCGATAATGAAAAGGAGCGCAAGGCCATTTCGGGCGTGCAGAAAAAGGCGAGAGAGATTGCCAAAAAGGTCTCGCTTAACAATAAGAAGTTGCGCGACTGCAAGATACATTTTACGGACAAGCATGAACTTGCCGAGCAGTCGATGATATTTATCACCGAGGGTAATTCGGCTTCGGGTTCGATTACCGCGAGCCGTAATGTGCTTACGCAGGCTGTCTTCTCGCTGCGCGGCAAGCCGCTCAACAGTTACGGTCTCACGAAAAAGGTTGTCTACGAGAATGAGGAGTTCAATCTGTTGCAGGCGGCTCTTAATATCGAGGAGAGCCTCGAGAATCTGCGTTACAACAAGGTTATTATCGCGACCGATGCCGATGTGGACGGTATGCACATACGTCTTTTGATGACCTCGTTCTTTTTGCAGTTCTTTCCCGATGTGATACGCAACGGCCATCTCTATATTTTGCAGACGCCGCTGTTCCGCGTGCGCAATAAGAAGGAGACCTTCTATTGCTATTCGGACGAGGAGCGTGAGAAGGCTGTAAAGAGATGCGGCTCTTCGGCGGAGATTACCCGTTTCAAAGGTTTGGGTGAGATATCGGCCGATGAGTTCAAGGAGTTTATAGGCGATAATATGCGTTTGGACAAGGTGCGCCTTACCAAGGAGGACCCGATACATGAATTGCTGGAGTTTTATATGGGCAAGAATACTTTTGAGCGTCAGGGGTTCATTATCAATAACCTGCGCATTGAGGAGGACCGTGTGGAGAATAATTAGCGAGTAGGAGTATGGCAGAAGAGAGAGATATGATTGAAGAGTTTGAAGAGGTTGATGTGCAGACAGAAGAACCGACCATCGTGGAGTCGCCTGCTGCTGCGGGAAAGTTCGGCCGCCTGACCTCCGAGGACAGCGTCCGCAAACTTACCGGCATGTATAAGACGTGGTTCCTGGACTATGCTTCGTATGTTATTTTGGAGCGAGCCGTGCCTCATATAGAGGACGGTCTCAAACCTGTACAGCGACGCATATTGCACGCTATGAAGAGCGTCGATGACGGTCGATACAACAAGGTGGCTAATATTGTCGGTCAGACCATGCAATACCACCCTCACGGCGATGCCTCGATTAAAGATGCATTGGTGCAGCTCGGACAGAAAGACCTGCTTATTGATTGCCAGGGTAACTGGGGTAATATTCTTACCGGCGACGATGCCGCTGCCGGCCGATATATCGAGGCGCGCCTCTCGAAGTTCGCGCTCGAGGTGGTGTTCAATAAGAAGACTACGGATTGGATGCTCTCATATGACGGCCGCAATGAGGAGCCTGTAACGCTTCCGGTTAAGTTTCCGCTGCTGTTGGCGCAGGGTGCTGACGGCATAGCCGTCGGTCTTGCTTCGAAGATTTTGCCGCACAACTTCAATGAACTTATCAATGCCTGCATAGCACACCTCGAGGGTCGTGATTTCAGGCTTTATCCCGACTTTCCGACGGGCGGTCTGATGGATGTGAGCCGTTATAATGACGGTTTGCGCGGCGGCTCTGTCAAGGTGCGTGCGAAGATTTCGAAGATAGACAAACGCACGCTCGCTATAACCGAGATACCCTTTACGACCACGACTGAATCGCTCAAGGAGTCGATAGTCAAGGCTAATGAGAAGGGCAAGATAAAGATAAAAAGGGTCGATGACAATACGGCCGAGAAGGTTGAGATTGTTGTGCAGGTGTCGGCCGATGAGTCGAGCGACAGGACGATAGATGCACTCTATGCTTTTACGGATTGCGAGGTGTCGATTTCGCCCAATTCATGCGTTATAGTCGATGAGAAGCCGGCTTTTATGGGCGTAAGCGAGATATTGCGCCGCTCGGCTGACAATACAAAGGCTTTGCTGGGTCGGGAACTTGAGATTAAACTTGACGAACTCAATGAGGCATGGCATGCAGCATCGCTCGAGCGTATTTTTATCGAGAATAAACTCTACCAACTTATAGAGGGCTGCCGTAGCCGTGAGGAGGCATACGAGGCTGTGGATAAAGGTCTTGAGCCGTTCAAAAAGGTTCTGCGCCGCGAGGTAACGATGGAAGATGTTCAGAAACTTACCGAGTTGAGATTTATCCGCATATCGCGTTATGACAGCGAGAAGGCCGATAATGAGATAAAGAAGACAGAGGCCGATATCAAACAGACCAAACACGAACTCAACCACCTTACGGAGTATGCGGTGGCCTATTATGAGCGCATACGCGAGAAGTACGGCAGTGGTCGCGAGCGCCGCACCGAGATACGCGAGTTCGACTCTATCGAGGCGACAAAGGTGGCGGTTACCAACGCCAAACTCTATGTAGATCGTGCCGAGGGCTTCTTCGGCATAGGCAAGAGCATGAAGGATGCGGAGTTTGTGTGTGATTGCTCGGATATAGACGATGTTATAGTCTTTTTGAAGGATGGCCGCTATGTTATTACCAAGGTGAGCGACAAAGCCTTCTTCGATAAGGGTATTTACTATATAGGCGTGTTCAAACGCAATGACGAGCGCACGATATACAACCTGCTTTACCGCGACGGCAAGAATGGCGCCGTAATGATGAAACGCTGTGCAATCAAGGGTATAACGCGCGATAAGGTATACGATATCACGAAGGGTACGCCCAAGAGCGAGATACTCTATATGTCTGTCAATCCCAATGGCGAGGCCGAAACGTTGAAGATATATTTCAAGCCGCGTCCTCGACTGAAGAAGGTTATTTCGGAGTTCGATTTCTCGACATTGGCAATCAAGGGTCGTCAGAGTCAGGGCAACCTCTTCTCCCGCTATGGCATACATAAAATCGTCTTTAAGGAGAGGGGCAACTCCACGCTGAGCGGCTGCAATATATGGTATGACGAGGATATTCACCGGCTGAACAGCGACGGTCGCGGTCGTTTGCTGGGAGAGTTTAAGGGAGATGACAAGATAGCGGTCTGGACCTCGAAGAACCAGTATTATATTACGGGATTCGATACGTCGCAGCATTTCCCCGACGAGACGGTTATGGTGCATAAATACTCATCGGATAAGATTTACTCGCTTTGTTATTTCGACCGCGAGCAGGGGTATTACTATATGAAACGCTTCCCGCTTGAGATGAGCGACCGTATGCAGTATTTCCTCGACGAGAACGGTCAGAGCGACTTTGTATGCGTAACTGACAAGAGCGGAGCTAAGTTGGTTGTAACATATAAGGGCGCACACGCTTCACGTCCGGCCGATGAGATAGATGTAGATGAGTTTATCGGTGTCAAGAGCCATCGGGCCAAAGGCAAGCGCCTTTCGACATACGATGTTGATAAGCTATCCTTCATTGAGCCGGAAGAACCGGAGGAGCAGGAAGTGCCGGAGGCGATAGATGATACCGTAACCTCTGCCGATACGGAATATGCTGCCATGCCTGCAGAGTCCCAGCAGTCCGGTATGCCGGCTGAACGGATAAAAACGGCACCCGAACAACCCGACACTGCGGATATGGCAACGGAAGAGGTTGTAGAGGTGCTTGACGATATGGACGAGGCGGAGATAGTTATAGAGCGCCCTCATAATGAGTTGGACGAGGAGACTGACTCCGAACAGTTGAACCTGTTTTGATAAGATATGAAACTCTTTTTGGTGGGATATATGGGGAGTGGCAAAAGTTCTTCGGGTCGTAAGGCTGCACGTCTTGCCGGCGTCCGTTTTTGGGATACCGACAGCGAGGTGGAGCGTGCCGAGGGTGCTGCCATAGCCGATATTTTCCGCTATGCAGGTGAGGAGTATTTCCGTCAGTCCGAGCGCAGTGTGCTGGAGGGGATTGTGGCCCGTGAAGGTAGTGCAATAGTCTCCGTTGGTGGCGGTCTGCCGTTGTGGGGAGATAATATGGACTACCTGAAAGGTGCCGGCACGACAGTGTACCTGCGTATGTCGGCTGAATGTATCGCCGGTCGTATGTCGCTTTACGGGCGTGAGCGCCGACCGCTGCTGCGGGGATTGAAGGATGAGGAATTGCGCGATTTCATAGCCAGGGGTATCGAGGAGCGTGAGCCGTGCTATATGCGGGCGCATCGCGTTATCGATGTGGACGGTATGCAGAGCGATGATGTTGCGCGGCGAATAACGGATATTTTCAACGGTTATGGACAATAGACCGATAGGAGTGTTTGATTCGGGTCTGGGAGGCTTAAGCGTGTGGCGTTCGCTGCGCGAGGCGTTGCCGTGTGAATCACTGCTGTATTTGGGCGACGGCAAGAATTGTCCTTACGGTTCGCGCAGTGCTGATGAGATACGCCGCTTCTCCGTCGAAGCCGTTCGGTGCCTTCTGGATAATGGGTGCAAACTTATCGTCGTGGCATGCAATACGGCAACCGCTGTGGCAGTAAAGTATCTGCGTGAGATGTATGCCGATATCCAGTTCGTAGGTCTTGAACCGGCTGTTAAGCCGGCCTGCCTTACGACGCGCAGCGGAGTTGTCGGGGTACTTGCAACGGCCCGCAGTCTCGAGGGAGAACTTTTCCTGCGCACCTCGTCGTTGTATGCCGATAAGGTTAAGATTCTGAAGGCCGTTGGCGAGGGTTTCGTCGAGGCGGTGGAGAATAATGCGGAGGATAGCCATGAAACAGAGACTCTTGTTCGCAGAGTATTGGAACCTATGCTTGATGCGGGTGCCGACAGGATAGTGCTTGGATGTACCCACTACCCGTTTTTGCGTACTCTGATGGAGCGTATTATCGGTTCGCGTGATGTCGAGGTGCTTGATTCGGGTGCGGCTGTTGCGCGCCGCACGGCTTTGCTGCTTGAGCAGAGCGGTCTCTGTGCGGATGAGGGGCATACGGCAGAGTATGTTTTTATGACCTTTGCCGATGAGGATTACCGCCGTCGCCTTGAGGGCAAAGCCTTCGCAAAAGAGAAAACCGAGTTGTGAGTTAGCTAAAACAGATATATATTTACGATAATAATCTTTCTAAATTCAGGCTGAATATGGCAGTGAAAGGTAAACAATCGACAAAAAAGAGTGCCTCGACGCGCTCTGATAAAGATAATGCACGTTGGATTATAGGTATTGTGATAGTTACGGCGGGTTTGATATTGACACTCTCTGTACTGTCCTATTACTTCCATTGGAAGGAGGACTATGCCGCATTGACCTCGCACGATGAGAACCGTACATTCAGCAACTCTTTCGGTTCGGTTGGTGCGTATATAGGCGACCTGCTTGTGCATCGCTCCTTCGGTGTTTTCGGTATACTGGTGCCTGTTATGCTGATGTTGTTCGGAGTGCGGGTCGTACGCCGACGCCCGCTTCTGTTCAACCATTCCACACTCAGTTGTACATTGGTTCTGCTGCTTGGTTCGCTTACGCTGGGTCTCGCATTCAGCAAAGAGGCATTTCCGATGTTTAACAGCGGTTGGGGCGGTAATTTCGGTATCGAGGTCGCGACATATCTCGGTGGCGGTGTCGAAGGCACCGGAAAGATAGGAAAGGCCGGTACGATTATATTGCTGGTTGTATGTTGGATTCTGACAGGCGTGTTTATCAACCGAAACTTTATCAATACGCTTAATGATGCCGGCAATTCGGTTGTCGGCGGCGGCAAGGCGTTGGCCGATAAGTTGCAAGCCGGGTTTGCTGCCCGTATGGAGAGACGTGCCGAGCGCCGTGCGGCCAAAGAAGCAGAGAGAGCAGCGCGAATAGCCGAGGAGGAGGCTCGGGCTGCGGAGGCGGCTGCACAAGACGTGGAGGATGGTTCCGAAGAGCCGGATTTGACACATGAGCAGCAAGAGTTTGAGAGCGAGTTTAAGGAACTTCCTGCTGACGAGCGTTATACGGGCAACGATACCGGTGAGACGGAGATATTTACTCCGATATATGATACCGATACGGTTGATGATATGAGTTCCGATACGCCTGCGGAGCAAATCCACGATGAAAGCTATAACGCAGGCGACGACGGTACCGGCGATGTGGAAACAGATGAATCCACTGCGACGACTGATACCGATACCGATGTTGCAGCCGGAGCGGAGGTTAATCCCGACTCCGATGAGGAGTTGTTCATAGAGTCTGACGGTCCTGAGGATGTTGCGGTTCCGTTAAAACCGAGACGAAGTGTATCACAGGTCGCTGTGGATAGCGATTTTGAGGAGGTGGATGATGAGCATCCCTCGGATGAACATAGCCGCTTGAAGATTGTAGTGCAGGAGCATAAGGCGGCGCAGGTTGATGATACCCATATCGGCACGCTCTATGACCCGATGAAGGATTTGAACGATTACCGCCGTCCCTCGGCAGACCTGTTGGACGAGCATAGCTCCGATTCGCAGGTTACCGACGAGGAGATTCGTTCAAATAAGCGGCAGATTGAAGAGACGCTCGCTAATTTCGGCATACCTATACGCCAGATGAAGGCTACGGTAGGTCCGACTGTAACCCTCTACGAGATTGTTCAGGAGCAGGGCGTAAAGATATCCAAGATTCAGGGCTTGGAGGATGATATAGCCCAGAGCCTTAAAGCGTTGGGTATACGTATTATCGCTCCTATGCCTGGTCGCGGTACGATTGGCATCGAGGTGCCGAACCATAATAAGGAGATTGTCTCCATGCGCTCGTCCATCCTTTCGAAGCGCTTCCAGCAGTATGAGGCGGAACTGCCTGTGGTTATCGGTCGAACGATACAGAATGAGAATTTCGTCTTCGATTTGGCAAAGATACCTCACCTGCTTGTTGCCGGTGCTACGGGACAGGGTAAGTCCGTAGGTCTCAATGCGATAATAACCTCGCTGCTCTACCGCAAACACCCCTCGCAACTCAAGTTTGTGCTTATTGACCCCAAAATGGTCGAGTTTTCGCTCTACTCCAAACTCGAGAAACACTTCCTTGCGCGTATGCAGTCGGAGGATGAGTCGATTATTACCGACCCCAAAAAGGCTGTCAATACGCTTAACAGCCTCTGTATCGAGATGGGCAACCGCCTGGAGTTGTGCAAGAAGGCCGGTGCAAAGAATATCGTCGAGTATAATAACAAGTTCCTTAACCGCCGCCTCAATCCACAGCATGGACATTACTATATGCCTTATATAGTGGTTGTTATAGACGAGTTTGCGGATTTGATTATGATGGCAAAGGAGGTCGAGGCGCCTGTTATGCGTCTGGCACAGAAGGCGCGTGCGGCCGGTATTCACCTTATTATCGCTACGCAACGCCCCGATGTAAAGGTTATTACGGGTGGTATAAAGGCTAATTTCCCTTCGCGAATTGCCTTTCGTGTTATGTCCACCGTCGATTCGAAGACCATTCTCGACCAGCCCGGAGCAAATCATCTTATCGGTCGCGGCGATATGCTATTTTCTAAGGACGGCGAACTCACGCGAATCCAGTGCGCGCTTGTCGAGACCGATGAGGTCGAACGCATAGTTGAGTTCATAGGAAAGCAGAGCGGCTATTCGTCAGCATATATGCTTCCCGACTATGAGGAGCCTGGTGCGGCCGGTTCTGACGGCGGCAGTGATTTGGGCGGCGGGGCGATTAAGTACGATGCTTTGTTTGCCGAGATTGCCCGTGATGCCGTGTCGGGAGGCCAGATATCGACATCATATATACAGCGCAACTATGAAGTCGGTTTTAACCGTGCCGGACGTATTATGACGCAACTTGAACGGGCCGGCGTCGTCGGGCCGCAGATAGGGGCGAAACCCCGCGAGATTAAGTTCTACGATTTGCCGTCGCTTGAGGCGAAGTTGCAGGAGTTGGGACTGTCATAAAGATATTTTAGAGATGATTCGGTTATGAAGAAGATTCTTTTTTTGATTGTGATGTTTTGCGGCACGGCTCTTTCGACCTATGCCGATGATAAGGGCAACGCCGTTGTCAGGTCGCTTGCTGCGGCCGTTAAGGAACTTGGCAACTATGATGTCAGTTTTAGTGTTACGGGAGGGGAATCCAATATCGAAGGTAACTATACCGTTGTGGGTCGTGGATATACGATGAGGGTTGGCGATGTTGTCGAGGTCTATTGCGACGGCAAGCTGCGCTATGAGATTAACAATGAGTATAAGGAGATTTCGATAGACAATGTGAACACGTCGGAACATAATATTCTGAATAATCCTGTTGATGGTCTGGACTTTGTGAGCGATGAGTACCACCCGCAACTGCTCTCGGATAATAGTAGGGAGAGTGTCGTGCGCCTGACGGCTGCTAATGGCAGCGCCAATGACAATATGGTGGTCGATGTTACCGTTGATTCAAAGTCGCACCTTCCCCGCAGGATTGAGTATGTGATAGCGAATGACAGGGTGGTGATTACTATCAACGATATCCGCCGCACGACAACCCCTCTTGCACGTTTCGACGCCTCACGCTATAAAGATTACGACATTATCGACTTTAGATAAGAGGACGCATCTGTTGAAAAACGGCTGTTGAAGAATGCACTTTACGATAAAGTTGGAGCCGCGCCCAATATGTTCAGGGGATGCCGAGTCGATAAGACTTCTGTTGTAAAACAAACGCACATATGCAAATTTCTCGTTTTCTCTTCGCGCACGCATATATAATATAGGTATAGCGGTTGAAAGCATCTCTGAAGTGGAAATATGATGAAAAAAATGACAAAAAAAGTTTCAAAATATTTGCATATTAAAAAATAGTCGCTACCTTTGCATCCGCATTTGAGAAACGCTCTTTGAACAACGCAGAAAGGTCATCTGACCGCAACTTGAAAAAGTTGGTTGTTGAAAAGGTGGTGATAAAAATGTTGATAAGTTCTTGAAAAAATATTTGGTGGATTGTAAAAGTTGCTTTACCTTTGCACTCACGCACGCTAAAGAAATGCGGCGAAGATTTTTTCAAACGGTTCTTTGAATTACTGGTTAATAATTGAGAGAAAGTGTAGTATTTATCTGTCAATATCCTTTAGAGGAATTGAGTAGTCAGGCTCTAAACAAACATTATAATTTTTTACAATGGAGAGTTTGATCCTGGCTCAGGATGAACGCTAGCGGCAGGCTTAACACATGCAAGTCGAGGGGCAGCGGGGATTTGTGCTTGCACGAATCGGACGGCGACCGGCGCACGGGTGCGTAACGCGTATACAACCTGCCCGCAACAGGGGGATAACACTGAGAAATCGGTACTAATACCCCGTAACATCACTGGAGGCATCTCTGGTGGTTGAAAGCTCCGGCGGTTGCGGATGGGTATGCGTTGTATTAGCTAGTTGGTAGGGTAACGGCCTACCAAGGCGACGATACATAGGG
>JAFLRT010000028.1 GCA_022511295.1 Alistipes sp. | reverse complement strand
TGTATGTTGCCGATGAGTTTGCCTCGAGTTGCGATGCCGAGAGTGCGCTCTCAATCGAGAAGTGTCCTACGGCACCCGAGAAACTGCTCGGAGCGCCTGCCGGCAAATCCTTGACATTTACGGATATGCGTTTGGTCGCCAATTTGCGTTCAATATTGTAAACATTGAACATGTTGCTGAACGGGTCGAATCCGCCTCCGGTGCTTGGTGCCTGAATCTGGATTGTCGCCGTCATCTCCACCGGTTCTATTGTCAGTTGTCCCGATTTTTGCGGATAGAGGAGCCAGTTGCCGATTGTGTAGACCTCGTATACTTTGCCGTTGTAGTTCTCGCGTCGTATATTGCGTACAGGGTCAAGCTGATGGGCCCAGAAATCGTCAAATGCCGGCTGTTTGTTCAGAGCATAGTCCACCAAAGCAGAACGGTTGTAGAGATTGAGCGTGGCCAGTATCGCTTCGCCTTTATAAACGTTATTACGCGAGAAGGAGAGACTTATAAACAAATCTTCGCCGCTGATTTGCCCGTTGCTGTCGGTTGCCTGACTGTTCTCGTTGCCGTTTTGTTCTTGTGCGGTCGTCGTTGAACCGGCATCCTTGACTTCTACGGGGGTCGGATGCGTAGAGTAACGCTTGCCGTCTACCTTTACCGATGCAGCACCTATGGTAAAGGTGCCGCTGTTATGAGGTAATAGGAGATAGGTTGTGGTATGGCTCGCGCTTGTTGTCGAATTTCCGTTGATGATTTGTATCGAACGGCCGCTTGATTCTACCGGACCGGCTATGACGTCGAAACCGTCGAATGACGGAGCGGTAAACGACCCCTTGTCAGGAACTGCGTTGAGCGTGAACTCCACTCTGAGCGGCTGACCGACCGTCGCAAACAACTCTACGTTGATTTTGAACGTTACATCTTCGGCATATGCGCCTGCCGCCGTGAGGAGCAGGAGCGCCGTTAGGAAAAACGATTTTATGAATCTGAACATCTTCTGTAATTAATTAACCGGAGAACGTAAACTGCCGGCCGTTTATTGCCCTGACGTCCTGTTTTAATTGCAGCAGGCATACCGAACCGGTATGCCTATGCTGCGTGTGTGTTATTTTTAGTGCTTGAAGTCGGCAAAGAAGTCGTTCCCTTTGTCGTCCACAATTATAAATGCAGGGAAGTTCTCGACGTAAATCTTGCGCACGGCCTCCATACCCAACTCGGGGAAGTCTACCACCTCGACGCTCTTTATGGAGTTCTTTGCCAATATCGCTGCCGGACCGCCTATTGAGCCGAGGTAGAAACCGCCGTTGGCCTTGCAGGCATCTGTAACCTCCTGTGAGCGGTTGCCCTTGGCTACCATTACAAGCGAACCGCCGTTCTTCTGGAACAGGTCTACGTATGGGTCCATACGTCCTGCCGTCGTGGGGCCGAAGGAACCCGAAGCCATACCTTGCGGCGTCTTTGCCGGACCGGCATAGTATACGGGATGCTTCTTGAAGTATTCCGGCATGGGTTTGCCCTCGTCGAGCATCTTCTTTATGCGTGCGTGGGCTATATCGCGTGCTACGATAAGTGTACCCTTAAGGTTGAGACGCGTTTTGATAGGGTAGCGGGTGAGTATCTCTCTGACCTTGTCCATACCCTCGTCGAGGTCTATATCCACAGCCGGCGACATTGCAGGAGCCTCTGCCGGCAGGAAACGTGCCGGATTCTTCTCGAGTTGCTCGACGAAGATACCCTCTGCTGTTATTTTAGCCTTTATGTTGCGGTCAGCCGAGCAACTTACGCCGATGGCTACGGGACACGATGCAGCATGACGCGGTGCGCGTATAACTCTCACATCGTGAACTAAATATTTACCTCCGAACTGCGCTCCGATGCCCATCTCCTGACATATCTTCTCTATCTTCTTCTCCCACTCAAGGTCGCGGAAACATCTTCCGCCCTCATTTCCCGACGTGGGCAGATGGTCGAGATAGCCTGCCGAAGCCTTCTTTACCGTCGAGAGACACATCTCGGCCGAGGTGCCGCCTATGCAGACAGCAAGGTGATAGGGCGGACAAGCCGATGTTCCGAGGTCTTTGATATGCTCCTTGAAGAATGCTGTCAAAGACTCTTCATTGAGCAGCGCTTTTGTCTGCTGATAGAGGAAGGTCTTGTTTGCCGAGCCGCCGCCTTTGGTTATAAAGAGGAACTTGTATTCGTTGCCTCGTGTGGAGTAGATGTCGATTTGCGCGGGGAGGTTGGTTCCCGAGTTGTGTTCGTCCGTCATTGAGATAGGCACCACCTGCGAGTAGCGCAGGTTGCGGTCGCGATAGGTCTCGAATACGCCGCGCGATATGCACTCCGCGTCGTCGGTGCCGGTGTATACATCTTCACCCTTCTTTGCGATGCAGATTGCGGTACCGGTATCCTGACAGGTAGGCAGTTCTCCCTCGGCCGCCACACACTGGTTGAGCAGCATGGTGTATGCCACGAATTTGTCGTTGTCGGTGGCTTCGGGGTCGTCGAGGATGTTGCGCAGTTTCTGGAGATGTGCTGCACGCAGATAGAACGATACATCGGCGTATGCCTCGCGTGCGAGCAGTTCGAGACCTTTGGGGTCTACCTTGAGTATTTTGCGGCCGTCGCACTCGACAACCTTAACATAATCTTTTGTCAAAAGACGGTATTCCGTCGTATCTTCCCCGAGGGGGAAAGGCTCCTGATAGATAAATTCAGCCATTGCGTTGTATTTTGATTTTACATAAAGCGTTTAGTTGCGCAAATTTAATAAAAATTGGCAATAAACAATTACTGCCCGGGAAAAAGATTGCCGCAGCGGTAAAAGAACTGTGGCGCATCGGCTAATTCATAGATTCATGGCTCATAAATTGAATAAAATTATTAACTTTGCATTCAGATAATTGTGGCTATGTATAGAAAAATCATACGTCCGATATTGTTTATGTTCAATCCCGAGAGGGCGCACGCCATCTTTGTATGGCTTCTGGGTGCCATAGGCCGTATGCCTCTCGGACGGACAATACTACGCAAATGTTACGCCGTGCAGCACCCGTCGCTTGAACGGGAGGTCTTCGGCATAAGTTTCAGGAATCCCATAGGCGTTGCCGCCGGCTTTGACCGCAATGCCGATATCTACCGTGAGCTGTCGGCGCTTGGCTTCGGCTTCGTCGAGGTGGGAACGATAACTCCTCGACCGCAAACGGGCAATCCGCGCCCGCGTCTGTTCAGACTGAAAAAGGATAAGGCGTTATTCAACCGCATAGGCGTTGCGAATCTCGGTCTGGAGCGCGCCATAACGCGCCTGCGCCAACCGCACGAGGAGATGGTCGTCGGCTGCAACATAGGCCGCAACAATATTACTCCTGTCGAAGACCAGCCGGTTGACTATCTTAAGGTTTTCCGCAATCTCTATCAATATGTGGACTACTTTACGGTTAATGTGAGCCACAATACGGGACAGAAGGAGTCTCTGCCTCTGAACAAAGAGAATGTTTTGCGGATACTTACTCCTTTGTTCGAGTTCCGTCGCGGTCAGAATGAGTATCGTCCAATATTGCTGAAAATCTCGCCCGACCTCTCCGATGAGCTTATCGACGATATGACAGATATTATGCTCGAAACGCCTCTCGACGGTATCGTGGCTGTCAATGCCACCTCCTCGCGCGAGGGGTTGCAGAGTGAAAATATACCTGCGGGAATAGGCACCGTCAGCGGTCCCACCATAACCAAACGCGCCATAGAGATTGTCCGACGCATATATGTCCGCTCAAACGGAACCTATCCTATAATAGGTGTCGGCGGTCTTATGACGCCGCAGGATGTCAAGGCCATGCTTGATGCAGGAGCAACGCTTGTACAACTCTATACCGGTATCGTCTACGAGGGCATGAAACTTATGCACGATACCTGCCGTATGCTGATAGCCGAGGCCGACCCCAAAGCGAAAACGAAAACGGCGGACGAATCCGATACGGACGGAGCAGGGCATCTGTCCGGTTCTCACCCTGGCAGCGAGGGCGAATGATTATTATAATATATATAAGTAATTGTAAAAAACTCACTTGAGATGAAGGCAATGATAGTAACTATCGGCGATGAACTTCTCATAGGTCATATAACCGATACCAATGCCACTTACATTTCGCAGAAACTCAACTCTGTGGGTATAATCGTTGCGGAGCGTATGACTGTCAGCGACGACCCCCAGCAGATAAAATACGCCTTGCTGCACGGTCTTGCGAACTACGAATTGATAATTACCACCGGCGGACTTGGCCCAACGAGCGACGACAGAACGAAAGATGTTCTGGCTCACGTGTTCGACAGCGAGTTGGTGAGAGACCCCGAAGTTGAGAGACATGTGCGCGACCTGCTTGCACGACGAAATATACCGTTTAACTCATATAACTATACGCAGGTTCTTGTTCCCAAGTGCAGCGAAACGCTCTTCAATGCACATGGTACGGCACCCGGTCTGTGGACGCAGGAGGATGAGAGCATTGTCGTAAACCTGCCGGGCGTCCCGTTCGAGATGCGTTGGCTTATGGAAGAGGAGGTGCTGCCCCGCCTGCGCAAGATTCCGTCGCGAATGGATATCGTCCACCGCACGCTTGTTACATTCGGCATAGCCGAGTCGCTGCTTGCCGAGCGTATCGCGGGATGGGAAAAAGCATTGCCTTCATATCTGAAGTTAGCCTACCTGCCTGCGCCGAATATGGTGCGCCTGCGTCTGTCGGCATACGAGGTCGATGGCGATATGGCGAATGCCGATATCGAGGCGCAGTTCCGTAAACTCTACGATATAATTCCCGATAATATAGTGGGTTATGATACCGATACGTTACAGTCTGTCGTGCATCGCCTGCTCAGGGATAATTCTATGAGCCTTGCCGTTGCCGAGAGTTGTACCGGCGGCCGCCTTGCGTCAGCCTTTACGGCTATGCCCGGCGCCTCCGACTACTTTTTGTTGGGAGCCACGACCTATTCCAACGCCTCGAAAATCGGTGTGCTTGGCGTGAATCCCGAGACGATAGAACACTTCGGCGCTGTGAGTGAGCAGACGGCGATGGAGATGGCCGAATGTGTCAGACGCATCACGGGTGCCGATTTCGGTGTCGCGACGACAGGCATCGCCGGCCCGACCGGCGGCAGCGACGAGAAGCCGGTCGGTACCGTATGGATTGCCGTTGCAACTGCGCACGGATGCAAGGCTGTTATGCGCAACTGCGGAACCCACCGCGAGCAGATAATGGACCGCGCAGTGGCCTATGCGATAGAGATGCTGCGGGATGCTGTTCTCGGCAGAAATATGTAATATCGTATTGTCATTTGTAAATTTATTAGTATATTTGCCTCCCCGAAAGTGCGGCAATGGAACCGTGCTGAGTGGCGGAGAGTGGTAAATTCTCTGTTAATAAACAAATTACAAAAAGTTTAACGATGAAAGTCTGCGAAATTACAGGTAAAACCGCAGTGGTGGGCAACAATGTCTCCCACTCGCACCACAAGACCAAGCGCACCTTCAGCCCCAATCTGAAGACAAAGCGTTTCTGGTCCGAGGAAGAGGGACGCTGGATTACGTTGAAGGTATCGACGTCCGGAATGAAAACCATTAACAAAAAGGGTCTTGCAGTTGCATTGAGAGAGGCTGCGGCACCGAAAAAAGTCTACTAAAAACAGAGTACGATGGCAAAGAAAGGCAACAGAGTGCAGGTAATACTCGAATGCACCGAACAGAAAGAGAGCGGAGTTCCGGGAATGTCCCGCTACATTACAACCAAAAACAAGAAGAACACTCCCGACCGTCTGGAACGCAAAAAGTACAATCCCTATCTTAAGAGGGTTACCGTTCACAGAGAAATTAAATAATTACTCACTATGGCAAAGAAAGTAGTCGCAACACTGAAAACGGGTACAGGTAAACAGTTTACCAAATGTATCAAAATGGTCAAGTCCGAGAAGACGGGAGCATATATGTTCAAAGAGGCAATCGTTCCCAATGACCAGATAGGCGATTTCTTCGGTAAATAATCGACAGTCGCTTTGTAGTTAAGCACATCAAAGTGTTTAACACAAAAGGCACCTTCATTTGAAGGTGCCTTTTGTGTTAAGCGGCGGCTTTGCAGAGTGCGTAGGTGCCATAATGCCGCCATCTCGGCATGGTATGCCTGACCCGCAGGGTAGTGTCAGAAAAACTCCTGCCGGTAATCGTATTCATTGCGTATCTTCTCGAACAGATGAGGATGCTCCTTCAGTCTGCGGCTCTCGGCATCTATGTCGCAGTATGAGCCTATGCGGCTGCATAGTTGCTCCCATGTTATTGGCGATGGTTTGGAGCGCTCTGCCTGCGATGGGTACCACTCCGTCAGCGGCAATCCGAAATACCTCGCAATGGTCTGCACGACGACTGCCGAGGCGTTTGCCTTGCCCTGAAGCGAGTAGCCTGCTATGTGCGGCGTCGCGACCTCTGCCCGTGCAAGCGCCCGAAGGTCTATATTCGGCTCCCCCTCCCAAACGTCGAGAGCAAACTCCGCCCCCGAGGCGAGAATGGCTTCGGTATCTACTGTCTCTCCGCGCGAAGCGTTGATAATAAAAGGTTTGTGCGCTGAAGATAGCATATACTTATCGACTAAATGATATGTCGTTGCATCGAGCGGAACGTGCAGGGTAACGATGTCGGAGCGCATGAATACATCGCGTGCCGACATAAACCCGAGATGTTCCCTCTCTTCGCGCGGAGGGTCGCAGCACAATGTTTTGAACCCCCACATTTCGGCATATTCGAGTACGAGAGAGCCGACGTGTCCCACGCCTATTATTCCGAGCGTGGTCTCCTCAGGTCTGCTTTTGCGGCGGCGGAGCAGATGTACAAGTACGGCAGCCACCCATTGCAATACGGCTCTGGCGTTGCATCCGGGAGCGTTGCATACCTCTATTCCCCGGCTGCGGCACCAGTCGGTGTCGATATGGTCGGTGCCGATTGTCGCCGTTGCTATGAGTTTTATGGTCGAGTGTTCAAGCAGTGCTGCGTTGCACTTGGTTCGAGTACGCACTATGAGTGCGTCGGCATCTTTTACCGCGTCAGCCCCTATATCCTTGCCTGCTATGCGCACGACGCGGGCAAAAGGGTCGAACAAACCCTCCAGAAAGGGTATATCTTTGTCGATTACGATTTTTATCATCCTCACTTC
Organism: Alistipes sp.; assembly: GCA_022511295.1. Classification (GTDB taxonomy): domain Bacteria; phylum Bacteroidota; class Bacteroidia; order Bacteroidales; family Rikenellaceae; genus Alistipes. Next base: position 15,849 of record JAFLRT010000028.1, on the reverse strand, counting down.
GCGGTTTTGATTTACAAATATAACTATTTTTTACTACCTTTGTATATCTAAATGCAGGCAGATATATGAGTATTCAAAATTTCAATCCAGACTCGGTGGGTGTCGATAACGGCAACTACTTCGGTATGCCGTTCACGCCCGAGGCGTCGAAACTGGTTATAGTCTCTGCACCGTGGGATGTCACCACGTCATACGGTGCAGGGGCCGTCTATGCTCCCGACGCCATTATCGACGCCTCGACCCAGCTCGATTTCTACGACCCCGTGTCGCCCGACCGTTGGCGCGAAGGTATCGCCACCGAGCAGATTGATTACTCTATTTTGGAGTTGTCGCAGCGTCTGCGCCCCGATGCCGAGCGCGTTATAGAGCATCTTGAGGATGGCGGCGACGCATCGGGTGATTATTTCATACGCAAGATACGACGCATAAACGAAGGCAGTGCGAAGGTAAATGCCAAAATATACGCCCAATGCAGACAGCGTGCCGCCGAGGGTAAGATTGTGGGGCTGGTCGGTGGCGACCACTCGACCTCATACGGGGCTATAAAGGCTGTTGCCGAGCAGTCGGGAGGTATCGGTATCCTGCATCTGGATGCACATCGTGATTTGCGCTGTGCGTATGAGAATTTCGAGTCGTCCCACGCCTCCGTAATGTATAATGTGCTGCGCGATATCCCTCAGGTAGAGCGCCTTGTTCAGGTCGGTGTGCGTGATTTCTGCTATGCCGAGCAGGAGATTGCCATGAGTGATGAGAGGGTAGTCAGTTTCGGCGGCGATATATTGTCGAGAGCCTTGTTTGAGGGGCGTACATGGGCGTCGGTATGCGCAGAGATTGCCGAGGCATTGCCGCAGACGGTATATATAAGTTTTGATATCGATGCACTCTCGATAGAGTATTGTCCGCATACGGGAACGCCCGTTGCCGGCGGTATGAGTTTCGATATGGCGGTCTATCTTATGGATTGCGTCGCCCGTTCGGGGCGTCGCATTGCGGGTTTTGACCTTGTGGAGGTCGTCCCGGGCAAGGATGGATGTATCGACGCTTCGGTCGGCGCGCGAATGTTGTATAAGATGTGCGGCATGGCACTCAAGTCCAATGAGTAGTTTAGTGTAGTGATAGGTATTAGGTATGAAGAGAGTTGTAAATGTGTTGCTGCCGGCGGTCTTTGTGCTGCTGTGCGTCGTTTCATGTAAGAAAAAGGTGTCGAATTATCTGCCTGCCGAGGCTGACTCGCTTGCGTATGTTATAGGTTTGAATGTCGGTCATAATCTTATGCAGATGGACTCGACGCTCAATGTCGAGGCGCTCTGTGCCGGCATACGCGATGTATATGGCAACCGCGAGGTTATGACTATGGCCGATGCGCGCGATTACTATCTGCGCCAGATGAACTATGCGGCATACGAACGGTTCAGACAATATGAGGAGCAGTTTTTGGCCGATTTGGTAAAGAATAACCGCTCCTATGCCCGTACCCGTTCAGGTGTTGCTTATCGTGTGGATAACGCAGGCAATCAGCAGAAACTGGCATCGAGTCAGCGCGATACGCTGAAGCTAAGTTACCGTCTTACGCGCAGTGACGGCAGTTATGTGAAGGGTTCTGCGGAGGCGGCGGATACGGTTCGCCTCGCTCTTTCGGAGTTGGTCCCGGGAATGCAGGAGTTGCTGCGTATGGTTGGTGTCGGCGGTCATGCGGCGGCATGGATTCCATCAGACCAGGCCTATGGTGTCGGCGGTAACGAGGAGTTGGGCGTAGACCCCAATACGACGCTCTTCTATGAGGTGGATGTTATAGAGGTCGAATCGTTTAACAGGCATATCTATTGACTTTGTTGATATTATTGATAAATATTTTATATATTTGCAGAGTTTGTAATAAACGCTTGGTTGTTTGAGAAAAAACAAATGAATCAAAAACATAATAAAGGTATGAAAAAGATTTTAGTTAGTTTATCGACAGTTACGACTGTTGTTGTTCTGTGTGCAGTATCTGTGTTGAGTATAAGCTGCTGCTCGGACAAGGTAGACCCATATCGTCGTCTTACCAAGGGTGACCAAGACAATATGGATTCGCTCTCTTATATGCTGGGATTGAACAACGGTATTGGTATGAAGTACCAGTATGGGAATGTCCTGCCTCTCGATATAGAGAGCATCGGGAACGGATTTAATGATGCTGCGCTTGGTAAAAAGGTACGGAGAGGTAATGATGGAGGGTATGATGAAGCAGTAGAGACTTTGGAGTCATACTTTAGCCAGAAGGCTAATGAACGTTATATGAACTTGATGCAAAAACGTGCCGAGATGGATAGCGTTCGTCTGGCTAACGGCGATTCTACCGTTGTGAAGTACGGCCCTGCCGATGAGATGTTCGAGAACGACGATGAGCGTCAAAGCGTATCGTATGCTTTTGGTTACGAGTTGGGTCACGGTATGCGTGATAATGCGAATATTTCGATACAGACATACTGGTTTACCAAAGGTATGACTGAAGGTTGGGAAATCGACCCCGAAAACCCCGACAGCGAAGATGTGCTTCTCCAGGCTAATGACTACTTGCGCAGATATTTCACCGAGATTCGTTCCGAGGAACTCAAGGAGCAGTCCGAGAAGTGGCTTGCCGAGGTTGAGAAGAAGTGCGGCGTAAAGAAGACCGAGAGCGGTCTGCTCTATCGCATAGACAAGAAGGGAGATAAGAATGTGAAGGCAACCGATGATAATTTTACAGTCTATGTGCGCTATGAGGGTTCATGCGCCAACGGTTATGTCTTCGACTCGTCATACAAGCGCGTAGAAGAACTTAAAAAACAGATTGCAAAGGTCGAGAAAGATGAGACCTTAAGTGATGAGGAAAAAGAGCGTCGTCTGACTATGCTGAACCAGCGTTTAACGGAGTCCGAGAATGTTGAACTGCGTCTCGACGGAGTAATCAAGGGTTGGACCGAGGGTCTGAAACTTGTCGGCAAGGGCGGTAAAATTACACTTTGGATTCCTGCCGAGTTGGCTTACGGCGAGAGCGGTACTCCCAATCCGTTCAATCCTCTGAGCGGTATCGGTCCCAACGAGGCTCTCCGCTTCGATGTTGAGCTTGTGGATGTAAAGCAGCCCGAGCAACTTGAGCAGGTTGAAGACTAAAAGATATATATTAAACGACTGACGACCTGTTCACAGGTCCTGTAAATAGATGATGCGATTGCCCGAACGGCAGTCGCATCTCTTTTACTGTTTTATGACAGTGTGGTTTTTGCAAATGTTTTTATATCTTTGCATTGATAAGATAAACAAAAGATAGTATGAAAAGGAGTTTTGTATGTATCGCCGTTATGACAGCCGTATTGGTATGCGTATGCAGCGCATGCGGTTTGCAAAAGCAGAATGACCCGGATGATTCTGCCGTGCTTGACATCGATTACGATTTTTGGAGTAATGAGTATGCGGAGAATATGCAAAATATTAAGGCGGGAAATATCCGCTATGGCAACAGAGACGAGATGGACTCGCTCTCTTATTACTTCGGTATGAGTATGGGCTATGAGATAAAATACAGCAGCATGGACCTTCCGCTTGATATAAATGTTGTCAGCGGTGCTGCGGGAGAGGCGATGCTCGGAACCGCATCTCAGAGCTATGGAGAGTCGGTTGAATATATTAAGAACTATTTTAATACGAAGTATTACGAGCGTCGCAATGCCGTCTTGGTGAAGCACGCCAAGGACGACAGCGTACGTCTGGCGCAGGGCGACACGACAACGGTAAGATATAAGGCCGACATGACAATGTTTGACGACGATAATGAACGCCATGACTTCTCCTATGCCCTGGGCAATAATTATGGCTCATCTATCAGGTCGGACGTCAATCTTACGATAAGCGCATACTGGTTCTCCAAGGGTCTTGTGGATGCTTTTGAGAATAACGATGCTCTTATGGGGAGTGATGTGCCGTCTGCCTTTGCCGTCAATGCATATATGCAGAACTATCTCAAGAATGTCCGCCCGGGGGAACTTAAGGAGCAGTCCGAGCGATGGCTTGCCAATGCCGAACGGCAGGAGGGTGTGCGGAAGAGCCGCAGCGGTCTGCTGTATAAAATAGAGCAGACGGGCGATATGAACGTAAGGGCGACGGATGACCGCGATACGGTGATTGTCCGCTACGCCGGTATATGCAGTAACGGATATGAGTTCGAGTCCACTTATGCCAAGGTGGAGGAGTTGAAACTCGAAATGGAGAGGGTGCGTAATGATGCTTCAATGTCCGAACAACGCAAAGAGTACGAGTTAAGACGCCTGTCAACTACACTGGAATTGTATGAGGAGGTCGATTACGTTCTGGGCGGAGTAATCAAAGGCTGGACGGAGGGTCTTAAGTATGTCGGCAAGGGAGGTAAAATAACTTTGTGGGTGCCGGCGGAACTGGCCTATGGCGAGAGTGGGGCAGGTAATACGCCTACTCCATATAACGGTGTGGGTCCCAACCAGGCACTTCGGTTCGATATCGAGCTTGTGGACGTGAAACCATATAAGGAGCCTGATTTCCGGTAGGAGTTGCAGATTGCAGCGCAACGGCTTGCGACAATAGAAAAGGGAGAGAACAAACATTCTCTCCCTTTTCTGTCTGTCAGACCAACTTATTCAGCGTGTCCGTCGGAACCGAGAACCTCCTTGATTTTGTGAACGTAGAGTTTCTTCATGTTGTCGCGAGCGGGACCCAGATACTTGCGCGGGTCGAACTCTGCGGGCTTCGTGCCGAAGACCTCACGCACAGCGGCCGTCATGGCCAGACGCGAGTCGGAGTCGATGTTGATTTTGCAAACAGCGCTCTTTGCAGCCTTGCGCAACTGCTCCTCGGGAATACCTACAGCAGCCTTCAGTGCGCCGCCGAACTTGTTGATAGTGTCTACCTCCTCCTGGGGTACCGACGATGAACCGTGAAGCACGATTGGGAATCCGGGCAACTCCTTTTCGATAGCCTCCAGAACGTCGAATGCCAAAGGTGGCGGAACCAGACGACCGGTCTGAGGGTCTACGGTACACTGCTCGGGCGTGAACTTGTATGCGCCGTGCGAAGTGCCTATCGATATGGCGAGCGAGTCGCAGCCGGTCTTGGTAACGAAGTCTACAACCTCTTCGGGCTTGGTGTAGTGGCTCTCCTCTGCCGATACCTCATCCTCGACACCTGCCAGTACGCCCAACTCACCCTCTACGGTAACATCGTGCTGATGTGCATACTCGACAACTCTCTTCGTAAGTGCTACATTCTCGTCATAAGGAAGGTGCGAACCGTCTATCATCACCGACGAGAAACCCATATCCACGCAGCTCTTGCACAGTTCGAAGCTGTCGCCGTGGTCGAGGTGCAGTACAATCTGCGGATGCTCCCATCCCAACTCCTTGGCATACTCTACGGCTCCTTCTGCCATGTAGCGCAGCAGTGTCTGGTTGGCATAGTTGCGGGCGCCCTTCGACACCTGAAGAATCACGGGCGATTTGGTCTCTGCCGAGGCCATGATAATTGCCTGCAGCTGCTCCATATTGTTGAAGTTGAATGCCGGAACGGCATATCCGCCTTTGATGGCCTTGGCGAACATTTCGCGTGTGTTCACCAGACCCAATTCCTTGTAAGATACCATTTATTAAGGTTTTTATAGTTAATGTAAAGACTTTTCTGCCTGTTAATGTTGCAAAGATACAAAAATATTGGTTAAAAGAGAGAAAAATCCGAGATTGTAGAGAAATATCACCGTCAGAAGTACGGGACACACATATTTTAGCAGTATCGCTACTGTGCGATATACGAATAGGTGCCTGCTCTGACCGTTTGTAATCTGCTCGCGCAATATGCGTCTATCCATAAACCATCCTGTGAATATGGCAGTGCAGAGACCGCCTATCGGTAGCAGTATATCGGCCGTGAGAGAGTCAAGCAAATCGAACAGCGTCATACCGAACAGCGTGTAGTCGCGTCCTATGCCTACGGAGAGAGATGCTGCCGAGGCGAGTACGATGAGCAGACCCGTGATAATCCGTGCCGCCTTTTTACGCGACATATGCCACTCCTCGGAGACATACGCCGTGATTACCTCGTGCAGCGATATTGTAGACGTGAGCGCCGCTACGCCCAACAACAGGAAGAATGCCGAGGACCACAGCCAGGGCAACTGCATGGTGTTGAATATGCTTGGCAGCGTTATGAATACGAGTGATGCCCCCGCTTCGGGCGCTATTCCGGCGCTGAACACGGCTGGAAATATCACCGTGCTGGCGAGTATGGCCACGAATGTATCCAGAATTATCACATTGGAGGTTGTGGCCGTAAGATTCGTGTCGCGCTTGAAATACGAGGCGTATGTTATCATGCACCCCAGTCCTATCGAGAGCGAGAAGAATGACTGCCCCATGGCGTTGAGGAATGTTGCTGCCGTAACCTTGGAGAAGTCGGGCTTGAAGAAGAACTTTATGCCCTCCGTACCGCCCGGCAGGGTTACCGAGCGCACCGCGAGTACCGCCAGCACAACCAGCAGCAGCGGCATAAGAAACTTTGCCGAACGTTCTATACCCTTGCGCACGCCCATAACTATTATTATATGCGTTATGACGATGAATATGAGGGTGTATATTATGGGTCTTACGGGCGATATCGCGAAGTCGTTGAATAACTGTTCGTTTGCCGCCGAAGACACGTAGTTCGTTATTCCGCCCGTGAGCGACACGACAAGATACTCCAGCGTCCATCCTGCCACCACGAAATAGGAGCCGAGGATGACGAACGGCGAGAGAACGGCGTTGTAGCCGAGGAAAGTCCACCTCTTCGAGAGCGAGCGATAGGCTCCGACGGCATTTTTGCGTGTGTGCCGTCCTATTGAGAACTCGGCCAGCAGCACTGGAAAGCCGAGAAGCATAATGCAGAAAATGTAAATGAGGAGAAAAGCACCTCCGCCGTTTTCGCCTGCGATATAGGGGAACCGCCAGATGTTGCCCAAGCCGACAGCACTGCCGGCAGCGACGAGTACGGCACTCAGTTTGCCTCCAAGCGTAACTCTATCTCTCTTCATTGTCAAAAAGTTTTAACCGGAATTGAATCTCGGTCTTTGCGGGTGAATACGCAGACAGGATGCGCTGTAATTTGTACCCTCGTCGGGAATCGAACCCGAATTTGCGGTTTAGGAAACCGCCGTTCTATCCGTTGAACTACAAAGGCATATATGCGGTATGCAATCTCTGCGGACCGCCTGCCGCAACTGCTCGCATACGCATAAATAAAAGCGATGCGGCACCTTACGACGACGCAAAGATACAAGTTTATTTCGGATTAACGTGCAGCGAAGAGGATTTTTGTGATTTTCTTACATCAACAGCAGGCTATTACGTCGTCCGTAGTGATTATATCGCCTCCCAATACTATGAGCCGCTCCACGACATTGCGCAGTTCGCGTATGTTGCCGCTCCACCTCATACCCTTGAGTGCCTCCACCGCTTCGGGCGAGAACTCTTTGACCGGAATGCCGTACTCTTGGCATACGAGCGATGTGAAGTGGTCTATCAGCAGTGGTATATCTTCGGCTCTCTCCCTCAGCGGCGGAACCTTTATTACGATTACGCCTATACGGTGATAGAGGTCCTCACGGAAGTTGCCTCTCTCTATCTCCTCGCGAAGATTTTTGTTTGTGGCGGCTATCACTCTTACGTTTACATCTATATCTTTGTCGCTGCCTACACGGCTTATGCGCCTCTCCTGCAATGCGCGCAGCACCTTCGCCTGCGCCGAAGGCGACATATCGCCTATCTCATCCATAAAGAGGGTACCCCCGTCCGCCTGCTCGAATTTTCCCTTGCGCTGTTTTATGGCCGAGGTGAAGGCTCCTCGCTCGTGGCCGAAGAGTTCGCTCTCTATAAGTTCCGAAGGTATTGCCGCACAGTTTACCTCGACGAACGGAGCCTGACAGCGGCGGCTCTTGAGATGAAGCCACCGGGCTACAAGTTCCTTTCCGGTACCGTTCTCGCCGGTGATAAGTACGCGTGCATCCGAGGCGGCTACCTTATCTATAAGTGTGCGTACACGCTCTATGGCTTCCGATGAGCCGATGATAGGCTCTGCTCCGGCGGCAGAGGAGTGCTTGCGTGTGCGTGAAGGCGCGGCTGCTGCGGCAGCAGGGGTGCCGTCTACTGTTTTGCGCAGCGTGTCGAGCAGCCGGTTCATATCTATTGGCTTGGTGAGGAAGTCAGATGCTCCGCGCCTCAGAGCATCTACGGCCGAATTAAGGTCGTTGTCTGCCGATACGATAATAAACGGAGTATCGGTGTCGGGTACCTTGCTTCGGCTGTCGGCTATGATTGCGTCGAAGGTAATCTTCTCGCAGAGTTTTGCCGCACGGTCGTCATCCTCGACTGTCTCTATGGAGAAACCCTCAAACTCGAGTCTTTCGCGCAGAGTGTTTCGCATACTTTTTGATTGGTCCAAAATTAAAACCTTAGACATAGTTGTATTTGATAAAAATTGTATACTTTTGCATCAAAGATAAGAACTTTCCCCGATGGCCCGATATGCATCTCGGGGGGTGTCGATGCACTTAAAACAAATCGAAAATATTTATCGCAACTGCCTTTCAACGTATATTTATGCGCCTCTGCGCGTTATTTTATGATGGTTGTTGCGCGAAATCTTGATATATGAGAAAAAATTACAATTACAAACGGCGCAAACTCCTTCTTCCCGAATACGGACGCCATATACAGGAGATGGTCGATTCGCTTATGGAGATAGAAGACCGTCGTGAGCGCACGCGCCAGGCCAAGGCTGTGATAGCCGTTATGGGCAATCTTAATCCGCTGTTGCGAGATACTGCCGACTTTACCCACAAGTTGTGGGACCACCTTATAATAATGTCTGATTTCCAGTTGGATGTAGATTCGCCATATCCGCTTCCGTCGCGTCAGGATTTGACCGTCTCGCCGCGCAAACTGCAATATCCGCAGAGTGCCATACAGCACAAGCATTACGGAAAGTATGTAGGCCGTATGCTTCGCAAACTGTCGTCGAATCCCAACGCAGCAGCCGTGTCGAGTGCGGTAGATAACATAGCGCGGTATATGCGTACAAAGAGTTACGAGTACAATATGGAACACCCCAACAACGAGGTTATAATAAAGGATATACGCCGGATGTCCGGAAATGCCATAGTACTTGACGAAGTTGCACTCGGTAATCTCAAAAGTGAGTATAAACAGCACTTTTCATCGCGTCCGCAGGGTGGTAAAAACCGTAAGAACGGTCAAAAGAACAACCAGAAGAACGGCCGCCAGAATCTTCAGGGGCAGCAGTACGGGCAGCACGGACGCCGCCAGCAGAAAAACGTGATAAAACATAATCCGACACGATAGTTTGCAGTTTAGGCAGCCGTAAAGTATATTTGCAGAATAAATGCGAAAATGTATATGACCCGAAAGATAGCGATAGCAGTTGCGGCTTTGTCTGCGTTGCTGATGATTGGCTGCAAGCCCTCCCGGGTAAAGATTTCGGGACACTTGCGCAATATGGATGCCTCGGAGGTTTACCTCGAGAAGGTTACAGGCAGTAAGATACAGGTTGTGGATTCTGCCGCCGTTAATAACGGCACCTATAAAATAAGTATAAAGAACGCCCCCCAAACACCGTCGCTCTACTATCTTTCGTGCTGCGGAGAACGTGTGCCTCTGCTTCTCACGGCAGGTGAGAGGGTGGTAATTGATGCTGACAGCACTATTCGCAACTACACCGTGAGCGGAAGTGAGGAGTCCGCGCTGCTGCGCGAGTTCCACACGCTCTGCGACGGAAAGGATTACATTGCCGCCAAGCACGCCCAGTTCAGATTTATAGAGGAGCATAAGGAGAGCATGGCTGCTGTATATGCACTTTACCAACGTTTCTATGGTGAGGCGAATCTCTCCAATGGCGATAACGATGTAATATATTACCGCAAGGTCGCCGAGGCTGTCGGTGAGCGTTGGCCCGACTCTCCGCTTGTGGCAAAGCTGCGCAGCGATATTGCCAATATGGAGGCTGAAGCTGCTCTTATCGCGAATATAAAGGAGGTGAATTATCCGGATATTAAGTTGCCGGATATGTATGGCAATGAGCATCGCCTCTCGTCGCTCGACGGCAAGGTCGTGCTGCTCTCGTTCTGGAGCGTGTCACCGGAGTCCAACCGGTTTAATGCCGATTTGAAAGAGTTGTACGACAACTATTCCGGCAGCGGCTTCGAGGTGTACCAGGTGTGTGTCGGTACGTCGAAGGTGGATTGGATAAGCAGCGTACAGGAGCAGCGTCTGCCCTGGATTTCCGTCTATGACCCCAATGTGTTGGAGTATTCGGCTCTGGCGCTTTACAATGTCAACCGCCTGCCCTCGAACTATATTTTGGACCGCGAAGGCAATATCGTCGGCAGAGATATCTTCGGCGATGAACTTGAAGCAAAACTCTCCCAACTTTTATATTAAGACCTAAGAGCCTATGTACTATTTCGCATCGGATGTGCATCTCGGCAGCGGCGACGGCGCGACAGCGCGTCGTACCGAACAACTCTTTACGTCGTGGCTCGATGATGCCTCGCGTGATGCCGAGGCGATATTCCTTCTGGGAGACGTATTCGATTTTTGGTACGAGTACCGCAGGGTTGTTCCGAAAGGTTATGTCCGCACGCTGGCAAAACTTGCCGACCTTACGCAGCGTGGCATAAGGGTGGTAATGCTTACGGGCAATCATGATATGTGGGTCCGCGAGTACCTGAATACGGAGTGCGGTGTCGAACTGCATACGAAACCGCTGATTGAGAGTATTGCCGGTCGTAAAATCTATCTGGCTCACGGCGATAATATGAAGATAGAGGGCAAACCTATGCTCAAACTTATGAATTGTGCATTCCGCTCCAATACTCTTCGCTTCCTTTTCTCGCATTTGGTGCATCCCGATTTGGCAATGGGCTTCGGACGCTGGTGGAGTTCCCGCTCGCGCAAGTCGCACGGCGAGGGGCCGCAGGATAAAACGATGCTCGACCCGCTGACCGAGTATGCTGCCGAGTTGGGACGTGAACAGGGGGTAGAGTGCTGCATCTTCGGCCACCTGCATCTTCCCGATGAGCGTATGGCAGATAAGACTCGTGTCATCTTTCTGGGAGACTGGAGCGATGTCCCGACCTATGCTGCAATGACGCCGGAAGGCGATATAACCCTAAAACGAATTGAGAACCGATGAAACAGTATCTCGACCTGCTGCGTAAAATCAAGGATGAGGGTACGTTGCGCAGCGACCGTACCGGAACGGGTACCCGAAGTATCTTCGGCTGCCAGATGCGCTTCGATTTGAACGACGGCTTTCCGCTGCTTACAACAAAAAAGGTATACCTCAAGGGCATAATACACGAACTGCTCTGGTTTCTGGCGGGCGATACGAATATACGTTACCTTGTCGATAACGGCGTGCATATATGGGACAATGACGCCTACCGTTACTATAACGAGTTGTGTGTACGGCACGGCGTACTGCCCGAGAACCGTGAATCGTTCCTCGCGCGTGCCGGTGAAGCGTCGCCTGTCGATGGCTACCGCTTCGGCGACCTGAACCGCGTCTACGGCAGTCAGTGGCGCTCGTGGGCGACGCCTGACGGGGGTGTTATAGACCAGATAGAGGGTGTCGTGGAGCAGATAAAAAATAATCCCGATTCGCGACGGCTTATAGTCTCGGCATGGAATGTTGCCGATGTTGGGGAGATGGCTCTGCCGCCATGCCATGTGTTGTTTCAGTTCTATGTGAGCGACGGTCGTCTCTCGTGTCAGTTGTATCAGCGCAGCGGAGATACTTTTCTCGGGGTGCCGTTCAATATCGCATCGTATGCCTTGCTGACGATGATGGTAGCGCAGGTGTGCGGTCTCGGAGTAGGGGAGTTTATACATACGCTCGGCGATGCGCACCTCTACCTTAACCATATGGAGCAGGTCGATATTCAACTCTCGCGTGAGCCGCGTCCTCTGCCGCGTATGCGCCTTAATCCCGATGTGCATAACCTCTCCGACTTCAGATATGATGATTTCGTTCTCGAGGGTTATGACCCCTGGCCTGCGATTAAGGCACCCATGTCATTTTGAATTGCGAAAAAAATAGATATATTTGTAAAATCAGTTGCCTCGGGCAACAGTAACCTGAAATAGATAATTGTTATGAAGACAGACAGATTAATGCTTTGGAGCGGAGTTGCCGCAGCAGCCGGTTCGTTGTGCGGCTGTGCCTCTAAGACGGCAGTTGCAACGGATAAACCGCTGAATATAGTCTATATTATGACAGACGACCATACGGCCCAGATGATGAGTTGCTATGATAAACGCTATGCTTCGACTCCCAATCTCGACCGTTTAGCGAATGAGGGTGTCCGGTTTACCAACAGTTTTGTAGCCAATTCCTTGAGTGGTCCGAGCCGTGCGTGTATGGTTACCGGTATGCACTCGTGCGGCAACGGCTTTTATGACAATACCAACTGCGTTTTCGACAATACGCAGCGCACGATGCCCAAAATGTTGCAGAGTGCAGGGTATCAGACGGCACTTGTCGGCAAATGGCATCTCGAGAGCCTGCCTACAGGTTTTGACTATTGGGAGATTCTCCCGGGCCAGGGCAGTTATTACAATCCCGATTTTATCACTATGCAGCAGGATACGATAGTTGAGTCGGGTTACCTCACATCGATTATAACGGACAAGAGTATCGAATGGCTCGAGAACGGCCGCGATAAAGATAAGCCTTTTATGCTTATGGTGCATCACAAGGCGCTCCACCGCAACTGGATGTGCGACACCTGCAACCTGCGGCTCTATGAGGATAAGACCTTCCCGCTGCCCGACAACTTCTTTGACGATTATGAGGGTCGTCCGGCTGCTGCGGCACAGGAGATGAGCATTATGAAGGATATGGATGTTATCTATGACCTTAAGATGCGTGGCGACGACCGTCACAGCCGTCTCAGCGGTGGATATGAGGGTATTTTAGGACGTTTGAATGCCGAGCAGCGCAAGGCGTGGGACGATTTTTATAATCCTGTTATAGAGGATTTCTATTCTCGCAACCTCGAGGGTCAGGAACTTGCAGAGTGGAAGTTCAACCGCTATATGCGCGACTATATGAAGACCCTCAAGTCGCTCGACGACGAAGTTGGGCGCCTGCTCGACTACCTTGAGGAGAATGACCTGCTCGACAATACGCTTGTGGTATATGCCTCGGACCAGGGTTTCTATATGGGCGAACACGGATGGTTCGACAAACGCTTTATGTATGAGGAGTCTATGCACACACCTCTTGTTATGCGCCTGCCTAAGGGCTATGAACGTCGCGGCGATGTCGAGGAGTTGGTTCAGAATATAGACTATGCGCCTACATTCCTTGAGATAGCGGGTGTTGAGGTGCCTGAGGATATGCACGGCGTGTCGCTGCTGCCGCTGCTGCGCGGTGAGCATCCGTCGGAGTGGCGCGATGCACTCTATTACCACTTCTATGAATATCCTGCCGAGCATATGGTCAAGCGTCATTACGGCGTGCGCACCGACCGCTGGAAACTGATACACTTCTATAACGATATCGACCACTGGGAGTTGTACGACCTTCAGAACGACCCTTCGGAGATGCACAACCTCTATGGAGAGGAGAAGTATGCCGACACGGTGCAGATGCTCAAGGCGCGCCTGTTGGCACTTCAGGAGCAGTATAACGACCCCATAAGGTTTGAAATGGAGTAAGACCTATGGTGTCGGTTATAGCAGCGGTAGCCGTTAATGGCGTTATCGGAGACAAGAACAGCCTGTTGTGGCATATCTCGGAGGATTTGCGCCACTTCAAGTCTATCACGTCCGGACATCCCGTTGTTATGGGCCGTCGCACCTTTGAGTCGCTCGGACGTCCGCTTCCGAATAGGGAAAATGTAGTTGTTACGCGCAGCGACATGAGTTTCGATGGTTGCCGCACGGCGCATTCGCTTGAGGAGGCGCTCGATATGTTTGCGCCTGCGGAAGAGGTCTTTGTAATCGGCGGCGCGCAGATATATGCCGAGGCGTTGCCGATAGCCGACAGACTGTACCTTACGAGGGTAGAGCGCGAGTATGAGGGCGATACGTCGTTTCCCGAGTGGAATGAGGAGGAGTGGCGCAAGGTAAGCAGTGAGAGATATGAGCGCGGAAAGGATTTCGATGCTCCGTTTGTCTTCGAACTTTACGAACGCCGGCGGTAGTGTATTGTATCTTTACTGTCTGCTGATTATATATTGCCTGACGAAGTTTGATAAGTTTATATCCCAAGCCGCCATTGTAAAATGGCGGCTTTTCTTATTCGTGTATGGTGTTTGTATGTGAAATTTGGCAATATTATTGAGGAAAAAATTTGCAGTATTGAAAAAAAAGCGTACCTTTGCACCACGACAATCGTGATAGATAAAGATATATCGCGGGATGGAGCAGTTGGCAGCTCGTCGGGCTCATAACCCGAAGGTCGGAGGTTCGAGTCCTTCTCCCGCTACTTAAAAGCCGTAACAACTTGATAACAAGTGTTACGGCTTTCTCTTTTGTAATAGCCGCAGGTGTGTATCACGCATCGTATGCCATCTCTACCGCTGTCCTGCAGGCTCTTTGCTTTTTTGTCCGAACGCGGCCTCTATCTCGCGCTCTTTTTTGTGGTATTCCGAGCGTGAGTGATTCTCCACTGCACCTACCAGACGGTTCATCTCATCGATAAACTCCTGTTCACATTCATTGCAAACCTCGTTGTGCTTTTTATGACACTGTTTCATAACTACGTTTTTTTGGTTTTAATCTACGCGATGCAAATTGCGTACAAAACACGAATGAAAATACTCTGTTATGGCACCTCATTTGCGTCCTTGAGGCGAAAAATCCTTTAGTTATGAAATATAGAAAAGATGACCCCTCGTGCAGCAGTGCGGTACCGGTTATGAATGTAATTACCTTTTTGGCCGGTATTGCGCTCATTTTATCCGTGTCGATAGAAGTTGCTGTCGGCAACCGAAACTTCTTTTCGCAATGGTTCCTCTACACGCAACTTGGCGTGTGTGCGGTATTTATCATTGATTATTTTGTGCGTGTGTCGTGCAGTTGCGACGGCAGTGCTGCTATGCGCTTTCTGCCTTTTTTGCTGCTGTCGCTTCCGTATCTCAACTTTGTGGTCTGGTCTGGCGTACATATCGACCGAGGGATGCAGATGCTGCTGGGCGTTATACCGCTGTTGCGCACTCTTGCGGCATCGTTGTACATAGTACGTATCTTTACGGCACGTGGCGTACGTCGTCTCTTTGCTGCCTATGCTCTTGCGCTGCTGCTCTTTACATACCTCTCGGGACTGATATTCTACGACTATGAGATAGGTATTAATCCTCATCTGCAAGGTTTCGGCAACGCTATATGGTGGGCCTTTATGGGTATGACGACTGTCGGTGCGGCAATCTTTCCGGTAACGACCATAGGTAAGGTTTTGGCGGCTGCTCTGCCGGCACTCGGAATGCTTATGCTGCCGCTCTTTACGGCCTATATAACCGATTTGTACAAGCGCAAGCACAGCGAGTTAAATGCGCAGCGCACAGACAAAAAATAGGTAATGATGCCCCAAAGGCGTTAGCTTATTGAATAAATAGTTGAATAGTTGTTAAATACAAAGGAAAAGCATCACTTCACGATTTGCATAGAAACAAAAAGCACCTCAAAGAGGTGCCGCCGCGCCCCTATACCACCCCGGGGTGCGGCGAAAAGATATTGCAGACGAAAAGTACGACGCTGCGCGGATTACTCCTCGCGTTTTATCAAATCGCATATTTGCGCCCGCACAAAC
>JAFLRT010000027.1 GCA_022511295.1 Alistipes sp. | reverse complement strand
GCTATGGTCGTGCGGGTTCGATTCCCGCTCCGAGTACTGCAGACCGAACAGCTGTTCGGTCTCTTTTTTTTCGGTTCCCGGAGGATTTTTCATCTTTTTTACCAATAAACGTTGGAAGTTAAGATTTTTTTGTATCTTTGCACTCCCGACCCGCATATTTCGCCGCGGGCCGGCCCACAAAAGGGACCTGAAAAGGTAAAGGGAAATTGCCCAGGTGGCGAAATGGTAGACGCGCTCGTTTCAGGTGCGAGTGTTGAGAGACGTGTAGGTTCGACTCCTATCCTGGGCACTAATCGGCGGGGCAGAATTTCTGCTCCGCTTATCTTTTTTGCATTGATATTGATTGACTAAAGTCTCCCGTAATGAAGACTTCGCTTATAATATCCACATACAACTGGGTCGAGGCGCTCACAGCATGTCTTGGCTCGGTCGCCGCACAGAAACGTATGCCCGACGAGGTTATAATCGCCGATGACGGCTCGCGCGACGATACGCGCATAGCCATAGAGCGATTCTCGGTAGAAAACAACATCCCTGTGCGTCATATATGGCACGAAGACAGGGGGTTTCGTCTTGCTGCCATACGCAACCGCGCGATGGCGGCGGCGACGGGCGACTACATAATCCAAATCGACGGCGACCTTATTTTGCATACCGGCTTTGTCGCAGACCATATAAATATTGCCGAGCGCGGATATTTCGTCGTGGGGTCGCGGGCGATTCTCGGTCCGCAGTTATCGTCGCGCATACTCTCGGGCGACCTCTCATCGGCATCTTTATCGCCGTTCGGCTGCGATATGCGCAACCGTCTTAATGCTGTGCGCATACCTCTTCTCACGCGTCTGCTTGCAACTCGTCGCGGTCATGGCGCGCGCGGTTGCAATATGGCTTTCTGGCGGGACGATGTCGTGGCGGTGAATGGTTACGACGAGAGTATGACGGGGTGGGGGCATGAAGACAAGGAGTTCGCTGCGCGTATGCGTAACAGCGGCATAGCGCAGCATTCGCTCAAATTCGGCGGTATAGTATATCATCTGCACCACCGCGAGGCGTCGCGCATGCGCGAAAACATCAATCTCGATATCCTGCGGCGCACCGAGAGCGAACATCTTACGCGCTGCACCGACGGAATAGAGAAATATTTGTAAGGTTGATGTGCGTGTCGCAGCACCTCGAAGAGGTGCATTTTTATAAGTCCGACTACTGCGCCAAAAGACCTGTGCAGAGCGCCGGCGCACCGAAAAGCACGGGATAGCATACGCCGCCCATAGCACGTGCTATGGGAAGGCCTTTTTATAGTGAGATGATTTTATCCCAGAACTTGCGGTAGCGCGGTTTGCTCCAGGCGTGGCAGCCGAAGGGCAGTTGTCCGCCGCGTACTTTGTAGCAGTAAGCGGGATGCGTATCGAATGCGAATGCAAGTGCCTCATCTTGCGACGGATATATGAACTCCTGCGGCACGGTGGCCCAAAAGACATCCTCATTGAACAGATGGCCGCTCTCACGGCGAAAGTGTTCAGCCTCGGCGGCATACTCCGTGCAGGCTGTGGCAAAGGCATCGACTCTGCGCAGTGAGAGACCTCCGTTACCGACTTTTCCATAGAGGTCGGCGCGTGTCATCTTGTTGCGGCGTTCAGAGACCTTGCGGTGCCACTTTGCAAATGTCGATATTACGGGTAAATCGTATACCGGCCGTCGAACCCAGGGTGCTGCAACGCAGTCATAGCCGCGACGGCACCAGTAATCCAGTTCGTCGCGGAATATCCACGCATCCGTATGACATATCAGAATATACTCGCAGTCGGCAAAGAGGTCGTAAAAGCCCTTGTCGAGCATCATCGAGTTATAGCCTTGAATACCGTTCTTCGTGCCGAGCCACTCATCCGGCACCTCTACGCGCTCAAAGGGCGGAAGTTCATCGCGCAACCCACACAAATCAAGACCTCGGGGAACCAAAAGCGCCACAGGCCACGATGACAACTGCGCGAAGGTGTTGCGCAGCGATGCCATATCCTCCGCCGGAAGGTCGGTGCGGTAGAGCGGTATGACGACCTTTGCCTTATATCTCTTTTCTGCCATTGTCGATATAGTATTTAACTGCCTGTGCTATGCGTTCACCGTCGAGTGCTGCCGAGACTATGCCGCCGGCATAACCTGCGCCTTCGCCGGCCGGAAAGAGACCTGCGATATCGGTGTGCATAAGTGTCTGAGTGTCGCGCGGTATGCGTACAGGTGTCGAGGTGCGCGACTCCACGCCGGCGATGACAGCCTCGTCCGTAACGAAGCCGCGCATCTTGCGTCCGAAGTCGGTAAAGCCGCCTCGCAGCGACCGCGCCATGAAATCGGGCAGCCATGAGCCGAATTCGGTAGGTGCTACGCCCGGGAGATACGATACGCGCGGCAGCGATGTGCTGCGACGGCCGGAAACGAAGTCCGAAAGGCGTTGTGCCGGTGCCACCTGACCCTTGCCGCCCTCCATGCGCGCACGCTTCTCCACCTCACGGCGGAATGCCAGACCTGCAAGCGCTCCGTATTGCGGTACAAGGTGCGCAAAGTCGCTGAGCCGCACCTCCGTAACGATACCCGAGTTGGCAAAGGGGGAGTTGCGACCGCTCGGCGACATGCCATTGACCACCGACTGCGATGCATCCGTCATGGCCGGTACCATAAATCCTCCCGGACACATGCAGAATGAGTATACACCGCGTCCTGCAACCTGTGCGACAAGCGAGTATGCCGCTGCAGGAAGGTACTCCATATCGGCTGCGCGGCGATACTGTATCGAATCTATAAGTTGCTGCGGGTGTTCCACGCGTACGCCCATAGCAAAAGGTTTGGCCTCGAGCCGCACGCCGGCATCATCGAGCATCATATATATATCGTCGGCCGAGTGCCCTGTGGCTATCACTACGGCGGCGGCATCCATTCGCTCGTCGCCGCACACCACTCCCTCCGCACGTCCGCCCTTAATCGAGAGAGCCGTTATGCGTTTATTGAAGTGGATTTCTCCGCCGGCAGCGAGAATAGTACGGCGTATATTGGATATTATGCGCGGCAGACGGTCGGAGCCGATATGTGGATGGGCTTCATATAGAATCTCGGGGGCAGCGCCGTGCCATACAAGTGTTTGCAGCACTTTGTGGTAGTCGCCTCGCTTCTTGCTGCGTGTGAACAGTTTGCCGTCGGAGAAGGTGCCTGCACCTCCCTCGCCGAAAGCGTAGTTGGAGTCGGGGTCTATAATGCCGTTGCGGTTAATCATTGCGATATCGCGTTTGCGTGGCGATACCTCTTTGCCGCGCTCGATGAGTATCGGCCGCAAGCCGAGTTCTATCAGCCGCAGCGAGGTGAAAAGTCCTGCCGGACCTGCTCCAACGACAATTACCGGTGTGTGTCCCGTAACGTCATCCCACTCGAAGCGGACGGGTGCGGGCTGCGGTTCGCGGTCGATATATACCTCAAGAGTGAGATTGACCTTCGGTTCTCCGCGTCGTGCATCGACCGAGCGCTTTATGGTGCGTATCAACGCTATATCCTTATCGCTGACGCCTATCATACGTGCAGCACGGGAGGTGCAGAGACTGCTGTCGGCAGCCTCGCGCGGCGTAAGCGTGAGTGTTATGGTATGCGGCATGGGTCGGTTTGTTTTACAACAGGCATTTTCCTGCCTCGGTATAGCACGACCAAGTTAGGCTCTGCTCCCGATGCAAAAGTAGATATAAATTTGCAAAAACACCAAATCTGCCGCCATTTACACGGAAAATGTATATATTTGTAATAAGTGTAAGCATTAAACCCAAACAAATTAAGCGATGTTTATCAGAACATATTCCGGAGCTGTTTCGGGTATCGACGCCGTGTTGGTTGAGGTCGAGGTGAATGTTACGGGCGGAGGTTTAGGTCTCTATCTTGTAGGATTGCCGGACAAGGCTGTCAAGGAGAGTGAGGAGCGTATCCGCTCGGCTTTCAGCAATTCGCAACTGCGTATGACCTCGAAAAAGACGGTTGTCAATCTTGCTCCTGCCGACCTGCGTAAAGAGGGTACGGCCTTCGACCTCCCGATAGCCATCGGTATCCTTGCTGCGACGGACCAGTTGATTGGAGATAAGTTGCCTGAGAGTATGATTCTTGGCGAGTTGGCTCTCGACGGCAGGGTCAAAGATGTGAAAGGGGTACTTCCGATGACGGTTCAGGCGCGCGATTCGGGTCTGAAGAGGGTAGTGGTGCCTGTCGGGAATGCTGCCGAGGCATCGGTTGTGGATGGTATCGACGTGATACCGGTGGCGTCGCTCGCACAGACGGTGGCATACCTTGAGGGCAGCGAGGATATAGCGCCCTGCAAGCCGGAGCATACGGATGTGGATAATGATATTCTCCAACGCTATTCCGAGGATTTCTCCGATGTCAAGGGTCAGTTCAGGGTCAAGCGCGCACTTGAGATTGTCGCTGCCGGCGGACACAATGTCCTTATGATAGGCGCTCCGGGTTCGGGCAAGACCATGCTTGCGCGCAGACTGCCGACGATACTGCCGCCGATGACGCTCGACGAGGCGCTGGAGTGTACCAAGATACACTCTGTAGCGGGTAAATTGGGAGCCTCGTCGGGACTTCTCACACAGCGTCCGTTCCGCGCCCCGCACCACCTTGCCTCGCAGGTGGCAATTATAGGCGGCGGACAGTCTCCGCATCCCGGAGAGGTCTCGCTGGCACATAACGGAGTGCTGTTTCTGGACGAGTTGCCCGAGTTCGGACGCAATGTACTGGAGGTTTTGCGTCAGCCTCTCGAGGAGCGCAAGATAACTGTCTCGCGGGCGGCATATACGGTCGAATATCCTGCCAACTTTACACTTATAGCGGCTATGAATCCATGTCCCTGTGGTTTTTACAATCATCCCGACAGGGAGTGTACCTGTTCTGCGGCTGCGGTTCATCGCTATATGTCGCGTATCTCGGGGCCGTTGCTCGACCGTATAGATTTGCAGGTGGAGGTTACGCCGGTAGCCATATCCGAGATATCGTCGCGCATCCCCTCTGAACCGAGTGAGGCTATACGCGAGCGTGTGGTGAGGGCGCGCGAGATACAGCAGGTGCGCTTTGCCGGTACGGGTATATATACCAACGCCATGATGAACTCCAAAATGCTGCACGAATATTGCCGGTTGAGCGATGATGTGAGAAGCCTTTTGGAGCGGGCTATGGAGCGGCTGAGACTCTCGGCGCGCGCCTACGACCGTATAATAAAGGTTGCGCGCACCATAGCCGACCTGAAAGGTGAAGCGGATATAGGGGCTGCACATATCTCGGAGGCGATATCTTACCGCAATCTCGACCGCGACAACTGGGTCAAATAGCGAACGGACAAACCCGTATATAAATATGTATATATTAAGTATGTATGTTTACGATAAAAAAATGCATTTTTTGATAGAAAAGTAGGATTGTAAGAATAAATAAATATATATATTTGCAATAACAAATAAAAAAACAGTATAAACATTAAAACCAAAAACGCTATGAAAAAACTATCTTACTTATTAATGTTGTTCGGGGCGTTTGCATTCGCATCTTGCGAAAATGGCTCTGAAGCAGTCAATTATGATGTTGATGAGGAGACTGCTCTCGAGGAGTCGAGAGGCGGTGATTACTCTTATGACGGCGAAGTAGCCGAAGATGCACAAGAGGGTACTGAAGAGTCCGTGATTGAGGAACCGGCTGTTGAGGAATCGGAGGTTGAGGAGCCTGTTGTCGATGAGGAGACGACCGGCAGTTCATATACCGAGAACGCTAACGGACTTGATATAAAAATGGTATATGTTGAGGGTGGCCGCTTTACGATGGGTGCATCCGATGAGTCGCTCAAAGGCAGAGCATTGCCGGATGAGTTTCCTGTTCACAATGTAACGCTCAGTTCTTTCTATATTGGTGAGTGCGAAGTAACGCAGGAGCAGTGGGAGAAGGTTATGGGTACGACTCTGACTGAACAGGGCGAGGGTAGCGAAGACTATGACGACTACGGTGTTGGCAACAACCGTCCTATGTATTATGTAAGTTGGGACGAGGCTAATAGATTCTGTGAGCGTTTGAGCGAACTTACCGGCAAGCATTACACCCTTCCTACCGAGGCTCAGTGGGAGTATGCTGCTCGCGGCGGAAAGCATAGCAATGGCTATACATACAGCGGCAGCAACAATCTTCGTGATGTAGCGTGGTATTCAGTCAATACTTTGGGTCAAGAGTACTATGCTCACGATGTTAAAACGAAGAAGGCTAACGAACTTGGATTGTATGATATGAGCGGTAATGTTTTCGAGTGGTGTTCGGACTGGTACGGCAAGTACAGCGCAAACGATAGCGAAACGGTTAATCCTACCGGAGCGCTGACGGGTACGCATCGCGTACTTCGCGGCGGCAGTTGGAACTATGTAGACCGCGACTGCCGCGTATCATACCGCAGCTACCAGAAGCCCGAAGGTCGTTACAATATCGTAGGTTTCCGAGTTGTATGCTCGGTAGACGAAGAATAGAGATATAAACCGAGAATCAATAATATAGACGGGTTGCAATATTGCAACCCGTCTATATTATTGTGGTAATGATGTCAAAATTTACTGCTATTATTGCGCCGCCCCTGCCACCCCACGAGGTCGGCGCAGCACCTCAAAGAGGTGCATTTATTTTTATCTTGTAAGGTTGCCCACTATCTCGCACATCTCGTCGTAGTGGCTCTCGATGCTCTCGAGCAGGGCATATTGCGCACGGGTGCGCACGAGATTATGGTCGGGCGAAGCGATTTTGTAATAGGTGTCGCCGTCGATATAGTCCATCAGGAAGCGCAGAACCTGCTCGTAGACGATATACCTCGCGCCGAATGCCAGCCACTCCCTCTCCGAAGGTGCCAGTGTTGAGCGGCGCTTCGATATATAGCCTTCGGTGTAGGCGCGGAACATATTCATGTCGAGCGATACATTCTTCAGGTTGCGGTCATCCTCGGCACCCGTATTGGCAAAGGTGCGTATGGCGTCGCCGAAGTCGTTGAGCGAGGTGCTGCTCATAACCGTGTCGAGGTCTATAACGCAAAGCACATCACCCTTTTCGTCGAACAGGATATTGCTTATCTTGGTGTCGTTGTGCGTTACGCGCATCGGTATGGTGCCATCCTCGACCTTCGACCAGAAGCCGAGCATCTCATCACGGCGCGACGCTATCCACTCCATTTCGCGTGCAAGTTCCTTGCAGCGTCCTGCGGCATCGCGTGCGACTGCCTCATCCCACTGACCGAAGCGGAATCGTATATTGTGAAAACCTTTGATGGTCTCGGCCAGCGGTCGGGTGAAGTCAGACAACTGCGACTGAAAGAGACCTATCCCCTCGCCACCCTTGTATGCCAAAGCGGGTGTGTCGGCACGGTCGTATGTTACCGACCCGTCGATAAAGAGGCACACAGTCCAATACTCTCCTCTCTCATCGCGTACCCATGCCTTGCCGTCGGGTGTTGTTACGACTGTAAGCACCTCGCGGCGAACGTCGCCTCCGGCAGCCTCCACCTTGGAGCGTATATGTCCGGTTACGGCAACGATATTATCCATCATAGAGGGTACGTCGGGGAATATCTGCCTGTTTTTGCGCTGGAGGATGTAGTCGGATGCATCGCCTGCGGTGCGTATGCGGAAGGTGTCGTTGATAAAACCGGCACCGAGCGGTTCGATGCTCTCTATACGTCCTTCGATTGAGAAGTGCGACGCAATATTTTTAAGTTCTGCTTCGGTAATCATTTGTCTGCAGGTTGAAAGTTGAGCAGACCGAAAAATTCGGGTCTGTGAAAATCGGGTTTGGGTGTGGATATGGGCGCCCACGACACATAGTGCGGCGTGGCGCTGCCGTCGGCACATTTGTAGAAGTTGGCGCGCAGGGTTGCGGGACGCTCTCCGTCGGCAAAGCCGAGAATAGAGAATGGTATGCCCGTAGCAGCCCTCCAACTGTGTATGCCGCTTCGCTCCTCGAAGGTCTCGTGCGGCAGCGAGGTGTGGCGTATCACGCTTGTCATCTGTTGCGGTTCGAGACGCACGGTATCTACACCTCGTGCGCGTTGGTGTGCCGCAAGCAGTGTGCCTATGCAGTTCATCTCGAAGTTGAAGTATCCGCTGCCGTCGGGTGCTGCTATGAATGTCTCCACGCAACTGTCCTGCCATACAGGCTCCTGGTCGTTGCCGAAAAGGGCTTTGAGACCCTCACCGCGCACGCTCCAGCATACAAAGAGGTGGCTTCGGCTTGCGGCAAGAGAGAACCTCACCTGCGGCAGATATGGGTATTCGCTCCAGGGGACGCACTCGGCGCTTTGAGCCGTACCGCAGCGATTCATAGTCTCATACAATATATCGAAAGGCATATTTTCAAGCCCCTCGATAAATGGTATATCGGTCTGTTTCATAATATTACATTCGGGTCAGAGGGCCTTTTCATCTATTCGGGGTAGCAACTCCCTGAAAGGCCACGACTCGCCTTAACTATCTCTTTTCTTTAAGATTTTGAAGCCTCTATTCAAAAAAATCCTCCTCGTGGTCGAGTTTGAGCGAGGGGCGGAACTTCACCCCTTTTCGCGGCGGTATCTTTATAGCGGCACCGGTGCGGGGATTGCGTCCCACACGTGCCGGATGCTTCACGACTGAAAATGTGCCAAGCCCCGAGATGGTTACTCGCTCGTTTTCGCGCAGGGTATCGACAATAACCGACACTAACGCATCTACCGCTTTGTGAAGCGTTATCTTCGAAATACCCGTTTCGATGGCCATCACCTCTACAAGTTGCGTTTTGTTCATAGTTGTTATGTCTTATTCATAGTTGTTATGTCTTAATGAAAATATCTCCGCAGTGTATGGAGCGACCTCTCGGCACTATCTCGCGACCATTTTCAGCGCGCGTTAAGCACACCTTTCAGCGCTCTTTATGCAAAGATATAAAATTTACCGTGATTTGCAACAATTCAGGTCGGTTTTGCCGCAGCATCGGCCGTACTCTATTTGAACGGGCTGTCGGGTTCGCGCGCCATTACCATATAGAACATCTTGTCGAGGAATGCCGGTGCGAACTTCTTGACAAAG
This sequence comes from Alistipes sp., assembly GCA_022511295.1. Classification (GTDB taxonomy): domain Bacteria; phylum Bacteroidota; class Bacteroidia; order Bacteroidales; family Rikenellaceae; genus Alistipes. The sequence goes on along the minus strand of JAFLRT010000027.1, from coordinate 14,120 downwards.
TGCGTGGCTCTTCCCTCCGCCTCCATAAGACAGAGACGCTTGCGGCGTATGATGCCGCGTGCGACAATCTCGGCGACACGCTCCGGCGTCATCATCTTGTTCTCCTCGCGCGGTGTAGCGCCCTGCTGCGAGCCGTCGGCCGTGAGGGCGGCAAAACGTACATTCGAAGCGGTAAATCCCGGGCAGGCAACCATCACGTGCAGACCCTTCTTGAGATTCTCTATGCGCACCGTCTCCAAAAATCCTGTCATGGCGAACTTCGAGGCCGAATATCCGGTACGCCCGGGCAAACCGTGCAGACCCGCCACCGACGAGATGCCTACGAGCGAGCCGTGCGATGCCTGAAGATAGGGCAGCGCATACTTGGCGCAGTTTACCGTACCCCAGAAATTGACATCCATCAGACGGTGCAGCACTTTCAGGTCCACATCGTCGAATATCGCCCTCATCGAGAGACCGGCATTGCATATCAGGACATCTATACGACCGTATCTGCTGACAGCCTCCTCCACCATACGGCGGCACTCATCCTCCACCGTAACGTCTGCCACGCACCACACAGCGTCGCCGCCGCGCTTCGCGATACCGTCGGCTATCTCCTTCAGTTTCTCTCCGCTGCGGGCGCACATAACAACATGCGCACCGTGTGCGGCATAGACTTCGGCCATTGCACGACCTATGCCCGACGATGCGCCGGTAACGATTATGACCTTATCGTTAAGTTTTTTAAGATTCATATCGGTTCATCTATTAAGTTTATCAAATTTCGACCTTCAGACCGTCGTATGCGAATCGTACCCCCGACGGCAGGCGGCTGTCAATCTCGGCTGCGAGACCTATCTCGTGCGACATATGGGTCAGAAAGGCGCGGCGCGGCGCTATACGCTCAATGAGCCGCAGCGCATCCTCTACGCTGAAATGCGAGTCGTGCGCCTTCCACCGCAGAGCATTTATCACAAGCGTCTCCACACCCCTCAGTTTTGCCTCCTCTTCGGCAGAGATATGTTTGAAATCGGTCAGATAGGCCATCCTCCCGACACGATAACCCGTAACGGCAAAACGCGAGTGGTTACCCTGCACGGGTATAAACTCCGTGCAGGATATTTTGAACGGCGTATCGTCGGTTATATGGAGTGCAACTTCGGGTACGCCTCGATAGCGGTTCTCCTCGAAAGCATAGTCGAATACCGTGCGCACATGGTCGGCAGAGTGCTGCGGCACATATACATCCATCGTGCGTATGACGGGATATTCCGCAAAGTTGTATGCCCGTATATCATCCATGCCGCCGATATGGTCGGTATGTCCGTGCGTAAGCACTATGGCATCGAGACGTGTTATGCCCTCGCGCAACATCTGCTGCCGGAAGTCGGGGCCGGTATCGAATACCACATTAAGACCCTCGTCGGTGGTCAGCAGCGCCGAGGTGCGCAGACGCTTGTCGCGCTCATCATGCGAGGTGCATACCTCGCATCGGCACCCTATAACAGGCACACCCTGCGACGTACCCGTACCGAGAAAGGTCAATTTCATACAAATTGTACTGCTTACTTGAAAATCTCGGCTAATTTCTCCTCAAGGGCCTCGCCGCGCAGATCCGTTGCGACAATCTTGCCATCGGGCGCTATGAGGAAGTTGGAGGGGATATACATTACATCGTAGACGTCGGAGGCATTGCTGCTCTCACCGTTGGGATTCGTGGTGCAGACGTTTGTCCACGTCATACCGTTTTTGGTTACGAACTCTCTCCACCCGTCGACATTCTGGTCTACCGAAACTCCGAATATTCTGAATCCCTTGTCTCTGTACTTGCTGTATGCAGCCTTCAGATACGGTATCTCTCCACGACATGGACCGCACCACGTTGCCCAAAAGTCGAGCAGTACATAGTGTCCGCTGCCCACAAGCGATGAGAGTGCTACTGTCTGTCCGGCTGCGTTGGTGGCTTTAACATCGATGTAGCGGTCGCCTGTACCGGGTGCTTCCGCACAGGCCATAGAGAATGTGGCTGCACAAAGGAGTGCCAAAAGAAATTTTTTCATAGTTTTATTTTTTAGTGTTGTTAAGTTTCTCAGCCGTGTTTGGCTTGTTTGCATCATATGTCTTTGTTGTTGATTTAGGTTTTGCGGCTGAAGGCTTAATCTCGCGTGAGGGATTCTCTTTCAAAAACTTCTCCCACGATGACGACCCCTTCTTGAGGGCCTTTTTCTCGCCTCCGAGACCCTTGCTGCGCTCCTCGCCATAGGCGTCGTGCAGCGGTGATGCCGTAACGAAGTAATGACACAGAGCAACAGCCATGCCGTCCGTATCGTCCAGGCGCCGCGGCCGAACCGAAATCTTGAGCAGACGCCTTACGATAGCCGACACCTGCTCCTTGGAAGCGGCACCGGAACCCGTTATGGCCTGCTTTATGCGTGTTGGCGCATACTCGAATACGGGTTTGTCCAAATTGAGTGCGGCGGCCATTGCCACCCCCTGTGCGCGTCCTAATTTAAGCATACTCTGAACGTTGGCACCGAAGAAAGGCGACTCCAAAGCGACCTCGGCCGGACCGTATTCCTCGATTAAAGATGTTGTACGCCGGAATATCCGAAGCAACTTTTCGTACGGGTCATCTATTTTGTGAAGGTCTATATCTCCCATAACGACGCAGCGTACCGTGCGCCCCTCCACTTCGAGTATGCCGTAACCCGTGTAGTTGGTACCCGGGTCTATCCCCATTATACGGTATTTGCCGCTCATTGCCGATGCTGCTCACCGCTCTCCGGCTCTGCAATCTTTCGCTCTAATTCGCCAATACGCTGCACGAGTTCCGGAAGATTGCGGAAGACGGCGTTTGCGCGGTGGAATTTTATTCCCGGAAGCGCCGGATAGCCCAATCTCACCTCGCCGTCGGGTACATCCTTGTCTATACCGCTCTTGGAACCTATCTTCACGCCGTTGCCTATGGTTACGTGGTCGGCAATGCCAACCTGACCTGCAAGGAAGCAGTTGCGGCCAACCTTCGAGGTGCCGGCGATACCGGTCTGTGCCGATGATACGGTGTTCTCGCCAACCTCGACATTGTGTCCTATCTGTATCAGGTTGTCGAGTTTCACGCCACGACGTATTATGGTGGAGTCGGTCTTGGCGCGGTCGATGCAGGTGTTGGCGCCTATCTCAACATCATCCTCTATAATCACATTGCCCAATTCCGGTATCTTATCGAAGCCGCCCTCGGCATTGGGAGCGAAACCGAAGCCGTCGGCACCTATGACAGCCCCTGCGTGGAGTATGCAGTTGCGACCTATGCGGCAACCCTCGTATATCTTAACCCCTGCATATATCTTGGTACCATCGCCTATAACGACATTGTCGCCTATATAGCACTGGGGATAAATCTTTACATTGTCGCCTATCTTCGCACCGGCCTCGATTACGGCGAAGTCGCCTATATAGCAATCATTGCCTACGGTTGCCTTTTCGGATATGGAGCAGCGCTCCGAAACGCCCTTTTTCTGCGGACGTGCAGCGTCGTATGCCGCCAGCAACTTAAGCACGGCTGCCGCTGCATCATCAACCTTGACAAGAGTGGCCTGTACAGGCTCTTTGGGGGTGAAGGTACGATTTACAATCACTATCGAAGCACGTGTCTCGTAAACGTACTTTTCGTATTTCGGATTAGTCAGATAGGTTAGTGAACCCGGGTGTCCGCCCTCGAGCGATGATACCGTATTTACCTCTGCTCCGGGGTTGCCTGCAACCTCGCCGCCAAGCAGACCCGCTATCATTTCAGCCGTAAATGTCATTTTCTGTTACAATTACAATTATTTCGATATATAATCTTTGATTTCAACTCCTTGCGGTAGCATATCGCCGGCATCGTGTCCGAACTCCAGCAGTTCGCGCACCACACTTGAGGATATATGCGACAATTCCGGCGGCGTACACAGTATCACCGTCGTCAAGTCGGGATAGAGCCTGCGGTTTACGGCCGCCATATTCTGTTCGTACTCTATGTCGTAACCTGTTCTCACGCCGCGCACCAGGACGCTTGCTCCGCAGCGGCGGGCGAAATCGCCGGTAAGCGATGAGTATATCTCCACCTCCACGCGCGGTTCGTTGGCATAGAGGTCGTGTATGAGCATGGCACGCTGCCGGGGCGTAAGCAGACCGCGTTTGGATACGTTGTCGCCTATGCCGACAACAACCGTATCGAATATGCGCAACGCTTCACGCACTACGGCCTCATGACCGCGAGTAAAAGGGTCGAATGACCCGGGGAAGAGTGCTTTTTTACAGACCATAATGCAAAGTTAATCTTTTAATTTGATATATCTCTCTCCTCCGCACTCTTTTTACATCTCTTTCTCGATAAAGGCCACGTGAAAACGCTGACCGGCGAAGTGGCGTTTCAGACCGAGTTCTATGGTATTCTCGCCCTTGTGAAGATGTATCTCTACGGGTTTGTTCATCCAGTATAGCTGCTCGTCGGTATATGGCAGCTCCTCCTCGGGCCGCGCCCAGGTGTTGAAGTGGAAACGGTAGGAGTCAGGCTCCTGCCATGACTGCGGCGCTACCGCCTCTCCATTGACGAGCAGACAGCCGCTGTTGGGCCACTCTCCCTGTGCCGGTATGCCGTCGGAGATACGGTTCGAGCGTGCCGGAGAGTCGAAACCTGCAAGAAACAGGCGCACCGTATCGCAGTCGGAGTATATCGTGCGGCGTATGCGGCACTCGACGCTCTCGGAGGGCGCTATGCCATACCTGCGCGCGAGAGCATCGAGGTCGAGAATATCGCCCCAAGCCTCAAATTCGACCCTTGCCGACGGTGTTGAAAGCGTAACATCCCATTTCGGGGCGTACAGCGGTGTCCAGAAACGCATCTCCTCGCTCCAGAAACGACGCTTGAAAAGAGTCATACGCTGCTGAAAGGCATAGAAGCGTTTTACGGCCTGCGTCGTGTCCGATGGCATTATGCTGCCTGTGTAGTTCTCGGTTGTAGTGCCGCCGTTCCAGAAACGCTCGGCAAAGACGAGCATACCTGCCGCCATACCGTTATGATGCTCGATTTTTTGCTTGTCAACCGCGCGGACATCATTCCACATACAAAGTATGCCGCCGAGCGCATTCTCTGAACTGCGACCCGTATAGCAGGGCGTATGGAAGAACATCTTGGCTGTAAAGAGTAGCGGGTCGTAGTAGTTGAGGTAGCCCATCGACGAGTCCACGAACGGCGTGTCGGTGCCAATCGCCGTATCATCGGGCGAGCCGTCGCGCCATATCTGACGCACGGAGAGATTGTCGCACGGCAGTCCCGGGTCCCAGACAAGCGTGGTGCGGCCGTAACTGCGCAGCAGGTTCTGCGCCCACGACATAAAACCTTCGGGGTCGGATATATGCACCTCGTCCGAGCCTATGTGAATACAAGGACAGAGGTCGGCGGGTATCTCGCTGCAAAATTCGCCTATGCACTCCTCGAGTATGGCACGACCCTCGGGCGAGTCCATCGGGCAGCCGAAGGCGGCGTTGAAATAGGTGCTGTGTCCGGGCATATCTATCTCCGGCACCACCGTAACACCTCTCTGCCGTGCATACCCGATTATCTCGCGTATCTCATCGTAGGTGTAGAAGCATCCGTTGTCTCTTCCCGCACGCTGATACTGCGGGTCGTTGAGTTGCGGGTGGCAGCGGCACTCTGCCCTCCATGCAGGATGGTCGGTCAGATGCCACTGGAATAGGTTCATCTTACACTCCGACATCATATCTATATAGTGGTGCAGCACCTCCGTACCTGCGAAGTTGCGTCCGTCATCCCACATAAAGCCTCGTATCGGAAATTCGGGCCAGTCCTCGATATGCAGTTGGGGATAGAGACCGTCCTCATCCCTAAGTTGCGACAGCGTGCGCTGCGCCCATATCGCGCCCCTCTCACCGGCAGCGCAAATCGTTATACGTCGCTTGGATATATCTATCGAGTAGTATTCGTCGCCGCGATTGTCCGGGGCGATAATATGCACATCGCATCTCTTGGGCGCCACGCGCTTCACGCCGTGAAGAGTCATCTCTCTCGGTGCCGGTATAAGGGTGCAAGGGGTGTCATTGCTCTCGGCGCTCCATGCTTTTCCACAGGCAATTACAGCGGCAAACAGTGTTGTCAGTAGTAATCTTTTCATAAATCTGTACGGGTGTGCAGTGCAACATACGGTTTCGCAACATCTCCCGATACAAAGATAACCAATTTTCTTTTCCATTTTTCGATATGCACCGTATGCAGAGATAAAAATGCACCTCTTTGAGGTGCTGCGCTGCCCGCCCACTGCATCGCAAAGCGATGCGCGTGCGCCGTAGCCTCCTCACGCGGAGGCGCGCTATGCTTACCTCCGCAGACTGCGCCGCTTTTCCGTTACCTCCGCTTTCGTCGTTTCTCAATCTCGATATATTCGGCCCAGACGATATGTGTATGCGGATTCGAGCAGACAATCTCCTGACGTATTCCCTTCGTACCCCAGCGCAGAAAGAGGAAACGGTGCGGTACACGGTGAACATACTGACGCAGAGTGTCTATGCTCTCCACGCGGCACTCCGCACTGTCGTGCGAGATGATACCCTCGACGCTTACCCATCCGTCGCTCCAGTTGAATGTGCGGCAACTGTCCGCAAGGGGACGCACGGTGTCGTAAAGAAAGAGCGTATCGCGCACGATTACCGTATCGCGCAGAGGTGCGGCGGCATCGGCCTGTGTGCGTGAGGTGCTTGTCGCGATACTCTCCACGCGCCGCAGGCGGATACCCATCTCTTTAAGACGTGCGGCATCATCTCCCCGCAGGCGTTTCAGTTCGTCGCAGCGCAGGCGCAGGACGGCAACCGAGGCTGCCTCCTCGCCGAGACGTGTGCGGTAGTGGCGAATGGTGTCGCACAGCACATACTGGTTCTGTCGCAGACGCTGCACCTCGGCATTGCGTCTTATGCCCCACATAGTCGCAGCCGCTGCGGCTGCCATGCAGAGCAAGGCAAAAATGATAAGATATTTTTTCATGATTGATAAGATTTGAACAGACAAAAATATAACCCGATTCGACGAACCGGATTATAATATTTTTGTAAAAATATTTCTGTGTCAGAGTGTCATACGACCGAGACGGCTGCCTATACGCTCGGCAAGTAGATGCATATAGTGCGCATTGCCGCACTGTGCAAGGGCCGTGATGCCGCGACAGTCGAAATAGAACACCTCGTCGGCGAGTTCGAGCATATCCGGCGTGATATCTCTGCGCTGAAGTGTAAGCCCTGCGGCGAATATGGCCTGCTCGGCTGTTTCAAATTCGGCTGACGGAGCGCCGGTGGCGGGTGAGAAGACCGTATCATCCACAACCATAAATAGCGGAGCATTGTCTGCGGCCTCTACTTTTCCGTCGGAACTGCACCGGATAATGCTGCGCACACGGCTGTCTTGCTGCTGCGCCCGAAGGAGTGCTGCGGCTGTGGAGGCGAGAGAGAGCGACGACCACTCGCAGCCGAAGGGTATATCCCACTCAGCGACTGCCGCTCGCGGATATATCTTGCGCAGGGAGAGTACAGGGCTTGGCAGAACCTCGCGTCCGACTATCTCGAGACGCCCCGAGGGATACCACTTCACGGTAACGAAAGAGGGCATGGATGCAGGATAACCGTACTCTTCGAGCATGGATGTTATACGCTCTTCGAGTTGCGGCGCATCCATCTGCAGCGGAATATCCGAAAAGGCGCGTGCCGACTCCTTAAGCAGTTCAAGTTGACGTGCGGTCTGCAACGGCCGGTGGCCGAAGGTGCGTATATTGCGATAGAGGCAGAATGATTCATCCCCGCCCTCGGCAACAGATATCGTTACATCTTCCACTGCTAAACGGTGTGTTGCGTGTTATTGAATAAATATTTTCAGGAGCAACTCTCTTAACAGTTCTCCGTCGGAGATGCCGCCCGAATCGACACCTTTGCTTTTGGCGTCGTACTCGCGCAGCAGTCCGAGTACGTTGTAGACTTTGGAGTTGTTCCACAGCGCGGCGTTCTGCTTCAGTTCACCGAGGAAGTAGGGGCTGCCGACCTTTACAAAACGCATCAACTCCCCGTCGGAGGGGAATGGCGTCTTCTGAACACGGCTCTGCCAACGCAGATAGTTCACCGTGAAGATATCGCGGAACTGACCGAACAGTGCTGCAAGTATCACGGGCATAGGGTTTGCCTTGGGGTTGCGCGAGAGATGCGATGCGATATCCATAGCTCGCGGCATATCCTGCGTTACGACGGCGCGGCACAACTCATAACAGTTAAAATCCTTTGAGATACCTATATTCTGCTCTATATCGGTGTCGGTAATCTGTTTCACCCCTTCGGGAAGCGATACGAGCAACTTGTCTATCTCGTTGGATATCTTGGCGAGGTCTGTACCGAGGTGGTCTGTAAGCATCGCCAGCGCTTTGCGGTCTATGGAGCAGCCCTTGCCTGCTGCGAGCGACGTGAGCCATGCTCCAACCTCGTAGTCGCGCGGACGCACCGACTCGAATACGACTCCATGCTCGGCTATACTCTTATAGAAAGCCGAGCGGCGGTCGGCGCTCTTCTCCTTGTGGCATATTACGAGAATTGTCGTCGGCGACGGTTTCGAGGTATAGACCGACAATTTCTCGACGTCGCGCATCTGCTGCGCCTCTTTGACGATTATGACCTCGTATCGGCCCGACATAGGCATCTGGCGGCAGCAGTTTATAACCGTACCGGCGTCGCTGTCCTTGCCGTAGAGCGTTATCTGGTTGAAGGCGCGCTCCGTCTCATCCAAAATACCCTCCGACAACTGTTCGCACAGCCTGTCTATAAAGTAACCCTCCTCGCCCATAAGGAGGTAGACAGGTGCGAATCTGCGTGCCGAGATATCGGCCGAAAGGCGGTCAAAGGCTTCGACCGTATCCTTGAATTTGAGTGCGCTCTTTGCCATTGTCAGATTGTTTCGCAGGTTATTTTGAGTACGTTGTCCGTGTCGTTTGTAAGGCGGTAGCGGTTGTCTATGCGGCGACCTACGAGCCACACTATATCATCCCCTGACAGCAGTACGAACTGACGCTGCTTCTCGGCCGTCGAGGCCTTGCAGTCGGTAAGGAAGTCTCCAACCTTCTTGCATCCGTTCATGCCGAAGGGTATAAAGCGGTCGCCCTCTCTCCAGCGTCGCAGGGTCAGAGGCCACTTGAGTTTGTCGGCATCTATCTGCGCCGTATCGGACGGAACGCCGAACTCGCGCACCAGACCGATATCCATACGCTCGAAGATGAGCATGGAGTTGCCGCAGTAGCAGCGCAAATCACCCTCATTAACCGTAACGGTGCAGTCGTCATCTGCGGTTATGGCCGATACGACGATGCTCTCTTCGCGCTCGACGACGGCGACATATTCGCGCGAGTAAAAACGCTTGCCTGTATCACCGCCCTCGAATGCGCGGCACAGAGCGGATACCGTATCACCCTTGAAACCGTATCTCTCGCTCAGCAGTTCGTAGATGACATAACGGCGCGAGGGAGCATCGCCTATGCGCATGGGATATAGCACTTGCGACCCGTCGGGGAGTGATTCCAGAATGTTGCTGCTCATCATCTCAACGGCATGCGCGAGAAAACGGCGCGCGTCGGTCAGATGTTCTATGTTGGAGCGCATCAAATCGGTAAACTTGGGATTTATCTCTCGTATCATCGGGATGAGTCCCAGACGTATCTTGTTGCGCAGATACTTCGTCGAGCGGTTGGACGAATCCTCACGGTAGGGTATGCCCTCGGCGACTGCATATTCGAGAATCTCTTTGCGCGTGGCGAACATCATGGGCCGCACTACGCGCCCCATGCGGTTGCCGATGCCTGTCAGACCTTTGAGACCCGTACCGCGCAGCAGATTTATAAAGAACGTCTCTATGGAGTCATCTATATGGTGTGCGATTGCTATGGTCGTATATCCGTGTTCGTCGCACAGCGAGTGAAACCAGTCGTAGCGCAGACGCCGTGCCGCCATCTCCATCGAATCTCCCGTGCGTTCCATCTCGCCTGTGGTGTCGAATCGGCGGTTGTAGTAGTCCAGACCGTATTTGCGGGCCTGCGTCTCAACAAGCATCTCATCATCGTCGCTCTCCTTGCCCCGCAACTGGAAATTGCAGTGTGCTACGGCCACAGAGTAACCGCAACGCGCAAAGAGCGAGAGCATTACCATAGAGTCCACACCGCCCGATACGGCCAACAGCAGACGGTCGTTGTTTGTGAATAGGGCATGCTCCGCCACATAGAGGCGAAAACGCTCGACAAGGCTCTTTTCCGATAACATAATTATTACAAAATATTTACTTCCGTTTCTATCTCTATCCCGAAGCCCTCTTTCACACGCCGCTGCACCTCGCGGGCAAGTTCCAGTACCTCGACTCCCGTTGCGCCGCCCAAATTAACAAGAACCAACGCCTGTTTTTCGTGTACGCCTACATTTCCCGAGCGGTAGCCCTTCATTCCGACCTTGTCTATCAGCCAGCCTGCGGCGAGTTTTACGCATCCCTCCTCCTGGCAGGGGTAGAGCGGCATATCGGGCCACTTTGTGCGCAACTCCTCTGCTGCCGACTCCTTTACGACAGGATTTTTGAAAAAACTGCCGGCATTTCCTGTAACGGCTGTATCCGGAAGTTTCGAGCGGCGTATCGAGCATACCGCTTCGCGTATGTTCTGCAGCGACGGCCCGCCGAGGCTCTGCGTACAGCGCAGAAGGTCTCCGTAGCCGAGTTTGGGCGACGGTATGCGGCTCAACTCGAATGTTACGGCAGTAATGACGACCTCATCTTTAAGCATATTTTTGAAGATGCTGTCGCGGTAACCGAAGGCGCAGTGTTCTGCCGCCAGGGTGAGCATATTGCCCGAACTCGGGACATACATCTCGACACTCGATATGACATCGCCCGCCTCGACGCCATAGGCACCGATATTCTGTACGGGCGCTGCGCCGACCTTTCCGGGTATGAGGGAGAGATTCTCCATACCCCACAGTTCCCTGTCCACGCACCACTGCACAAGGTCATCCCACTCGACGCCTGCCTCGGCGCGCACCGTTACGCTGTATGGCTGCTCGCCCGTAACCTCCACACCGGTACCGCACGGAGTAACAATCAATCCGTCGTAATCGTGCGTGAAGAGCGTGTTGTTTCCTCCGCCAAGCACTCTCCACCGCACCATTCCCCAGCGCTCGAAGAGTTCGGGCAACTGGTCGGTATTGTCGAACTCGGCCAGCCGCTTTGCGCGCTGCCGTATATGAAAACTGTTGCGGCTGCTGAGGTCCGCATTTTCGTAACATCGTATCATTGTCGCAAAGTTACTAATTTTCCGTTAAAAACTTCCACTTCGCCGCTCTTTTATTGCAAAGGGTAAAAAGCACGGATGTAATGCTCTAAGTGCTTGCAGAAACGAAAATTTTGACGTACTTTTGTTGGCCGAAGTACCGATGTGTGATATTGCCCGGCGGTTTGTTTCGGTTCAAACAGGGTTGGAAAGAGTATAAACATATAAAAATAAATATATTATGATTGAGGAGAATAAACTTCAGGCACTGACCGAGAAACTCTATGGCGAGGGACTCGAAAAGGGCCGCGCCGAGGGCGAGCGTCTTGTGGCCGAAGCGAAAAAAGAGTCGGAGCAAATAATAGCCGAGGCGCGCAAACGTGCCGAGCAGATTGTCCGCGATGCCGAAAGCAAAGCCGCCGATACGGAAAAGAACACCCTGACCGAAATTACACTTGCAGGTCGTCAGGCTGTGGCAACAATCAAGGCCGAGATTGCCGATGCAATCATCGCACGTGCTGCCGGTGAGAGTGTTTCGGCAGCCATGCTCGACACCGAGTTCGTAAAGCAGTTGATTCTCGATGTTGCGCGTAACTGGAATGGTGCTTCGGAGGGTCGCACGGAGTTGCGTGTGCTGCTTCCCGAGAGCCGTCGCCAGCAACTCGACGAGGCGTTTGCAAAATGCACATCGGAACTGCTTGCCGAAGGTGTTGAGGTAGGCTGGTCGAAGGATGTTAAGAGCGGTTTCCGCGCCGGTGCAAAGGATGGCGGTTACTACATATCGTTTACGGACGAGAGTTTCGATGCTCTGTTGCGCTCATACCTGCGCGAGAAGGTGTTCAAAATGCTCTATCAGGCAGAATAGTATGGCAGGCAAAAACTATTACGCAACCGTCGCCGGCCTGCGCGAGTATGCCCTCGATGCCGACAGTAAAGGACTTGACATACACGCACTTCGTGAGTCGCTGTATGAGGAGTTGTCAGCATCGGATGCATCTCTGCTGCATCTGCTTTATGCAGCCTGCGACTGCGAGAATATTGTGAGCCTTCACTATGGAAGCACGGCATTCAACCTGCTGGGCAACCTCACGCGTGAGGAGCTGGCCGAGGAGTATGCCAACCCCACCCGTCTCCCGAAGGGTGTTGCTGCCGTGATAAGGGCCTATGCCGACCCTGAAGGCGAAGATGCCGAGGAGGTAGACGTTACGGAGCGTTTCGAAAAGAGCCTTTTCGAGGCCTATTACGCCGAGTGTGCCGCATCGAAAAGCCGTTTTATGCGTGAGTGGTCGGAGTTTGACCGCACGCTGCGCAATATTCAGGCGGCAGCCGTGGCGCGCGCCGAGGGTATTCCGGTGAATGAGGTTATAGTCGGCGGCGGCGATGCCGCAGAGCAGATGCGCCGCAGTTCGGCGGCCGATTTCGGTCTGCGAGGCGAATACGACTATGCCGAAGGCGTTGTCGCAGCCGTGAACGATGAGCATGACATACTCGAAAAGGAGCGCAAGATAGACATTATACGCTGGTCGCAGGCCGACGAACTGTCAGTATTCAACTATTTCGATATGGATGCCATACTGGCCTATATGGTAAAGGTGAATATCGTTGCGCGCTGGGCATTGCTCGACCCCGCTCGCGGACGCGAGATGTTCAACCGTCTTATGGCGGAACTTGACGGTCGCGATGTTGTTGCGGCCGCTACGGCAAAATAAACCCTACGACAAAAAAAGAAAAAAACATAAAAACCGAATGAAAACAACAGGACGTGTAAAAGGTATCATTTCGAACATCGTTATCGTTACAGCCGACGGAGCGGTGGGCCAGAACGAAATATGTTTCGTTCACTGCGGCGATACCAAAATGATGGCCGAAGTCATCAAGGTTATAGGCGACGACGCCTATGTGCAGGTCTACGACAGTACGCGAGGTCTCAAAATCGGCGACCGTGTGGACTTCGAGGGACATATGCTCGAAGCGACATTGGCTCCGGGTCTTCTGTCGCGCAACTACGACGGTCTTCAGAATGACCTCGAGAAAATGGACGGACTCTTTATATCGCGCGGTTCGATTACCGAGCCGATAGATTTTGAGCGCAAGTGGGAGTTCAAGCCTTTGGCAAAGGAGGGCGACAAGGTCTCGGCGGCATCGTGGCTCGGCGAGGTGCAGGAGCAGTGGGTTTCGCACAAGATTATGGTTCCCTTCATTATGACGGGCGACTATACGGTAAAGAGTGTGGCTGCTGCAGGCGAATACAAGGTTACGGATACCGTAGCCGTAGTAACCGACTCGGACGGCAATGAGTACAATATAACTATGGTACAGAAGTGGCCCGTCAAGCAGGCGGTACGCTGCTACACAGAGAAGCCGCGCCCCTACCGTGTTATGGAGACGGGTGTGCGCTCGATAGATACGTTCAATCCGCTGGCCGAGGGCGGTACCGGTTTTATCCCCGGGCCTTTCGGTGCAGGTAAGACGGTGCTTCAGCACGCGATATCGAAGCAGGCCGATGCCGATGTGATTATCATCGTGGCTTGCGGTGAGCGTGCCAACGAGGTGGTGGAGATTTTCGCCGAGTTCCCCGAACTGGTGGACCCCCGCACGGGACACAAACTTATGGAGCGTACCATAATCATCTGCAACACTTCGAATATGCCTGTGGCTGCGCGTGAGGCGTCGGTATATACGGGTATGACAATCGGTGAGTACTACCGTTCGATGGGTCTTAAGGTGCTTGTTATGGCCGACTCGACTTCGCGTTGGGCGCAGGCGCTGCGTGAGATGTCGAACCGTCTGGAGGAACTTCCGGGTCAGGATGCC
>JAFLRT010000026.1 GCA_022511295.1 Alistipes sp. | reverse complement strand
CCGGCATCGACAAGGCTGACACTACGGTAGAAAAGTCTGCCGAGCGTTTCAATTTCCGCAACGCCATCAAGGTTGACAACCTCTCATTCCACTTCGATGATGACCCGCACAAAGTTATAGAGAACCTCTCCATAACGATACACAAAGGAGAGCGGTTGGGCATTCGCGGACGCTCCGGCTCCGGCAAAACGACCCTTTTCAATCTGCTGCTGGGATTTTATGAACCTACCGGCGGCACCATATATATTGATAACGAGCCACTGTCTTCCGTATCACGGCGCAAGTGGCAGAATACGATAGGCTACGTTTCACAGAATGTCTTTTTGATAGACGGTTCCTTTATCGACAATATCACGCTCGGCACACCTGCTGACAAAGTAGATATGGAGCGACTTGAGCGGGCTATCGATATGGCCGACCTGCGGGAGTTCATCGACTCGTTGCCGGAAGGTGTCAAAACAGGCGTCGGCGAGTGCGGCAACCGCCTGTCCGGAGGACAACGGCAGCGTATAGGCATTGCAAGAGCCTTATACAAGCAGGCGGATATACTCTTCTTTGATGAGGCAACATCATCGCTCGACAACAGCACCGAACACAATATAAACGAAGCAATAGAGCGGCTTTCGCGCGAAAACAGCGAATTGACAATCGTCATCATCGCACATCGCGAGAGTTCTCTCGACTGGTGCAGCCGCACCATAAATATAGATGAACTATGAGCAGAGATTACATTATAGCCGGTTTCAGAATGCGCATCCATGAACCTTATGCCGACCTCGTTGCCGACGGTCTGCGCGGCTTCGCGCCTTTTGAATCAGATTATGACAAGACAGCCGATGCCGTTATGGAATTGCATACCGACTGGAATCTATTTACAGATGAGTATCATTTCACGGTTCTGCATCAGTTCCCCTTTGAAGAGGCGCATCACGAGTGTTTTTTCTGCCGCTACGAACACGGATACTTGTTTTATATGCATCCCGACGGATACGAAGGGGATGACCGCAACACGATATTCGTACTTGAAGATGGTTCGCACACGGTCGAAAGCAATATAGCCTCCGCAGGAGTACCAGACCCGTCGCTGTTAAGGTTCGGCTTATGGATGATGTTCGGTCTTGCAATAAATCCGCTGCACGCCATTGCCATACACTCCTCAACGATAGTCAAAGACGGCAAAGCGGTGCTGTTTCTCGGCGAGTCAGGTACAGGCAAAAGCACGCATACACGTCTGTGGCGAGAGAATATCGAAGGCGCCAGGCTTTTGAATGACGACAGTCCTGTTATAAGGTTCATCGAAGGTACACCAACAGCCTTTGGTTCGGCATGGAGCGGCAAAACGCCATGCTACATAAACCGCTCGTATCCGATTAGAGCCATTGTACGACTTAGCCAGGCTCCGTATAATAAAATACATAAATTGAGTACCATACAGGCTCTCGGAGCCTTACTGCCGTCCTGCCCTCCGGCATTTGCGTATGACGGCAGATTGCAGGACAATATATGCGATACGTTGTCTGCGGTACTGGCAACGACCGAAGTATATCATCTGGAGTGTCTGCCCGATGCAGATGCCGCAAGGCTCGTATACGACACGCTTTTCAAGTAAAACGACGCATTTCGATATGCAACCGTTGCGCAATGACATATTTTTTGCAGAAGTAGAGCGTTTCATCGCCGAGGGGGTGGATGTGGTCCTGCGTGTGAAGGGACACAGTATGCGGCCGTTTATTCGCAGTGGCCGTACGCAGGTGAAGTTGTCGCCGTGCGACGCATCCTCGCTGCGCAAGGGCGATATAGTTCTGTTCCGCCACAACGGACACCATATAATGCACCGTATAATATACCGTCAGGAAGATGTGTTGACACTTGCAGGAGACGGCAACAGAAATATGACAGAGCAGTGTATGCTGCAAGATGTGGTAGCAAAGGCGACAGCCGTAATTACACGGCGCGGAAAGACCATAGAGTGCAATTCAGCATTATGGCGCACGGTATCAACCTTATGGATTGCATTGCCGTCATCAGTCCGGCATATAGTTCTCGGAGGATTGTGGCGTATCGGTGTAAAGTAGCCCTTTTTCGGCACGGGATTTGCCCGAAATGCATACGGGTAGAGCCGGATAAGGTAACTAATTCTTTTATCTTTGATATGTTTTACACATCTTTCTGTTTATTTTCTGTTTGCACACAGTATGCGTAGCGATACGTGTACGACCCCGGCCCTACCCTTTTTCAGTTTATATAAATCATAGGATAATTTACAGGATAGACCTTTGCAACTTATTTGCAAGGGTAACCTTAATATTGTTCAGATGCGACAACTTTTGCAGAATCTCCGCCTGCTGCTCCTCGGACAGGTCCGGCGATGAGAGCAGTGCCTTATGCTCGCGAATAAGCCGCTCCACAATCTTCGATTTATACAACGTTATGGCCTTGGGAACCCCTATTGCAAGCATCTCTTCAGTACTCTCTATATGGATATCCTTCATGCGCCATATCTCGCTCGGGACATAATTATCATCGGACGTAAGCAAGTCCACTGCGGCATTGCACACTTCAGGGTCGCTGTGATTGACGAAATTATTGGCGGCAATCTCGACGCCCTCGCCGCTCTCACGCCATAACGTGCGGTAGAGGTTAAGTATATCGTTATAGGCCTTATTCTCAAACTGGATATTGTCCGCATCGAGGTCTCTGAATATTTCAGCGGCGACATTCATCTGAATATACTGCTGTCCTTCGCGATACTCGAAAGAGTAGTGTCCGTACCTCAACAGATATTTTGTCAATTCCCGTTCAAGAGTCTCCGTACTGCTGCCGGCCTCGACATTTCCGGCCGTTGCAGTTGTTTGGGCAGCAATTTCAGTGCGTCTCTCGGCTCTGCGCTCCTTCTGCTGACGGCGTACGAACTCCTCCGCTTCGCGGTCGCCTGAGGCACGCATTCGTTTGCGGGCCACCTCACCCACAAGCACCGTCTCGTCGATATCCATTATACGGGCGCACTCCTTGACAAAGACCGTACGCTGAATATTATCCGGAATCTGAGATATCGACTCGACCATATCCGTGATGACACCCGACCGCTTTATAGGGTCATTGCCTGCACTCTTGAGCAGCAGTTTTGCCTTGAAGGTGAGAAAATCCTCCTCGTTTTCTCTTATGTAGTTCTGTACTTCGGCAGCAGTATGGGTGCGCGCAAATGAATCGGGGTCCTCGGGTTCGGGAAGAAGCACTATCCTGACATTCATCCCCTCGCGAAGCACCATATCTATACCGCGCAACGAAGCATGTATGCCGGCTGAATCGCCATCGTATATAATTGTAATATTATTTGTAAAACGACCGAGAAGACGTATCTGCTCCGTTGTAAGCGATGTTCCTGACGACGAGACGACATTCTCAACACCGGCCTGGTGCATCGAAATAACATCCGTATACCCCTCCACCATTATAGCGAAATCGTGCTGCTGGATAGCCTTTTTGGCAAAATAGAGACCGTAAAGTTCGTTTTTCTTGCTGTATATTTCGCTTTCGGGAGAGTTCACATATTTTGCAACGCGTTTGTCGGTGCGCAGCGTGCGACCACCGAAAGCCACAATACGTCCTGAAATATTGTGTACAGGGAAGATTACTCTATCGTGAAAGCGGTCGAAAATCAAGTTGTTGCGGTCATTCTTTAACGAGAGACCTGTCGAAAGCAAAAACTCCTCTTTATATCCCGCCTCCACTGCATCATGGCTCATGAGGCTTCCATTCGACGGGCAGAAGCCCAGACCGAACTTGACTATAGTGGCATCCGAGAAACCTCGCTGCTGGCGGAAATAACTCATACCCACACTCATACCTTCAGACGAAGAGTGAAGATAATTTGCGAAATAATCTGCCGCCCAACCATTGAGCATAAACATACTCTCGCGATTGTCATTAACACGCATTTCATCGGGGGTGAGTTCCTTCTCCTGAACCTCTATGCCATACTTTTTGGCAATAACCTTAAGCGCTTCGGGATAGGAAAGGCTCTCGTGTTCCATAACGAATGAGACGACGCTGCCGCCTTTGCCGCACCCGAAACATTTATACATGCCTTTCGATGGCGAGACGATGAAAGACGGCGTTTTCTCGTTATGGAACGGGCAGCAAGCCTGATAATTAACACCCTTCTTGCGAAGAGTTATATAGTCGCTGATAACATCGACGATATCGGCGGCGGCAAATATGCGGTCTATGGTAGCCCTGTCAATCATGGAAGCAAAGTTACAAATATTACTTATATCGACGACTCTTCGGTATGATTTTTTTATTATATTTGTGCGCTATGTTTTTCAACTTAGTATCGGAATATGAGCCGATGGGCGACCAGCCCGAGGCAATTGAGGGGTTAGTTCGGGCTATTATAAAGGGTTCGGACCACGTTACGTTGCTCGGAGTAACAGGCTCGGGAAAGACCTTTACCCTGGCAAACGTCATCGCCCGTCTTAATCGTCCTACCCTCGTACTGAGCCACAACAAAACCCTCGCAGCGCAACTTTATGGTGAGTTCAAAAACTTTTTCCCCAACAACGCAGTCGAGTATTTCGTCTCATATTACGACTATTACCAGCCCGAAGCATATCTTCCGACGACAGATACCTACATCGAAAAAGACCTCTCGATAAATGCCGACATAGAGAAGATGCGCCTGAGCGCTACGGCCTCTCTTCTTTCGGGACGACGCGACGTGATAGTCGTATCAAGCGTGTCGTGCCTGTACGGTATCGGCAATCCGAATGATTTCCATGCTACGGCCATTTCCCTTGAGGTCGGTCGCAGAATCAGTTATGCGAAATTCTTGTATCGCCTCGCGGAGATTCTGTACACGCGTACGGAGAATGAACTGACATCAGCCACCTTCCGCGTAAGAGGCGATACGATTGACGTAATGCCGGCCTTCGGAGAGATATGTTACCGTGTAAGTATATTTGACGACCATGTAGAGACTCTTTATATTATAGACCCGGTAACCGGACGGCGGATAGAGAGCATCACAAAAGTAGTCTTCTATCCGGCGAATCTCTTTGTTACCACACGCGCACGCCTTGAACCGATACTATCTCACATACAGGATGACTTGGAAGAGAGAATCATATACTACGAGCGTCGCGGGCGCACATTGGAAGCACAGCGACTTAAACAGCGCGTAGAATACGATATCGAGATGATGCGCGAACTCGGGTACTGTCCAGGCATTGAAAACTACTCGCGCTATTTCGACGGGCGAGACCCGGGGCAAAGACCATATTGCCTTCTCGACTACTTCCCGAAAGATTTTCTGCTGATAATAGACGAGAGCCACGTAACTTTACCTCAGATAAAAGCCATGGCCGGCGGCGACAGGGCGCGCAAAGAGAATCTCGTGGAGTACGGTTTCCGACTGCCGGCAGCGGTGGATAACAGACCTCTGAATTTCAATGAATTTTACGGACTTGCCGGCACGATGATATATGCCAGCGCAACACCGGCCGACTTCGAACTTAATCACAGCGAAGGCGTTGTCATCGAGCAACTTATACGACCTACCGGTCTGGTAGACCCGCCGATTGAGGTACGCATAACTCTCAACCAGATAGACAACCTGCTCGAAGAGATTGACACACATACGCGCAACAATGAGAAGATACTCATCACGACCATTACCAAACGTATGGCGGAGGAACTGTCGAAATATCTCGACCGAACAGGCGTAAAGAACAGATATATCCACTCCGACGTAGATACTCTCGAGAGAATACGCATTCTCGAAGATTTGCGCAAAGGGGTGTTCGATGTTCTTATAGGTGTTAATCTGCTGCGTGAAGGTCTTGACCTTCCTGAAGTTTCACTCGTGGTGATTCTCGATGCTGACAAGGAGGGATTTCTGCGCAATGTCAGTTCCATAACGCAGATTGCAGGTCGTGCCGCACGCCATGCAAGCGGAAGTGTAATAATGTATGCGGACAAATGTACCGACTCGATGCGTTTGGCCATCGAGGAGAGCAACCGCCGCAGGGAGAAGCAGGTACGCTACAATATCGAGCATCAGTTATTGCCGCAGGCGGCACGCAAGAGCGGCACAGGGCCAAATTTGCTTATAGCCGATTTGGAGTTGGACAGCGACAGAGTTGAGATGCCATACACATTGGCAGAGGAGTATTACACGATGGTAGCAGAGGCTTCACGTGAATACCGTGCAGAACTTATTGCAGCCGAAGCAGAGAATCTCGATTTGCAGATAATAAACGAGCGGGAAGCCATGAACAAGGCGGCACAGATGCTCGACTTTGACACGGCGACAAAACATCGGGACAAGATGTATGAACTTGAGAAAAAGAAGAAAGAATTTGAGAAACAGCAACAACCAAAACAGAGAAAGGGCCGCGAGCCTCAATTATTGTAAAGTTTCTCAATATTGCTCCACAACGACAAAAAGTTTATATATTTGTACAACATAAAGCGAACTGAAACAACTAATTAAATAAAACAATGAAACGCTATCTATTACTACTTATGACGCTCTGCGCGCTGACCGTTATCGGTTGCTCGGAGAAGATTGACACTCCTGACGATGACGACACGCAGACCGAGAATCCAGGCGGAGGCAACAAACCTGAAAATCCCGGCGGAGGCGACTCAGACAATACCGGCGGTAACCAGCCCGAGAACCCAGGTGGCGGCAATCAACCCGAGAATCCTGGTGGAGACGAGCAGAAAGAGCCTGAAATACCTGAGTACCAGGGTCCGGATGAAGACCTTGCAGGTCCGATGGAGAGCATCTTCCCCGATGCAGTTTTCCGCGCCTATGTACTGGCCAATTTCGATACGGACAAAAACGGTAAAATAACCAAGAGAGAGGCATACGAAGTCCGGACAATAAATGTTACAAAAGAGCAGTACGGTCCCGCCAGTGAAAAGATATCTTCACTTCAGGGCATAGAGCAGTTCCCATATCTTCAGACCCTGTTGTGCGCATACAACAAGTTAGAGCGCATAGATGTTCTTAAGAACACTTATCTAAAAGAACTTGACTGTTCGGGCAACAGTTTGAGCAGTCTGACACTCACGACCAATACGGCATTGGAAAGCCTTACCTGCAATAGCAACAGCCTGACAACGCTGAACGTAAGCAGCAACACTGCACTCAGAGTGCTGAAGTTCATGTTTAACTCCGTTTCTGATATAAATATAAGCAAGAATACGAAACTGACAGACCTGTGGTGTTCGTACAACTCGATTAACAACCTTGATGTAAGCAACAACACCGCTTTGAGAACGCTGCGATGCAACGGCAACAACCTTCAGATTCTCGACCTGTATTACAACTCGGAACTTGTGTCAGTATGGTGCCAGAGCAACCAGTTGTCAGCACTCAACGTGGCAAACACGAATCTGGGCAACAGCACCGAAGATGTACCTCTTAACTGCATAAGCAATCCGAATCTCCGCGCACTCTACATCAAGCGGGGTTGGACAATCAAGTACATCTACCCTACACCCAATTACAGTTATCTTCAGCCTACGGCGCAAATTATTTTCGAGTAGCATCGCATTGCTGACAGTTTAAGTATATGAGACAGCACCCCGAGAATCAAAAAATCTCGGGGTGTTATTATTATATGCGGATACCGGCGATAAGAAAACAATAAGAGTTCGATGAAGCATCGAACTCTTTACACTTGTATGTCAAGCAACTGCCGACAGGTAAACCGAGAAAGATATTATTCAACCGGCGAAATTAGATATCGAGGTCGTCATCGGTCATACCCTCTTCAGACTGGTTGTTGTCATCGGAAAGTTCATCCGCACCTTTTATCTCGTCGTCATAATACTCCTTATCGTCCTCCTCCTCGGATATATCATCTATCTTGACATCTATTTTCACGAGGTAACTTACCTCATCCGTTTCGAATGGTACGGCATAGAAGAAATCGCCATTGGGCTTGTCCACCCTCATCATTGCATCGGCAAAACCGTTAGGATACAACTCCTTGACACTCTCCTGCAATTCAGATGACAGGTTGTTGTAACTGGTAACAAGATGCTTCTTTACGATATGCTTTGTCATAACTTTGTTCAAAATTTTCTGCAAGTATACGCAAAATTTGATTACAGATACAAAAAAAACGTATTTTTTTACTTTTTTAGCAGTTTTCAAAAACAATTTGCGTACCTTTACGCTATAAAAAAACACGGCGGATAATGCTTGACGAAATCAACCGACTCAGACGTGAGCTGAACAGTCATAACCATAAATATTACGTGGAGAACGCGCCCGAAATTTCGGACTACGAGTTTGACACGATGATGCGCCGTCTGCAAGAGTTAGAAGAGCAATACCCCGAATACGACGACCCCAACTCCCCCACCAAACGTGTAGGCAGCGACTTGACGACGGAGTTTAAGAGCGTGGAACATCGTTTCCCCATGCTATCCCTCTCGAACACCTACTCAATGGATGAGGTGCGTGATTTTACAGAACGTATAGAGAAAGAGGTGGGGCAGACAGAATATGTGTGCGAACTCAAATTCGATGGCACAGCCATATCACTGACCTATGAAAATGGCACTCTGACACAAGCCGTAACACGCGGCGACGGTACGCGAGGAGACGATATCACGGCCAATGTGCGAACCATACGTTCAATACCTCTCGTATTGCAGGGCGACGATTATCCCGAATTGTTCGAGATTCGCGGTGAAATTATCATGCCGTATGCCTCTTTCGACAAGATAAATGCCGAGAGGGAGGCTAACGGCGAACCGCTCTTTGCCAATCCGCGCAATGCGGCAGCCGGAACACTGAAAAACCTGTCGTCGGCCATAGTGGCAAAACGAGGACTGGACTGCACGCTATATCAACTCGCAGGCGACAACCTCCCGTTTGCTTCGCACTGGGAAAATATGAACAAGGCGCGCGAGTGGGGATTCAAGGTATCCGAGAATATGCGTCTGTGCCATTCGGCACAGGATATAAAAGACTATATCTCATATTGGGACGACGAGCGTAAAAAACTGCCTTTCCCCACCGACGGTGTGGTAATAAAGGTAAACAGGTATGCTGACCAACGTGCATTGGGCGCTACTGCCAAGGCGCCGCGATGGGCTACGGCATATAAGTTCAAGGCGGAACAGGCGCTGACGCGATTGGTGAGCGTGGACTTTCAGGTGGGACGTACGGGTGCCATTACGCCGGTCGCAAATCTCGAACCCGTACTGCTTGCAGGCACCGTCGTAAAACGCGCAACGCTTCACAATGCCGAGCAGATTGCACAACTCGATATCCGTATCGGGGATATGGTGTATGTGGAGAAAGGCGGCGAAATTATTCCGAAGATTACCGGTGTGGATATCGACAGCAGACCTGCTGACAGCAAACCGTTTGAATATATCACGACCTGTCCGGAATGCGGTACACCATTGGTGCGTTTTGAAAACGAATCACGGCACTACTGCCCCAACCAGAGCCATTGCCGCCCGCAGATACTTGGACGCATTATCCACTTTATCAAGCGCAAGGCAATGGATATAGACGGTTTGGGCGAAGATACCGTCGAACTGCTCTTTAACAGCGGTCTTATCTCCAACCCAGCGGATTTATACGACTTGCAGGCGGAGAGCCTTACTCCTCTGCCTCGTTTGGGCAGCAAATCCGCCGAGAATATCATTCTCAGCATCGAGAGGTCAAAACAGGTGCCGTTCCACAGGGTACTGTTTGCGATAGGTATTCGTTTCATCGGAGAGACGACGGCAAAGTATCTCGCAGCCCATTTCAGAAACATAGATGCTGTTGCAACTGCATCGACAGAAGAGTTGATGCAGGTCGAGGAGATAGGATTGAAGGTAGCAGAGTCCATAACAGGATATTTTGAAGACAAGGATAATGCGACTATGATAGAGCGGCTCAAGGCGGCCGGACTTCAGTTTGAAGAGGAGACCCGCGAGTTGAGTTCCGACTGTCTCGCAGGAAAATCGTTTGTGATTTCAGGAGTATTTTCGCTTCATTCGCGCGACGAGTTGAAGAAGATTATCGAGAGTCATGGCGGTCGTATTCTTGCAGCGGTATCGGCCAATGCAAGTTACATCGTAGCGGGTCGCAACATAGGGCCGAGCAAACTGCAAAAGGCCGAAAAGTTGGGTATACCCCTTATCTCGGAACAGCAACTCGAAGAGATGATTGAGCATGGACCGCAGGCAAACGAAAATGATGATACGAGTTCCGGACAACCGACTCAGGGCATTTTATTTTAAGATTTGATTATAATTTGAAGAAACTTATGATACAGGAAAAGTTAAGAGGATGCGGCGCTGCAATGATAACGCCGTTTCGTGAGGATGGAAGCATCGATTACGACGCTTTGGCCCGCACAATAGATTATGTTATCGCCGGAGGTATTGATTATATCGTCGCTCTCGGCACGACCGCAGAGGTTCCGACCCTATATATTCCCGAGCGCGTAGAGGTAGCCGCTTTTGTCAAGAAGCACATAAACGGACGTGTGCCTCTCGTCATCGGGGCAGGAGGCAACTCCACCTCCGAGGTGCTGGACCAACTGCATGAAATAGACTTTGAGGGTGCGGATGCCATTCTCAGCGTTACGCCATACTACAACAAACCTTCGCAAGAGGGCTTGTATCAACACTTCAAAACGGTGGCTGAAGCGGCACCGCTGCCGGTGATACTGTACAATATTCCGGGACGATCGGGGGTCAATATGCTGCCGGAGACAACGCTGCGAATAGCGCGCGATATACCGAATGTAATCGGTATTAAAGAGGCGTCGGGCAATATCGACCAGATTGAGCGTATCATACGTGAACGCGACAAGAACTTTTTGGTTCTCTCGGGCGATGACGGCATGGCGGTAGAGGTTATACGTCGCGGCGGAGACGGTGTGATATCCGTCGCAGCAGACCTCTTCCCAAGCAAGTTCTGCCACTGCATAGACCTGGCAATGCGAGGTGATTTCGAGGCGGCTTTCAAAGAGTACGAACCGCTTGACGAGGCTGTGAATGCACTTTTTGCAGAAGGTAATCCGACAGGTATAAAATGTGCGCTTAAAGCCAAGGGGATAATAGGCGGAACGATGCGTCTGCCTCTTGTCGAGGGGACGCCTGCCCTGTATGAGAAGTTCGTAAATCTTATTGCAAAATACGATTTGCATTAGTATATACGTTCTCTCTTCAACGACTGAATATATTGAGTTATGAAAAGATTGGGCATATTGCTGTCGGCGCTCATTTTTACTGCGTTCAGCGCCTTTGCTGCCATTCCGGACAATGACGACATCTACGCCAAAACGGCGGATGCCGCGTCGCCCTACTACTACCCCAATCTCATGCTCAAATTCGACGAGTGGAGAACCACTATGGGTGCCGACGAGATGCATTACCTCTATTATGGCTACGCTTTTACGGATGAATACAAGCCATTGGAGAATGACCCATATTACACCCGCACGATGGATATTCTCACGCGCATAGCAATCGACGGGCCCTCCGGCAACGACCTCGACGAGTTGATACTGACGGCATCACAGGCTCTTGTGCATGACCCGTTCAGTCCGCAGATACTCAATATTCTGGCATACGCTTATGGTATGTCTGGGGATGTTGCGCGAGAAAAGGCCTACTCCGAAAAGTGCAACGCCATACTGCAAGTCATCGAGAGTTCCGGGGACGGTTTGCGCGAGAAGACGCCGATGCACATAATTATGTTCTCACATGCAGCAGACCTTATCGCTGCCAAAGGGTGGGACTACGGCAGCAGCCGTGTGATAAGCCGCAATGTAGAGTTCATCCCGTTTGACATACCGCACAACAGAGTCAAAGGCTACTACTTCGATTTCAGCCGTATTTACTGGAACAAGCCCGATAACTACACATTCAAACGCCATCGCACATGGCAGTTTAACAATCTCAAACCAAGAGAGTATAAATAGTCAAGGTAAACTATGCGAAAACTACTGCTTGATATCATATGTCTCTTTGCAACGATACTTGTCATACCAGGCTGTCATGACGATATCGTGCCTGCACCTGTATCACCCGACGGAAGGATAAATGTTACCGGCAGCATTCGGAGCATACGGTTTGGCGGAGATGCAGAGCGTTTCACAATACATGTCTCAACTTCTGGTAAATGGCATACGAAGGTATCGGGGGCAGGATTTACCGTTACACCATCGTCAGGAGATGAAGGCAGTTATGATTTGACCATAACGCGCACCTCGGATGAAACGGCAAGCGAGAAGACCGCCATCGGACATATCGATATAATTATAGACGGCTCAAAGACGAGTTACGGATTGGATGTGGACCTGCTGCCACGCTCAAAGAAAACGGTCATCGCCTACTTTTTCGGTACGAGTCTGAGTTATTATTTCAGTACCAACATCGCAGATATGAAGCAGTCGGTTGCAACCGGCTTCTTGGGCGATAACCGTCTGCTGCTCTTTAATCAGAAGAGTTTGACTAAAGCCGTAATTCAGGAGATATTCTTCGATGAGCGCACAGGCGAGGTATGCACATACGACCTTGAGGAGGTTGCGCTCGACAACCTCACGGCAGAGAGTTTCTCCAATAATCTCAAGAGCATAATCTCTTACGCTCCTGCCGAAAGTTACTCGATGATACTGCTCGGACACTCCAAGGCATGGCTGCCAAAAGAGGAGGATGTGCCAGAAACTACCTTATCCATCAAAGCCAGACCTGCCATAAATAAGGTTCCTGGTGCAGAGGTTACACGTGATATCGGTGAAACGAGCAACCGCCTCAATATAGATGAGTTTTCAAAGGGACTGGCTCTTACGGGAGAGAGATTCGACTGTCTATACTTCGATGTCTGCTTTATGGCCTCTATCGAGGCTGCATACGCTCTCCGGGACAACGCTTCTTATATTATAGGTTCTCCATGCGAAATAATGGGTTACGGCTCGCCATATCATTATATACTTGAACCGTTGTTCGAGAATGACTACGAGGCTGTATGCTATCGGTACTGGGATTTCTACACCAACAAATACAGCGGTACAAAGTCAGGATGTATTGCAACCATAGAGACCGCCAAACTGAACGCCGTAGCCGATGTCGTCAAGCGTATCAACGCTCAACCGGCGGCCGAAGGATTTAATATCCTTTCGGTGCAGTCATACGAGGGCAACTCATATTCCGGAAAGACAGGACACTGGTTCTACGACGTCGAAGACTACTGCAGTTCAATATGCCCCGACCGTTCGCTTACCGATGCTCTCACCGCTGCTCTTGACGAGTGCGTAACAAACAGATATCACACCGAGCGCTTCTATTCAGCCTACAACGGTGGCATGAACATCATAAATCACTACTGCGGTATATCCATTACGCCCGATGAAACGTGCATCGAGGCTATTGACAGGCAGTTGGAAGATGAAACTCTCGACAGTGGTACGCGCACGCAACTTCAGCAGCAGAAAGAGATGCTTAATTACTACAATCCCTCGCTAAAGCGTACCGACTGGTATCTTGCCACGCATTAGTGATTTCCCTCTGCCGCTCTGTCATAGACACGTCGAAGCCGTCCTGACATAAAATAGAGGCATACTCCGCGCAGCAGCATAAACATCATAAATGCCAGCCACAGCGCATTGTTTCCGATAAGCGGCGACAGCAGATAGAATATTGCAAAATAGACAGCCGTAGAGACGAGTAATGAATTGCGCATCAAATTTGTCATTGTGGCTCCAACCATAATGCCGTCGAACATAAACGGCACCGATGACACGAAGGCGACGGCTATTACCCAGCCAATATATTGGTGAGCCAAAGTCAAAACGCCGCCATTCTCCGGATTGTTTGTATCAAGGAAGATTTCCAGTATACCGCGCCAGCCGAAAGCATACAGTCCGGCGAAGATTAGCGACACAGCGATGCTCCATACAAAACATTTGCGTATGCAATCGCGCAGCGATGCGCCCTGCCTTGAACCTATAAAGCGTCCGGTAAGCGCCTCGGCTGCATAGGCGAAGCCGTCGTTCATATACGAGAACATTGTAAAGAGTTGCATAAGAAGCGTATTGACGGCAAGCATAGCAGGATTATCCATACGTGCCGAAGCAGCCGTAAAGAACGTATAGACAGCCACAATACAGAATGTGCGTATTATAATATCCCTGTTTATCACGAAGAATCGCCTCATAGGCGTCACGTCGAACAGTTCACGTTTTGCAACACGGGTAAGAATCGAACGATAGCGCCAGCAAAGCAGTACCACCGCCAGCGACAGCCCGACATACTGACCGACTACCGAAGCATAGGCAATGCCGACGATTCCCATGTTCAATCCCACAGCAAACCAGAGGCTGCATACGATATGGATAGAATTTACGGTTATGGATGTTATCATCGGTATCACGGCATTCTGCATACCGGTAAACCATCCGTTGAATCCGAACAGCATAATACCTGCCGGCACGGCCCAAATACGGGCATAGAAGTATTCACTCGCCATTGCATCGCCGTTCATAATCCTGAGCGACAACTCCCCTATCGGACGCTGCAATATCAATACGGCTATACCGAGAACGGCAGATACGACCAATGCCCTGTAAAGCATACGGGTACACTCCGCATAGTCGCCTGCGCCGTAAGCCTGCGCCGTAAGGCCGCTCGTACCCATACGCAGAAAGGAGCAGTTCCAATATATAAAGTTAAATATCGAGACTCCGATAGCAAGTGCGCCGATGGTCGTCGTCGGGTCGCCGAGATGGCCCGCAATGGCCGTACTTACAATACCCATTAGAGGCACCGTGATATTCGATACGATGTTTGGCGCGGCCAACCGCAGAATCTCTCTGTTCATACTTCCCATTGCAAATGCAAATATACTCATTTTATCGGTTCATGCACATCCATATACGCAAACAACGCCCGACGAAGAGGCCATTCTATGTCATATTATGTTTTTTGTTGGAAATTTGGTGTCCGGCTTGTATAAGGATGTCGGGAAATTGTATACCTTTGTCATACTAAACGGATAATATTTATGAAAGACTTCAAAAACGACTCTTCCGGCGCTCTGTCCCGATTTGCCAAGGATAAGCGGCTGCGAACAGTCAGAACTGTAAAAACCGAATACGTACAACCGAAACCTTATACCGACCGCGAGTCAAATCATAATACGGACTACGGCAAACCGACCGCAAGACGCAAGTCGTTCAACCCAAATTTCAGCAGCGACAACCGTCCTGTATTCGGCGACAAGCCCAAGAGCGACTACTCCGGCCGCCGTACATCCGCACAGAGCAGGGAACGCTCATACGGAAACAATTCAGCACATGGCAAAGAGCGTTCATACAGCAATGATTCCGCCTTCGGACACAAATCTGCCGGCGGACACAGAAATGACCGCGAATATGGTTACAATACCGACGGTTCCGCTTACAACGGTGAACGTCGCAACATCCGTCAGCAAAAAAGTTATGGCAAGTATCCGTCCAAGGGCAAAACAGCGGCAGCACAGCCTCGCACAAAAGCATATCCTAAATACAAAGCCGGACAACAGACAGGAGAGATGCGTCTGAACCGATTTATTGCACAATCCGGTCTATGCTCAAGACGCGAAGCAGACAGTTATATCACAGCAGGACTGGTAACAGTAAACGGACATATAGTTACCGAACTCGGCACGAAGATTCTGCCGACAGATGAGGTCAGATTCAACAACGAGAGAGTGCAAGGCGAGCAGAAAGTCTATTTGGTACTGAATAAGCCCAAGGGTTATGTTACCACACTCGATGACCCTCATGCCACGAAGATAGTCAGCGACCTTGTGAAAAATGCCTGCACCGAGAGAATATATCCCGTAGGACGTCTTGACAAGAACAGCCTCGGCTTGCTGCTCTTTACCAACGACGGCGACCTCACAAAACAGTTGACGCACCCCTCTTATCTGAAGAAGAAGATATATCAGGTACGTCTCGACAAACCTCTCACACGCACCGACATGCAGAAGATTGCTGATGGTATCACACTCGAAGACGGAGAGATATACGCAGACGAGATATCGTATGTCAAGGATGATAAAAAAGAGATTGGCATCGAGATTCACTCCGGTCGCAACCGCATTGTGCGACGCATATTTGAGCATTTAGGATACTCGGTGGAAAAACTCGACCGCGTATACTATGCAGGTCTGACGAAAAAGAACCTCAAACGCGGCGCATGGCGATTCCTTACCAAAGAGGAGGTAACACGACTGAAGTCGGGAATGTACGATTAGCGCACACCGCACCGTACTACCGATAATATAAGAGGGCTGCAACAATAGCAGCCCTCTTATATTTCACCATATCGGACAGTATCTATTCAAGACCGTTCAACTGTTTATACATGGCACTGTACTTCTCAAACTTGGGCATATACTCATCACCGCTATCACGCAAGCGGAAGCATACTGCCTTAAGTGTCTCAATCGTATCTGCGTGCTGCGGGTCGAACCCGAGGGCCTTCTCATAGTAAGGTACAGCAGCCTTGTATACATCCAATGCCCTGTTCAACTCTGCATCATATTCACTCTGGCTCTTGAAGTCATGCGTAGACATCTCATTGAGAAGGCGGTCTCCTTTAACGGTATAAGCCACTCCGAGGAAATAATTACCCTCAAAGGTATCAGGCTTTATCTCGATTGCCCTCTTGAAAGATGCGATGCACTCGTCCAAATTGTTGAGCTTATAGAAAAGTCTTCCGCGACCGAACCACAAATCTACATTCTCGGGGTCATCGGCAAGCGCATTATCGACTATTTCGATAAGGTCAGCAGGGTCGCCGACGCTGTCGGCAGATGTGTAGAGTTGAATCAATCCGTCAAGAATGTGTTCATTCTTGGGATACTTCATAATGCCGTCAAACAGTGTCTTCTGTGCATCTGCAACTTTGGATGCGTCGTTGTCCTTCTGTCCGTAATAGCAATGGAACAGATAGTAGTAGATATCACCGTTCGCATCGACGAAACCGTTGTCAAGCGCCTTGATCAAGAGAGCCTCGCCCTCGGCATACATGGCAGGGTCGGTTCCGCCGACAACCGTTGCATAATATCCGGCATAGTAGAGATTCTCATAATTAGGCTCACCGTAAGCCGGATTTGACTGTACGTCAAATACCGTTTTATAAGCATCTACAGCCGCGTCATAGTGCTGCAACTCGCTGTTAAAGTATGCTACATTGTTATAGTAGTTTACCATAGCGTCCAGCACGCTCTTGATTTTATTCTTCTGCTTGGGGTCAAGTTCGTATGCTTTACGCAGAGCCTCAAGCGCTATATCCTTTGCAGGGCCGTCGTAGACCTGTCTGGTCTGCTCCCATGCGACAACCTTGTTATCCTTAAGATATACCGTTACCCATGGATATACCCACGCATCACCGTTCTGTTCTACAGGTTCGCCACCCATAAACATCTTGAGCATAAGCGGTTCCATCTCATAATAGAGGTCATTTACAGGCGCCTGAAGAGTCTCGAAATAGACTTTTCCGCGATTGAGCCACGTAGAACTCTTGACATTCTTCTTGGCATCCTGTATATCTGCATCGCTCTTAGCCAATTTCTGACGCATCGCAGCGTCATTTATCTTCTGAGCATTCGCTGCGGGCATAAGCAGCATCGTTGCCGCAATTGCCATCCATAACATCCGTTTCATAATCACTCAAGTTTTAATATAGTTACTGTTCATTGGTTTCACTGTCGGTCGCTGTTGTTGCCGGAGCAGCCGTATCGGACGACTCTTCATTAACGACAACGCCTTCGCTTGCGGGTTCATCATCACTTGCCGGCACAGCCATAACCGAGGCAATGGCATCGCCATCGCGCAGGTTAATGATACGCACGCCTTGCGTCGCACGACCTGCCACACGTATCTGTGATACTGCGGTACGAATAGTAAGACCGGAGCGGTTGATAATCATAAGGTCATTCTCGTCCGTTACGGCCTGTATTGCTATCAGGTCGCCAGTTTTATCGGTAATATTTATTGTCTTGATGCCCTTGCCGCCGCGATTCGTTACGCGATATTCATCCAAATCGGTGCGTTTGCCGAAGCCGTTTTCACTCAGCACAAGCACATCCTGACCACAGTCCGGCTCGAGACATATCATACCTATAACCTCGTCGTCATCATCCACCGTTATACCGCGTACGCCTGCACCGACGCGACCTATCGGACGCACCGTACTCTCATTGAAGCGTATCGCCTTACCCTTGCGCGCCGCAATCATAACCTCTGCATTGCCACTGGTAAGTTCGGCTGCGATAAGTTCATCGCCATCACGGATAACTATGGCATTGATACCGTTCTGACGAGGACGGGAGTATGCCTCCAACTTGGTCTTCTTTATAGTACCATTCTTGGTACACATTATTATATAGTTGGAGTCTACGTACTCAGCGTCATTGAGCTTTTTGACATTGATATATGCTCTAATCTTGTCATCCGGTTCAATCTGTATAATATTCTGTATGGCGCGACCTTTGGAAGAACGTGTTCCTTCGGGTATTTCGTATACCTTAAGCCAATAGCAGCGACCCTTTTCAGTAAAGAAAAGCATCGTATTGTGCATCGTCGCCACATATATATGCTCTATGAAGTCTTCGTCGCGCGTTGCGCTTCCCTTGGCGCCGATGCCTCCGCGATTCTGCGTGCGGTACTCGGCAAGCGATGTACGCTTGATATATCCCATATGAGATATGGTGATTACCATATCGTCATCGGCATAGAAATCCTCGGGATTAAATTCCTCGGATGCATATACGATTTCTGAGCGGCGCTCATCACCGTACTTCTCCTTGATTTCGATAAGTTCCTCCTTTATAATCTGAAGCTGGAGTTGTTCGCTTGCAAGAACATCCCTGTAGTAAGCAATCTGCTTCTCAACATCCGCACGCTCCGCCTCAAGTTTTCCGCGCTCGAGACCTGTCAGCGCACGCAGACGCATCTCGACTATGGCCGAAGCCTGCACGTCGGAGAGTCCGAAACGCTCGACAAGGGCAGTCTTTGCCTCATCCACGTTCTTCGCGGCACGGATAATACGGATAACCTCGTCGATATTGTCCTGTGCGATAAGCAGTCCAAGGATAATGTGCAGACGCTCCTCCGCCTTGTGCAAATCGTATCGCGTGCGACGTACTACCACGTCATGGCGATGGTCTATAAAGTGGCGTATAAGGTCCTTGAGATTGAGCAGTTCTGGACGACCGTTCACCAGTGCGATATTGTTTACCGCAAACGAAGTCTGCAACGGAGTGTTCTTAAACAGCGTATTGAGCACTACTGTTGCCACAGCATCATGCTTTAGGCTGATTACGACACGCGTACCGCTGCGGTCGCTCTCATCGTTTACGTTTGAGATACCATCTATCTTCTTCTCGTTTACAAGGTCGGCAATACGTTTTATCATATCGGCCTTGTTTACCATATACGGCACCTCCGTAACGATGATATGTTCACGACCTTTGGCATCCACCTCGATTTCGGTGCGTGCGCGCATTACCACACGTCCGCGACCGGTAAGCAGAGCCTCCTTGACGCCTTGATAGCCATATATAAGTCCGCCCGTCGGGAAGTCGGGACCTTTGACAAAGTGCAGAAGGTCCTCGCATTCGCAATCGGGGTTGTCTACATAGGCACAGCAGGCATCCACAACCTCGCTGAGATTGTGCGGTGCCATATTCGTAGCCATACCGACCGCAATACCGCTCGCACCATTGACCAGAAGCAAAGGTATCTTCGTGGGCAGAACAGTAGGTTCGGGTATCGTATCGTCGAAGTTAAGAGTCCAGTCTATCGTCTCCTTGTCGATATCGGCCATAACCTCATCGGTAATCTTCTGCATTCGCGCCTCGGTATATCGCATAGCAGCCGGAGAGTCGCCGTCCATAGAACCGAAGTTACCCTGGCCCTCGACCAGAGGATATCTCATACTCCAATCCTGCGCCAGACGCACCATTGCATCGTAGACAGACGAGTCGCCGTGAGGGTGGAACTTACCAAGCACATCACCCACGATACGTGCAGACTTACGGGTAGGCTTGTCGGAATAGAGATTAAGTTCGGCACTCATATCGTACAAAATACGACGATGCACCGGTTTCAGACCGTCGCGCACATCCGGCAACGCACGAGAAACGATAACCGACATCGAATAATCGATGTAGGCGCTTTTCATCTGCTCCTCGATGTTTACACGCTCAATTCTGCCGGTCAGACCTTGGTTTTTTTCTTCTTCAGTTTGCATAAATTCAAGTTCAGAAATTTATTTATCCAACATACAAAAATAGTATTTTTTCTCCGATTACGCAACTTTCGCCCTCATTTTTTGAACGTACGAAAAATTTACAACGCAATTTTTCCCGTTTTCGGGCATTTTCAGCCGATTTGACGCCTTATAATTACGGCATCGACCCCCTGTCGGCATTTTTACATATCGTATATCGGGAAAAAGTGTTATCTTTGCATAAAATTACTAATCATTATGATTCCATTCAATCTACTTATCGCAAATGCCGATGAACAAGAGATAAACATCGGCCGCAAACTGGGGGATACCATATCCACACTTGCCAATATGGACCTTCACACACTGGTTACAACTCTTTTGCACGACGCCGTATCCATTGCCATGAAAATCATTCTCGCTCTGGTAATATGGATTATCGGACGCTGGATTATTCATCGCATAGTCAAACTTCTTGACAACATATTTGAGCGACGCAATGTCGATGTTTCACTACGTACATTCCTTCGCAATCTTGTCCGGGTTGTATTGACGCTGCTGGTAATTCTCACAGCAATACAGGTACTCGGCGTAAATATCACATCTATCATCGCCCTGTTCGCTTCCGCAACTCTGGCCATAGGTATGGCACTGAGCGGAACCATGCAGAACTTTGCCGGCGGAGTTATGATACTGCTGTTCAAGCCTTACCGTGTCGGTGATTACATCTCGGCGCAGGGTCAGGCCGGAACAGTAACCGAAATAATGCTCTTCTCGACAAAGATTCTCACCACAGACCACCAGACCATATTTATCCCCAACAGTTCTATCGCGACATCGATTATCGACAACTACTCCACTGCCGAACTGCGTCGTGTCGAGGTAAAGGCCGGTATATCATATGGCGACAGCGTAGACGTTGCACGCGAGGCAATTCTCGACATCTGCAAGGAGGATACGCGCATACTTAACGAACCGGAGCCTGTCGTATATGTATCAGAACTTGCAGACAGTTCGGTAAATCTTATCGTGCGAGTATGGGTAAAGAATGCTGACTACTGGAATGTATTATTCGATTTGAACGAAAAAATATACAAGACGCTGCCGACAAAAGGCGCCAACTTCCCATTCCCGCAACTTGATGTACATCTGAAGAAAGAGGAGTAATACATTTCTTCAGATACAAATTATACAAAGTGAGAGCGCCGAATAGTATGATTCGGCGCTCTCACTTTATCTTATTGACCATATCAGAAAAGTCTCTTTTTGCTTGTGGTTACGACAAACTCCTTAAGATAAAATGGCTCGAAATAGGCTACATCCTCAAATTGTCGCGCAACAAATGCCTGCTCTGCCAATCGTGCCATACCGCGAGCCGAAGGAACAACATTTAACAACACCGCTCTCTCAAGCACCTCCGCACATTTTGCGGCTCCGTTACCGAAAATGGCAAACCCTCCATCGCGACGCCAATCAGAGAATGTATTGCTGTCCACAACCTCTGCCGACACTTCGGTCAGCGCATTTACTTTCGTATCGAAGACCTGAGTATAGACCTCCATGCGGCGGGCATCTATCATAGGACACAAACGAACATTGTCCCAATCATCCATATCTATTATACCGGCCTCATAATCCTCGCAGGCTATCTCCGCCAGTGCCGCCGTAGAACTTACACCGATAAGCGGAATCTGCAAGCCATAACACAACCCCTTGGCAAACGAGACGCCGATGCGAAGACCGGTATACGACCCCGGCCCCTTGCCGACAGCCACCGCATCTATATCCAATGGCAATATACCTGTTTCACGAAACAATTCATCGGTAAAAACACCTACCTTGCCTGCGTGGTCTCGTCCCTCATCACTCTCCCGCAGGGACAATATCTCTCCGTCGCGGGCAATGCCGACTGAACAAATATCGGTTCCGGTCTCTATACACAGTATCGTTGCCATATTATCTATATTTTTTCATCGCCTGGTCCATTTCACGACGTGCATCATTCGCCTTAAGATATTCGCGTTTATCGTATGCCTTGCGTCCGCGAGCCAACCCTATTGCCACCTTCGCCAAACCTCTATCATTGATAAATATACGCAATCCGACAATCGTCAGACCTTTGTCATTGAGCGAGCGCTGCAACTTATCGAGTTCTCTGCGGTTGAGCAGCAATTTTCTGTCGCGCTTAGGGACATGATTATTGCACGTCCCCCACGCATATTCAGATATATTCAGTCCGCGAAGCCACAATTCACCCCTGTCAAAATAGCAGTAGCAATCAACCATCGACGCCTTGCCTGCACGCAACGACTTAATCTCCGTCCCTACCAAAACAACTCCTGCGAGATACTCATCGAGTATCTCGTAGTCGAAAGTCGCGCGTTTGTTGCGGATATTTATTTTGTCCTTGTCAGGCATAAAACTCATTGTGCGATTGAGTGCAAATATATGTATTTTTTCGATTCCGGCTCCAATAAAAACGACGACAGCCCGTATTTTTTTCGGGCTGCCGTATGTTCCTGTCAAAGTTATCCGATTATGCGTCCAAAGCGAAACGCTTGTAAGCGACAATCGTAGCCTCTTTGTCAGCCTTCTGAAGATACTCGCGAATGGTAATCTTATCACCTACGAGTACCTGGTTCAGAAGCGTATTCTCCTCGAAGAACTTGCGCATCTTACCGCCGGCAATCTGCTCAAGCACAGCCTCGGGTTTGCCTGCCATCTTCGGGTCCTGTTTCATCTGCTCGAGAGCAATAGCCTTCTCGTGAGCAACAACATCTGCGGGGCAGTCATCTACATCAATTGATATAGGAGCCATTGCCGTAGCCTGCATTGCTATCGTATGTGCTACTTCCTCCGCTACCTCCTTGTTGAATCCAAGAACAGTACCGAGTTTCTTGTTGAAGTGAACATAGGCATTGCAGTAAGGAGCCTCGATACGGCTATAATAAGCCAACTCTACCTTCTCACCGGTCTGACCCGACTTCTCGGTAACTATCTCCTCGACAGTATGACCCTCGGCATTCTTGATACCAATCAACGTCTCACGGTCAGCAGCGTCGGCTGCGACTGCGATATCGAGTATCTCATTGGCCGATGCACCGAACTCGGAGTTCTGGGCAACGAAGTCAGTCTCGCAAGCAAGGCAAAGCAGGTATGCTTTCGTGCCTACAATCTTCGTAACGACTACGCCTTCAGAAGCGTTGCGGTCGGCACGTTTGCTGACAACCAGCTTACCCTTCTCACGGATAATATCCTTAGCGCGCTCGTAATCACCTTCAGCCTCGATAAGGGCTTTTTTGCAGTCCATCATACCTGCACCCGTCATCTTGCGAAGTTTCATTACATCTGCTGCTTTGATTTCCATAGTTTTGTCCTTTCTTTTTGTTGTTAATCAATGTCTCGAATTACTCTGCTTTCTCCTCAGCCGCCTCGGTAGCTGCAACCACATCGGCAACAGCAGCCTCCTCAGCCTCTACCGTAGCGCGAACCGCCTTCTTGATACGGGGCTTCGACTCTTTCTTTACGGGAGCAGCCTCGGTG
>JAFLRT010000025.1 GCA_022511295.1 Alistipes sp. | reverse complement strand
GTTTACAGATACATAGCACCACTCATAATCCTCCTGGTTTTCGATAGTCCATATCACATCGGCACTGCTCGGCTCTACGGAAATCGTTGCGGAGCCGCCTTTCTGCGGGAATGTCAATGATTCGGACGTTAAAACGAATGTCTGCGTACCTTGCCCTCCGTTGTTGCCGTCATCCGGCTCCGAAGTGTTATCGGAGCAACCGGCAAAGGCAAAAATCATCGCTGCAGAAGCGATATAAAATAGAAGTTTTTTCATTGCTATATAATTTTATTTTGAAAAATTTACAATCGAGTGCAAATATATATTTTTTTGTTATAAATAGGGCTGCGGCGCGCGATAATTTGCAATGCAAGCCTCCTGCGCACCGCAGCAGTCGGTGGCGCGCAATGATTGGCAGGCGCCCTTGCCCGATATTTGTATACAAAACTCTGCGTGGCGAAAATCTTGTATAAATAATATTGTTATCAAAAAAAACGTTATCTTTGCGAGTTAGACAGACAGTAAAACATATGGATAAAAAAAATAATAGAGAATCATTCGAATTTATCGACGACCTGAATGCCATGCCCGATTTGATGGACGGGCGTCAGCAGGTTATCCCTATAGTTACGGGAGGCGATGTCCCCGTAGAAGATGTAAATGTCCCCGAGGTGTTGCCGATACTAACTCTGCGCAGTTCGGTCCTTTTCCCGGGAGCCATAACGCCTATCACCGTCGGACGTGAAAAGAGTATTATGCTTGTGCGCAGCGTCGAGGCCGAGGGAGGAATGCTCGGAGCCGTACTCCAGCGCAACAGCGATATCGAAGACCCCACGCCCGATGACCTTTACAAGGTGGGTACGGCGGCAGTTATTCTCAAGGTGCTGGAGATGCCCAACGGCAATCTGACGGTGATACTTCACGGTCAGAGCAAAATCGAGGTCAGCGAGTATGTCGCTCGCAACCCCTTTATGCGTGCCAGGGTTCAGCCTCTCTACGACAGCGACCCGGGCTCCAAGAGCGTTGAGTTCGATGCGCTGGCCGACTCCATACGCGATGTGGCACTCAATATAATCGATATTTCGCCGTCGCTGCCCAAAGAGGCGGCATTCGCAATAAAGAATATCGATTCGAAGCGCGGTCTGGTAAATTTTATCAGTACCAATATGGAGTTGTCGGATGATGACAGGCAGATGCTTCTCGAGGCTCCGGGACTGCTGGCTCGTTCACGCAAATTGCTCGAGATACTTATACGCGAGCAGCAACTGACCGAACTTAAACGTTCGATACAGGACAGGGTTAAGCAGGAGATAGACCGCCAGCAGCGCGATTACTATCTCCAGCAGCAGATGCGTACCATCCAGGAGGAGTTGGGGGACGGCACCGATGCCGATATAGATGCCATGCGCGAGGAGGCCGAGAAGAAGAACTGGCCCAAGGCTGTGGCAGAACGTTTCGAAAAGGAACTGCAGAAGGTTGAAAGACTCAATCCCGCTGTGGCCGAATATTCGGTGCAGATGACCTACCTGCAACTGCTGTTGGAGTTGCCCTGGAATGACGTTACCGAGGATAACCTCGACCTTAACCGCGCCCGTCAGCAACTCGACAACGACCACTTCGGTTTGGACGAAGTCAAGGAGCGTATCCTTGAACATCTCGCCGTAATCAAACTCAAGGGGACCTTAAATCGCCCATACTGTGTCTCTACGGCCCTCCGGGTGTAGGTAAAACGTCGCTCGGCAAGTCCGTCGCAACGGCTTTGGGCCGCAAGTTCGGTCGTATATCGCTTGGCGGTATGTACGACGAGTCGGAGATACGCGGACACCGCCGCACATATATCGGTGCCATGCCGGGACGTGTTATAGAGACCATAAAGCGTTGCGGCTCGTCCAATCCCGTCATTATCCTCGATGAGATAGACAAGGTGTCTGTGGCCAATCACGGCGACCCGTCGAGCGCCCTTCTTGAGGTTCTCGACCCCGAGCAGAACACCACTTTCCACGACAACTATATAGATATGGAGTACGACCTCTCGAAGGTTCTCTTTATCGCAACGGCCAACAATGTTGGCAATATCAACCCTGCGCTGCGCGACCGTATGGAGATGCTGAATATATCGGGATATATTCTTGAGGAGAAGATACGCATCGCCCTCGACCACCTGCTGCCCAAGCAGCGCGATGCTCACGGTATAGCCGCCGCACAACTGACGCTCTCGCCGGATGTTGTCGAAAAGATTATAACCGGATATACACGTGAGTCAGGTGTGCGCTCCCTCGACAAGACCATAGCCAAGTTGGCGCGCGCCCGTGCCAAGCAGATTGCCTTTGACGAGGAGTATACGCCCGAAATGAGTGTTGAGGAGGCTGTAAGAATCTTGGGAAAACCCAAGTTCCGCAACGATGAGTACGACATAAAGGATATGGTCGGCGTGGTTACGGGTCTTGCGTGGACAGAGGTCGGCGGCGATATATTATACATCGAGTCGGTGCTTACCCCGGGCAAGGGTGCCATAAACCTTACGGGTAATCTTGGCGACGTGATGAAGGAGTCGGCGACGATAGCCTGTGAGTGGGTAAAGTCGCGCAGTACGGAACTGGGCATAGACAGCGAGGTGTTCAAGACTCACGATATCAATATACACGTACCCGAGGGTGCCGTGCCGAAGGATGGTCCGTCGGCGGGTATTACTATGCTGACTTCGATTGTATCGACCTATACGGGCCGCAAGGTGCGTGAGCGTATAGCAATGACGGGCGAAACGACGCTTCGCGGTCGTGTGCTGCCTGTGGGCGGTATAAAGGAGAAGATACTTGCCGCCAAGCGTGCCGGCATATCGCATATAATTATGTGCGAGGATAACCGCAGGGATATCGAGGAGATAAAACCCGAATACGTTGCAGGCATGGAGTTCAGTTATGTGCGCACGAATGAAGAGGTGCTTGAACTGGCGCTTGAGAGTTGATGATTGCTAATCTCTGATTGAATGAAATTCATAGCGA
Source organism: Alistipes sp. (assembly GCA_022511295.1). Taxonomy (GTDB): domain Bacteria; phylum Bacteroidota; class Bacteroidia; order Bacteroidales; family Rikenellaceae; genus Alistipes. The sequence goes on along the minus strand of JAFLRT010000025.1, from coordinate 20,832 downwards.
TAATACCTGCACGTTACGCCTCTACGCGTTTTGAGGGCAAACCGTTGGCCATTCTGGGCGGCAAACCTGTTATTCAGCGCGTCTATGAGCAGGTGGCAGGCGTGCTGGATGATGTATACGTGGCTACGGACGATGAACGTATAATGTCGGCTGTCAGAGCCTTCGGCGGTCGTGCCGTTATGACCTCTGCCGACCATGCAAGCGGAACGGACCGCTGCCGCGAGGCGTATGAAAAACTCGGAATAGAGTGCGATGCAGTGATAAATGTTCAGGGTGATGAACCCTTTATCTCGGCATCGCAGATTGAGGCTGTGATGCACTGCTTTGACGATGAGGCGACAGATATTGCGACACTTGTCCGACCCTTTACCGAGGAAGACGGTCTTGCGGCATTGGAGAATCCCAATTCACCCAAGGTCGTACTCGGAGAGGATAACCGTGCGATATATTTCTCGCGGTCGGTGATACCTTTTGTGCGCGGTGTGCCGCGTGAGGAGTGGCTCGCAAAGCATACCTTTTATAAGCATATAGGGATGTATGCCTTTCGTGCCGATGTGCTGCGCAAGGTTGCATCGCTGCCGCGCTCGCCGCTGGAGTGTGCCGAGTCGCTTGAGCAGCTGCGCTGGCTGGAGAACGGCTACCGTATAGGTGTCGGCATAACCCATGTCGAGACTATCGGCATAGATACGCCCGAGGATTTGGCCGCTGCCGAGCGTTTCTTGGCGGCGCATAACAGATAAACTGAAGATAATATGGTTATAATTGCTGGCCCTTGCGTTATTGAAGATGCGTCGCTTCTCGACTGTGTTGCTGCGCGGCTGACCGATATTAACAGTCGTCTGGGAACGGATATCATTTTCAAAGCGTCGTTTGACAAGGCTAACCGTACCTCACTCTCGTCGTATCGCGGCGTGGGTATGGAGAGGGGATTGCAGATGCTCGCCGACGTGAAATCGAAGTGGGGTCTTAAAATCCTGACAGATATACACGAGTCATGTCAGGCCGCACCTGTGGCCGAGGTCGCCGATGTTTTGCAGATACCTGCCTTTCTCTGCCGTCAGACAGACCTGCTTACGGCTGCTGCCCGTACCGGAAAGGTCGTCAATATCAAAAAGGCGCAGTTCCTGTCGGGTGCCGATATGGTTTATCCATACCAGAAGGCTCGTGAGGCGGGTGCTGCCGAGGTGTGGCTTACCGAGAGGGGCAACTGCTTCGGGTATAATAATCTTGTAGTAGATTTCCGCAATATACCAGATATGCTCCGTATAACCCCTACGGTGATTATGGACTGTACCCATTCGGTGCAGCGTCCCGGCGCGGCAGGCGGCAAGACGGGCGGCAATCGCGAGTTTGTGCCGGCTATGGCGTTGGCAGCCAAGGCTTTCGGTGCTGCGGGCTACTTCTTTGAGGTGCATCCCGACCCGGACAAGGGGTTGAGCGATGCGGCCAATATGCTTGAACTTGATAAATTGGAGAATGTAATCGAAACTCTTTTGCGATGACTTCTTTTGACAGAGATACGGTCCTCGACGTAGCGCGTCGGGCCATACATACCGAAACGCTGGCTTTGCAGCGTCTTGGCAGGTCGTTGGGTGATGATTTTGTGCAGGCGGTGGATATTATGATGTCGTGCGACGGCAAGATAGTGGTTACGGGAATGGGAAAATCGGGTCTTGTGGGTCGTAAGATAGCAGCCACATTGGCAAGTACCGGAACGCCGAGTTTCTTCCTGCATCCGGGCGAGGCTTTTCACGGCGATTTGGGTATGATTTCGCGTAACGATGTGGTGCTTGCTCTATCCTATTCGGGCGAAACGGACGAGATACTCAAAATAGTGCCTTTCATACACGATAACGGCAACAGACTGATAGCGGTTACGGGTAGTGCCGAATCGGCGTTGGCGAAGAATGCCGACGTGCATCTCGATGTGTCGGTGCGCAAGGAGGCCTGCATACTCGACCTGGCACCTACCTCCTCTACCACAACGCAGATAGCGTTGGGCGATGCCCTCGCTGTGGCGCTGATGAAACTCAAGGAGTTTACCAGTGTGGATTTCGCACGTCTGCACCCGGGAGGCAGTCTCGGACGACGATTGCTGATGAAGGTCGAGAATGTTATGCGTCGCCACGATTTGCCCGTTGTCGATGCGGATTGTTCGGCCAAAGATATGATTCACGCCGTCAGTCGCGGAGGTCTGGGGCTTATCCTTATCGTTACCGACGGTCGTCTGTCGGGTATCGTTACCGATGGCGATATACGCCGGGCGATGGAGAGCCGTGAGTCGGATTTCTTTAATATCAAGGCGTCGGATATCGCCACGCGCCACCCGAAGACCATAACCCCTTCCGCAAAACTTATTGATGCTGAAAAGTTGATGACACGCCATAAGGTCAATTCTCTGCCTGTGGTGGATGAAAACGGTGTGCTTGCGGGTGTTATACAGATTTACGATATCAAACTTTAGCCTGTGGCGCAGGTTTTGTGCCTCGGTGCGATGTGAATGTGAAAATGAATAGACTGTGAGACGTTTAACCATAATAATAGCAGTTTTTATGTCGATATTCTCTCTCTTCGGATTCGGGAAAAAGCAGGCTCCGTCCTACCCGTCGGATACCATTAAAGCGCCGTCGGGTGCTGAAATTACGGTCAGTTTCTTCGGGCATGCCTCGATATGTATTGCCGCCGCCGACCGTTATATATATGTAGACCCTGTTGGGGAGTATGCAGACTATCATTCGCTGCCCGGGGCCGATATCATTATGATTACCCACTCGCACTACGACCACTTCGATATGGAGGCTGTCGAGAGCCTTCGCAAGTCGGGTACGGTTGTAATATGCGACAAGACTACGGCCGAGGCGTTTGAGTTTGACTGCATAACGATGACTCCCGGTGCGGTTTCCGAGCCTATGTCAGGTATCACTGTCGAGGCGGTGCCGGCATACAATATCACGGATGGGCATTTGCAGTTCCATCCTGCGGCGCGCGAGGATTGCGGCTATATAATTACGGTTGAGGGTCTGCGCATATATGTCGCAGGCGATACGGAGAATAACGATGATGTAAAGGCGCAGCGAAATATAGATGTGGCATTCCTGCCCGTCAATCAGCCATATACGATGACTGTGGAGCAGGCTGCGGATGTTGTCAGGGCTATTCGTCCGCGAATATTCTATCCCTATCACTATGGCGGTACCGATACCCCGACGGATATCCTCCGCCTCGAGCGCGAAACGGAGGGCATTACCGAGGTGCGTATACGTCCGTTGGAGTAGGGTGAGTTACGATGTAAAAACGGGAGGCATATCATAATGTCTCCCGTTTGTTTGTGTTTGCCTTGCAGGCTTATTTGAAGTACTTCCAGTTAAAGGCTAAAAGAACTACCGCTACCGATATATAGGCGTCGGCAAGATTGAATATCGCACCGAAAAAGTAGTTGTCCGAATCGACCAGAAAACTCAAAAATCCGGGGACGCTGTTCCACTGGAAAAGTGGAAAGTAGAACATATCCACCACACGGCCCATCATAAATCCGGCATAGTGTCCGCCGAAGTGAGCGGGCGTCGTGAATGTCGATTCCGAGAAGATAAGTCCGTAGAAGCAACTGTCAATCATATTGCCGACGGCTCCGGCCAGAATCATCACCATAGGCAGGATAATCTTTACGGGTGCGTTCTGTTTTACAAGATAGCGTATATACCATATCAGTGCGCCTATCATCCCCAAGCGGAAAAGGCTGAGAAGCAGTTTGCCCCAGTCGAAACCATCACCCGTACTGAGCTGCATGCCGAATGCTGCCCCGTTATTCTCTACGAAGCGCAACTGGAACCAGTTGGCAAAGACTGTAATGGACTCAGTGAGCGGCATATGCGTCTTGACCCAAATCTTCAGAATCTGGTCCGCTGCTATCAGTATCACCGTGAGGATTATCACACCCCAGGTTAGCCGTTTTCTTGTCATAACTAATTCGATTTTCGGCAAAGATAGTAAAATATTCGCTCTTTAAGTATAAAAATCCTATATTTGCAGAACAGACATTATCGGTTATGAATAGAAACGAATTTGCTTTCGGCATTGTATCACTTGGAGCCATCTGCTGGTCGTCGTGCAGCCATTCGGCTCTGCGCACAACCCCAAAGAGCGGTGAGAGCCTGCCAAATATAGTATTTATTATGTGCGATGATATGGGTTACGGCGACCTTGCATGCTATGGTCAGCCCTATATCGAGACACCTCATATCGACAGCCTCGCCTCGGCGGGCATGCGCTTCACGCAGGCATATGCCGGCAGTCCCGTGAGCGCGCCTTCGCGCGCATCGCTTATGACGGGACAGCATACGGGTCATACCCTTGTGCGCGGCAATAAGGAGTATTGGACCAATGCCGCTATGGTGCCATATGGCAATAACGAGGACTATGCTGTTGTGGGACAGCATCCATACGACCCAAACCATGTTATCATACCCGAGATTCTCAAGGATAACGGCTATACGACCGCTCTTTTCGGCAAGTGGGCAGGCGGCTATGAAGGTTCGGAGTCTACACCTGATAAAAGAGGTATAGATGCCTTTTATGGCTATATATGCCAATTCCAGGCGCACCTGTACTATCCCAATTTCCTCAATCGCTACGACCCTTCGAAGGGCGACAGCGGTGTGGTGCGTGTTACGATGGATGAGAATATAGAGCATCCCATGTCGGGCGAGGAGTACCGTCTGCGTACGCAGTATTCGGCTGAGATGATTCATCGCGAGGCGCTGCGATGGATAGAGTCACGGGACGGCAGCAGACCCTTTGCGGCCTTTCTTACCTATACGCTGCCTCACGCCGAACTCTACCAGCCCGATGACGAGATTGTAGAGTATTATAAATCGAAGTTCGGGGATGATAAGGATTTCGGCGGCAATATATGGTCGCGATATAATGCCAATACCCATGTCCATGCGCAGTTTGCAGGTATGATAACGCGCTTGGACGGTTATGTGGGTGAGATTATGGCTGCACTGCGCAAGAAGGGATTCGACGAAAATACGCTCGTCATCTTCACCAGCGATAACGGTCCTCATGAGGAGGGTGGTGCCGACCCTGTCTTCTTCGGTCGCGACGGCGTGCTGCGGGGACTTAAACGTCAGTGCTATGAGGGCGGTATACGCATCCCATTTATAGCCTATTGGAAAGGGCATATCGCTGCGGGTACTGTCAATGACCACCAGTTGGCATTCTATGATGTTATGCCCACGATTTGCGATATGATAGGGGTAGATATTCGCAGTTATCTGCACAGCGACGGCGATACCTTTGACGGTATATCGTTCCTGCCGACACTTACGGGAGGCGAGCAGCCGCAGCACGACTATCTCTACTGGGAATTCCACGAAACGAATCAGATAGGTGTGCGTATGGGCGACTGGAAGATGGTCGTGGCAGACGGTGTGCCGCGATTATACAATCTTGCCGAGGATATAAGCGAGAAAAATGATGTGGCCGCCGACTATCCGGATATCGTTAGGCGTATGGTGGATATAATATATGCCGAACATCGTGAACCGGAGGTGGATTTCTTCCGTGTAACGCTGCCCGGAAGGCTTCCCAACTCTTGATTGCAATTACAGCACTACCTCACCCGAGCGCAGAGCCTTCATTATATTTGCAGGCGGACGTCCGTTCATATACTCGCGCTTCATATACTCCATTGCCGGAGTTATATGTTCAAAGAAAGCGTGGTAGCCGTCGCACAGATAGTTGAGTTTCAGATGCTCATTGGCCGTCGTTACAAAGCGGTTGCGCGGACATTCGCCGTTGCAGGCAAAGAGATATTCGCATGCGCGGCACTTGTCGGCAAGCATACGTTTTTTGTCAAGTCCGAAGTTGCGCTGCTTGCTGCCGAGCATCATATCGTCAAAGGTCTTCTCTTTCAGATTGCCTAACAGATATTGCGGAAATACGAAGTGGTCGCAGCAGTAGAGGTCGCCGTTGAACTCCAAAGCAACGGCATGACCGCACGTCGGAGCCATAGTGCATACACCCGGCATAACACCCACCCAGTTGGCCAGCATGGCGTCGAACAACTGGACGAATATGCGTCCCACATCATCACGGACCCAGCGGTCGAATACTCTGCAGATGAAGCGTCCCCACTGCTCGGGCCGTACCGAAAAATCGGTAACATCCGTCTGAGCATCAGTTGCCGAGGCGAGAGAACCGCCCTCGAGCAGACGCTCCACAACGGGCGTAAACTGTATATATCGGCATCCTATGGAACGGAAGAAGTCATAGAACTCATCGGGATAGTCGGCATTGTATGAGTTTATTGCTGCGAGCGCGTTCCACTCCACGCCATGTTTCTCGAGCAGTTCCACACCGCGCATAACCTCGCGGAAAGAGCCTTTGCCGGCTGTCGTAAGACGATATTTGTCGTGCAGATGTTGAGGACCGTCAATGGATATGCCCGTAAGCCAGTTGTTTTTGCGCAGGAATCGGCACCACTCGTCATTGAGGAGTGTGCCGTTGGTTTGCAGAGAGTTGGTTATGGTGTGGCCGTCGGCATATTTCTCCTGCCATTTCACAATGCGCCGGTAGTAGTCAAGGTCGCGCAGGAGAGCCTCGCCTCCATGCCAGGTGAATACGACCTCTTGCGACGGCTGTACGCGTATGTAGTCGCGTATAAACATCTCTGTAAGACTGTCGTCCATCAGATGTGAGCGGCAATCGCCATAGAGTTCGCTTTTTTCGAGATAGTAGCAGTATCGGCAGCGCAGGTTGCATCTGGCGCCTGCCGGCTTTGCCGTAACGTGAAACGGCGAACTGAATGGAGAGATGAAGTTCATATTGCAATATTATACGGCAACCTTGTATGACACAACATAGCCATCTTATATGGCAAATATAGTTAAAAATTCAGTTGCCTGCAAGCCTAACGTCAGCGCGGGGTGATAAATTGCGCTGCCGTGCAATTAAATTGCAGAAGATGTGTGCAATCGACGAAATTTTTTATATTTTTGCACTCGACAAAAAACATATTTCAATGCTTACATTGCAACAAATCAGGGGCGACAAGGCCGAGGCAGTGCGCCGCCTCTCGAAGAAAGGCGTCGACGCCGCTCCAATTATAGAACGCATAGAGGAACTTGACGACCGACGCAAATCTATACAACAGGAACTCGACAACTGTCTTGCCGAGCAGAATAAAGCAGCAAAGAGTATAGGTGCGCTTATGGCGCAGGGCAAACGTGATGAGGCTGAAGACCGCAAACGCTTCGTATCGCAACTCAAGGCCCGCTCTGCAGAACTTGATGCCGAGCATCGGTCGGTGAGCAATGAATTGCAGTCGGTATTGGTAACACTTCCCAACTTTCCGGCTGACATCGTCCCCGAGGGCCGCACGGCCGAGGATAACGAGGTGGTGAAACTTGTCGAGACCTACACGCAACTGCCCGAAAATCCGCTGCCGCATTGGGAACTGGCATCCAGGTACGATATCATCGACTTCGACCTCGGAGTGAAACTTACGGGTGCAGGCTTCCCTGTTTACAAGGGTAAGGGTGCGCGTCTTCAACGTGCGTTGATAAACTACTTCCTTGACTGCAATACCCGTGCAGGATATATGGAGGTGGAGCCTCCGGTACTTGTCAATGAGGCGTCGGGTTTCGGTACGGGACAACTGCCCGACAAGGAGGGTCAGATGTACCACGCACAGATAGACAACTTCTATCTCGTTCCTACGGCAGAGGTGCCTGTAACGAACATCTATCGCGATTGTATCCTCGACGAGAAGGATTTTCCCGTTAAACTTACCGCCTATACGCCCTGTTTCCGCCGTGAGGCAGGCTCCTATGGCAAAGATGTTCGCGGATTGAACCGCCTGCACCAGTTCGACAAGGTGGAGATAGTTCAACTCTCGCTGCCCGAAACATCGTACGAGGCGCTTGACGGTATGGTGGCTCACGTTGAGTCTATCGTGGCGTCGTTGGGTCTGCCGTATCGCATATTGCGTCTGTGCGGCGGCGATATGTCATTCACGTCGGCGCTGACCTATGATTTCGAGGTATACTCCGAGGCGCAGAAACGCTGGTTGGAGGTGTCGTCGGTGTCTAACTTCGAGTCGTTCCAGGCCAACCGTCTGAAGTTGCGCTACAAGGATGCCGACAAGAAGACTCGCCTTGCGCATACGCTCAACGGCTCGTCGCTGGCTCTGCCGCGCATCGTGGCGGCTCTGCTCGAGAACAACCAGACACCCGAAGGCATAAAGATTCCCGAGGTTCTGATACCGTATACAGGTTTCGATATTATTAAATAAGTATAGGTAGCCGGTAAAACAGACGCCCTTGTAAAAGAGGGCGTCTGTTTTTTTATTGATGATTATAAGTATTTATACTTAACTTGATATGTAAACAAATACTCATCTTTGCACACGAAAATAATGTAAATGTAAATATAAAAAACAGACTTATGAAAATCTCAAAGTGTTTAGCAGTATTTGCAGCATTGATGACTCTCTCATCGACAACGTCGGTCATCATGGCGCAAACAGAGACAGGAGTGCTTCAAACTCAAATCGACTCGCTCGCAAGCCGCCTGAACCGCGTAGAGAAGAAGACTTCAGGTTGGGATAAACTTCTTGCCAACCTGCCCAAAATCTCGGGTTACGGTCAGATAGGCTATGAATGGAACGGTACGTCCGATGCTTCAACGTCGTCGTTTGACATAATGAGTGTGCGTCTGTCGCTTGCGGGCGATATCGGCAGCAAGGTCGATTACAAATTCCAGTTCGAGTTCGTGAACCCCAAACTTATAGATGCTTATGTGCGCTACAAACCTTGGCAGGAGTTCGGAGTTCAAGTGGGTCAGTTCCATACCAACTTCTCGTTGGAGGGTCCAATGGCTCCGACGGATTTGGAGGCGATAAACAATGCACCCATAGTCAGAGCCGTATGTATGCAGACGCCCGATACGCGCGATATAGGTATTGCGGCTTTCGGTTCGTTTCTTCCCCGCAACGGTTACAATATCATCGAGTACTGCGCGGGAGTCTTCAACGGCGAGGGAAAGAACAAGGTGGACGTCAACAAGAGCAAGGATGTTATAGCGCGTCTTAAAATCAATCCTATGAAGGAACTGACACTGTCCGGCTCCTTCAGTTACGGAGAGCGCGGTGTGAACTATGTGCGTAATTTGCGTTATGCCGGCGGTTTGTGGTGGCACGGCGACAAGTTCTATCTGCGAACGGAATATCTGGCTCTGCGTCAGAGCGAAGCGGGCTTAAAACGCAATATCGACGGATGTTATGCCGTTGCCGGTTACCGCATCGGAAAGTTCGCTCCTGTGGTGCGCTATAACTGGATGAAGAGTGATTTGAGCGGTGCGCAGGTTAGTCAGTCCGACTACCTGATAGGCGTGGATTACCGCCCGTTCCGTTATCTGCGTCTGCAAGCGAACTATACCTGTACGCACTACAACGGTGCCGGCAATTCGAATATCGTCGGGCTGGCCGTAACGGGTATATTCTGATAAAATCGATGAAATAATATCACAAAAACGAAATAGTAATGAAACAGTTTTTGAAAAAAATCCAAACTGAGGATTGGGTGGTCGTGGCAGCGAGTACCATCATCCTCGCACTGACGTTGATTTGTCCGCAGTGGATGCCTCAGATGCCGGCACTGCTTGTTGAAGGCGAAGATTTTATCAAAGCCGGTCTTATGTTCCTCTTCGTGGCGGCCATTACTGTCATCTGCCAGTGTCTGCTTGGGCGCAAAAAGCCTTTCAGAGTGGTATTGCCGTTGGTGGCGGTATTCGTTATCTCGCTGCTGGCTCAGGTGGTATCGCAAATTGGTATAGTCAAGGAGTACGGATTCGAGGCTGTGTTTTTCTCCGTCATTTTCGGTCTGCTGATACGCAATGTATGGCACGTACCCGATTGGATGAAACCGGCCATTCAGGGCGAGCTTTATATTAAAATAGGTGTCGTATGCCTCGGCGCAACGATACTTTTTAATGATGTGATGAAATCGGGTATGTACGGTCTGTTGCAGGCTTGTATAGTAATCCTGTGCGTGTGGTTTACGGCATACTTTATCTCGCGCAGATTCGGCGTTGACCAAAGTACGGCAATGATTCTCTCGAGCGGAGTCTCCATATGCGGCGTTTCGGCATGTATCACCGCATCGAAGGTGGCAGGCGGCGATGACCGCAAGTTGTCGTACATCATATCGTTGGTACTCATTATCGTTGTGCCGATGATTTATCTGATGCCGTGGCTTGCAAGGACTATCCTGCCATTGTTTTTCGACGATGCGCAAACCGTTAACGAGATTGCAGGTGCCTGGATTGGCGGAACAATCGACACTACGAGCGGAGTGGCTGCCTCAAGCGAGATGCTCGGCGACGTGGCTCAGAGCAATGCAGTGATTATCAAAGCAACACAGAATGTTCTGATAGGTGTCGTGGCATTTTTTATTGCGCTATATATGTCGGCTCAAACGGGTGATGGCAAGCGTCGTATGCCTTCGCCGGCAATAGTGTGGGAGAAGTTTCCCAAGTTCATCATCGGCTTCGTGCTGGCATCGTTAGTATTCAGCCTGTTTCAGATGAATGACCTCTTTGTACTCAACGGTAGTGAGACCAAAATCGCCAAGACGATGAGTACCGTGTTTTTCTCGCTGGCGTTTGTCTGCATAGGATTGGATACACGCCTGAAGGATATAATCTCCAAGGAGAATCGTCGTCCCCTGTGGGCATTTCTCTTGGCACAGACGTTCAATATAGTCTTTACATTCGTGATTGCAGTAGTGCTTTTCGGCCTCCTGAAGAACTGATACATGATGCCGAGATAATAAAATAGAGAGGTGTCGGGTTGCGGGTTTGAAAAAAATGATTATATTTGCACACACAACTAAACAAACAAGACAATGGCTTACAAAATCAATGATTCGTGCGTCGCTTGCGGAACGTGCATCGACGAGTGTCCGGTAGAGGCTATTTCGGCCGGCGATATCTATGTTATCGACCCCGACAAGTGCATTGACTGCGGAACGTGTGCAGGCGTATGCCCCAGCGAAGCAATCCATCCTGCTGAATAATTGTTCGACAAGGATAACGAAATCGCCGCAAGGATTCTTGCGGCGATTTCGTTGTATATGCTAATGATGCCAAAATGACGCGGCGCAGACTGCGGAGATAAGCGCGTCCGGATAAATCCTATTTTTGAAATCTCTCCGTTTTGCGTCGCAGAAGTTTCATGATAGGGTAGGGTATCATCAGACATAGCGGAATAAAGAGTTTGTTCCACCAATCGGGTACGCATTTGCGGCGGCCTCTCCACATGGCTCTAAGTCCTCGCTTGGCGCACTCGTCGGGCGACATCAGCGCACCTATGCGCATACCCAACCGCTGCCAGTACGGTGTAAGCCCGTAAAGGTTCGTCGCTATACCCGCAGGGCAGATGCATGTGCAACGTATATTATGCTCGCGCACCTCTTTGGCAAAGGCTACCGAGAAACTCTTTACATAGGCCTTGCTGGCACTGTAAAGCGACAATCCCGGGAAGGGCATCCAGATGGAGAACGACGACATATTGAGTATATAACCTCCGCCGCGACGAGCCATATCCTCTGCAAAGAGACGGCAGTTGAGCGTAAGAGTCATATCGTGCAGCAACAGCAGACGTGTGATACGCTCTGCGGGGGTCTTCAGAATATCGAGAAACGAGAATATGCCGGCATTGTTTATCAGCACGTCAATCTCATAGCCCTCATTCTTTACAAGTTCATAGAGTTCGTATGCAGCCTCTGTTCGTGCCAAATCCATCGCGACGGCACGCACGGCAGCATCGGGATACTTTGCCCGCAACTCCTCCGCCGCACGTTCTATACCTTCCTGGTGGACGCTCACGATAACCAGATTGTAACCCAGAGCGCACAAACGGTCTGCATAACAGCGCCCGATGCCCTCCGAAGCACCCGTTACGAGCGCTGTCTTCGTTCCTCTTGCTACCTCTCCTCTCTTCATATCATCTACGCTTGACTGCCCGCACCGTTATTTTATCTTCTTGAGTTCCTTCCACACCTTGTCAGGGATATGCTCCTTGCAGTTGTGGCAGCACTGCATATCGACCGAGTACATGCGAGCCATGCAGTAGTCGCGGTGGTCGCATCCCGAGCGGGTCGCCGCATCGCCCTCCTTAAGTTTGTTTACGAATGATGGGTCATTGACTAAGGCGCGCGCCATCTGCACCATCTCAAAGCCGCTGTCGAGTACCCTCTCTATACCCTCACGCGATACAAGACCGCCGACATATACCAACGGACACTTCAACTCGGCACGGAACTTTTTGGCATTCTCCAAAAAGTAGCACTCCTCAAAATCGTACTGCTTGATGAGTTGGTTGCCGAAGAGGGCTATCACAATCTTCTGCGGCCATGAAGACCAGGGCATATAGTAACTCATGGTTTTGGTCGGTATACGTCCGCGCATCACGGCCATCGGCGCCTTCGACACGAAGCCGGAGGTGAGTACAATGCCGTCTACACCGAACTTCTCAATCTCCTTTGCTATCTCGATGCTCTCCGGAATCTGTATGCCGCTCTTGAATCCATCCTCCATATTGTGCTTTACCAGCACGGCCGTTCCGGTCTTTGCCGCAGCGTTCATCACCTCCTCGAGGCACATCTTCATAAAACGCATACGGTTTTCGAGCGAGCCTCCGTACTCGTCGCGACGATGGTTGGTGTATGGCGAGAGGAACTGCGATATGAGATACCCGTGTCCGGCGTGTACCTCCACGCTGTCGAAACCTGCCTCATGAGCCGTAAGCACTGCCGTACCGAAATCCTTTGCTATCTGTTCGCACTCCGAGCGGCGCATACCGCGCACGAAGGTAGGCGAGTAGAGGTTGAAGCCTGTCGATGCTCCTATGGGGAAGCATCCTGCCGTAGACCAGTGGGTCATATTGCCGCAGTGGCCTATCTGAATGCCTGCGGCAGCGCCTTCGGCATGTATGGCGTCGGTTATATCCTTCAGACCAGGCACTATCTCGGGACGCAGCCAGAGTTGCTTGTTGAATGAGAGTCCGCTGCGGTTTACGGCTGCGTACGCGAGTGTCGTCATACCTACTCCTCCGCGAGCCACGCTCACATGGTAATCCTTGAGTTGCTGCGTAGGACCGAAATCCTTGCCCATAGACTCAAATGCTGCCGAGCGTATGGTGCGGTTGCGCAGCGTTACCTTGCCCAGACGATAGGGTGTAAAGAGTTTTGAATCTTCGATATTAGCCATAGGTTAGTAAGTGTCAGTATCAGTATATGAAAGGTATTATTCTTTTGCGTTTGAGCGAAGTGAACTCCTCTCCGAACTCCTTTTTGTAGCGTTTGTAGAGTGAGTTGGCGCGCGGTGCGAGGTTTGCGAATGTCCACCATGCGAAAATCACACCTGCCCACGACCACGAGGCGATTGCAAATCCCACCCACTCGGTCAGTTCTCCGAAGTAGTTGGCGGACGATACATAGCGGAACATCCCTCCGCGCGGTATATAGTGTTTGGTGTCGCCGGGTTTGCGCAGGTGGCGTATGATATAGTCCGAGTGCAGGTTCACGCAGAAACCGAAGAGGAATATGGCCGCTCCGATATAGAAATATGGCTTCGCGAACCAGTCATCGTAATACCCGTCGGGCGAGTAGAAGAATATCCAGCCGCCCTGCATAAGTGCGTTGAGGGTGTTGAATACCATTCCGAGAATCATTATTCCACACGGCATTTTGGAGTTTCCGCGAATGAGGAGCGGGAAGATGAACGAGCGCTGAAAGTAGTGTGTCTGGAATATGATAAACAGCGCCAACGGTGCCGCCTCGAAGGTTCTGTCGGACAATGCCCACAAAATAGTCATTGTGATAAATACTGGTGATTCCATCAGCACCCACGCCACTCTGTTGGGTATAGGTCGTCCGTATTTCGGGTCGAAAAGGTAACCGTAGCCGGCCTCGAAGAAGTAGAGCGCTGCGAAGACGCCGAGTGCGATTACGGCCATGATAAGCAGGAAGATATTGAAAGTGGTCATTGCTCTCTTTTGTTCTGTTCGACATAATATTATACAAAGGTAATAATTTTTTGCGAGATTGACGCCTCTATGTGAGATAAACTATCTGTTTTTTTGCTATCTTTGAACCCGGAAACAGATTTTTTAACAGCAAATATACCTACAACAATGAAAGATGCTATTGCAATTCTTACGGGTGGCGGACCTGCTCCCGGTATGAATACCGTCGTCGGCAGTGTTGCCAAGACGTTTTTGGCCAAAGGATACCGTGTCATAGGGCTTCATCACGGATATTCGGGTCTTTTTAACCCTGCGCCCAAGTTCGAGGATTTGGATTTTGTCAAGGCGGACTACATATTCAACCAGGGCGGTTCTTACCTTACCATGAGCCGTTTCAAGCCTACGGACGCCAACTTCGAGAACGATTTCAATCTCGATTTCTTCACGCAGAATAATGTCAAACTGCTTGTTACGGTTGGCGGCGACGATACGGCATCGACGGCGAACCGCATCGCCAAGTTCCTCGAAGCCAAGCACTATCCGATAGCAAATATCCACGTCCCGAAGACTATCGACAATGACCTTCCCCTTCCGGCAGGCTCGCCTACGTTCGGCTACCAGTCGGCAAAGGAGGGCGGTACGGTTATCGGACGCGCAGTGTACAATGATGCCCGCACGTCGGACAACTGGTTCGTCGTGGCTGCTATGGGTCGTTCGGCGGGTCATCTTGCCTTCGGTATCGGCTCGGCTTGCCACTATCCTATGATTGTTATCCCCGAGATGTTCAATAAAACCGAGATTACGGTAGACAAGATTGTCAATATGGTCGTTTCGTCCATCATCAAGCGCAAACTGATGGGTATCGAGTACGGTGCTGCCATGATTTCGGAGGGTGTCTTCCACTCGCTGAGCGACGAGGAGATTAAGAATTCGGGTATCAACTTCACCTATGACGATCACGGTCATCCGGAGTTGGGCAAGGTGTCGAAGGCTCACATCTTCAACGAGTTGCTCGAGAAGAAACTCAAGGCACTCGGTATCAAGGTTAAGTCGCGTCCGGTGGAGATAGGCTACGAGGTGCGTTGCCAAACCCCCATTGCCTACGATTTGGTATACTGCTCGCAGTTGGGCATGGGTGTCTACAAACTCTTCAGCGAAGGCAAGACGGGCTGTATGGTATATATCAGCCAGGACGGCTTCGTGTCGCCGTTATATCTGAAGGATTTGCAGGACCCTGCGACGGGCAAAATTCCTCCCCGTCTGGTGAATATCGAGTCGGACAAGATTCGTCAGGTTATCGACCATATAATGCACTACATCACGCCTGCGGACTACGAGGCTGCGAAGAAGTATGTTTCGGACCCCGAGACTTACGACTTCCGCAAGATACTGAATTGGTAGGCGGCGCTTAAAAGCCATTTTTAATGGCTTTTTTCGTTGCTCACGCTGCGGTCTCTGCCCTCGCTTAATCGCAACGTTGACAGCACGTCATCTGCTGCGTTTTCTTCGAAGGTTACGGGTGTATCTGTGTATCTGGAAGAAACTGTGATTAATAATCCAAAACAAAAGAGCCGTAGAAACGGCTCTTTTGTTTTGGTATTCTGCGACCGCATTATTTTGTTGTTGTGTGCAGACCGGTCGCGTAAGGCAGTCAGAATAAAATTGCTTGCCTATTCGATTATGGTTACATCTACAGCCTGTTCGCCTTTGGCGCCCTGACCTGTCTCGAACGATACGCGTTGTCCTTCGTTCAACGATTTGAAACCCTCTTTCACGATGCCTGAGAAATGGACGAACACTTCGCGTCCTCCCTCGTCATCGATAATAAATCCATAGCCTTTTTTGCTATCGAACCATTTTACTTTTCCTGTCATTGTGAAAAATGTTTCTTAATATTTTTACAAAATTGTGTAAAATATGCGTAACTTCAAAATTTTTATGCAATTATTTGCTCAAAAAGTAAAAAAAAGAGTTAATTTTGCTAACATTGACAGACTAACATTGACAGATAAAATAAAAATGAATAAGAAGATTAAACTTGCACTTATCAGTTTGCTGGGATTCTCTGCGGCCTGCTCGACGGTGCGTCGCAATGCCGCAACACCCGATGAAAAGTCAGCACCCGAGCAGCCGACTGAAGGTGAAAATAAATCTGCCGGTGAGGGTGTGGCTCCCGTGCCGGAGACCGAGATTGAGGTAAGACCTTCGATAAGACTTATGTACGGCGTGCCTGCGCCGCTCGACGGTCGTGTTGTGGCGCCTGTTCCCGAAGAGACGCCGTCCGAGAAAAACGTTGTGCTTATTTCGGACGACTCTGCTCCTGAAGATAAAAAAAACGAGTAGATGCGACTCGGACTGCGCAAAAGGCTCGCGTTGCGGCTCTTTTCCGACCTCTATGCCGGACGTGTTGCAGAGCATACCCTTCAGACTCTCTTTTGGGAGATGACGTTGCGCTGCAATCTGCAATGCCGTCATTGCGGCAGCGACTGCCGTGCCGATGCCTCGGCGAAGGATATGCCTCTCGCAGACTTTCTGCGGGTGCTGGATGAGGAGATTACGCCCAATATCGACCCACGACAGGTGCTTATTATCTTCTCCGGCGGCGAGGTTCTGGTGCGCGATGATTTGGAGTTGGCGGGTCGCGAGGTCTCGCGTCGCGGTTACAGATGGGGTATGGTTACCAACGGCATGGCCCTTACTGCGTCGCGTCTCGATTCGCTTCTTGAGGCGGGTTTGGCCTCTATATCCGTCAGTCTCGACGGCTTTGCCGAAACGCATAACCATATACGCTGCAACTCTCTGTCGTTTGACAGAGCGTTGCATGCCATTGACTGCATTGTCGCCCGTCAGCAGCCGCAACCGTTTGCCTACGATGTCATTACATGCGTTACGCCGCCGTTGGTTCCGCGACTTGAGGAGTTCTGCCGTATGCTTGTGGAACACGGCGTGAGAGCCTGGCGCATATTCTCGATATTTCCTGCCGGTCGTGCGGCCGGTAATGATGGTCTGGCGCTCTCGCCGGAGGAGTTCCGCTCTGTGCTTGATTTTATACGGCGGACGCGCAAAGATGGTAAAATCGACTTGAGTTATGCCTGTGAGGGCTTCCTCGGCGGATATGAGGCTGAGGTGCGCGACGATTTCTATCAATGTGCAGCAGGTGTCTCGGCAGCCTCGGTGCGCGTGGACGGTGCTATATCGGGCTGCACGAGTGTGCGCGGCAACTACGCCCAGGGCAATATATACAAAGACCGCTTCTGGGATGTGTGGCAGAACCGTTTCCAGAAGTTTCGCAACCGCGAGTGGATGCGCCGCGATGAATGCGGAGATTGCAGGATGTTCCGCTACTGCATGGGAGGCGGTATGCATCTGCGCGATGATGACGGACGTCTGATGTATTGCCACTACCGCAAACTTCATTCGAAGTAGTGGCGTGCTATATATATTTTTAGTATCTTTGCACGCGTAGTATGGAAAACAGAGATTACGATTTGATAGTTGTAGGAGCAGGTGCTGCAGGTCTTATGGCTGCCGGTACGGCTGCCCGCAACGGTATGCGCGTGTTGCTTCTCGAGAAGATGGAGAAGCCGGGTCGCAAGATACGCATCACGGGTAAGGGGCGATGCAACCTTACCAATGCCCGTCCGCGTGAGGAGTTCGCCTCGAAGGTGCGTGCCAATGCCGATTTTTTCGCTTCGGCGTTTGCCGCTTTTGACAACCGTGCGACGATGCGTTTCTTCGAGCGTCGCGGCGTGAAACTCGATATCGAGAGAGGCGATAGGGTATTCCCGAAGAGCGGTCGCGCAGGAGAGATAGCCGATGCGCTTGAGTTCTACTGCCGCGACAATGATGTAACCATAGAGTGCAATGCACGCGTAACGCACCTGCACGTAATCAACGGCAAGGTGTATGGCGTCTCGTATCGCAATAAACGCGGTTTTGAACGCAAGGTCGAGGCTCCGGCGGTGCTTCTCTCTACCGGTGGCGTGTCATATCCGGCTACCGGCTCTACGGGCGACGGCTATCGTTTTGCTGCCGATGCCGGGCATGAGGTCGAGCCGCTGCGCCCCTCGCTTACGCCGCTTGTTACATCGCATCCGCAGGTGGAGTACCTTCACGGTCTGCTGTTGCGCAATGTAGGGGCGAAACTCTATATAGACAATGAGATTGTAAGGGAGGAGTTCGGCGAGATAGGATTCTCGCAGCGAGGTGTCGAGGGTGCCGTTGCGCTGCGTATGAGCCGCGATGCTGTCGATGCCCTGCTTGAAGAGCGCAAGGTCAAGATAGTCCTCGATTTGAAGCCTGCACTTACAGAGGAAATCCTGCGTGAACGCATAGCGCGTGAGGTGTCGGAGTCGCAGCCCGGCGAGATGTTCGGCGAACTGTTAAGACGTTTGGTGCCGAAGCAGATGGTGCTGCCTCTGGCCCACGAACTCGATGTGCATAGCAAACTCTATATATCGAAGGTTACCGAGTCCCAGTTCGAACGCCTGATAAAGGTGCTGAAGGGGTGGGTGCTGCCCATCTCCGACTATGCACCGTTCGAGTATGCCGTTACTACGGCCGGAGGCGTGCGCTGCGACGAGGTGGACCCTAAAACTATGGAGTCGCTCAAGGTACGGGGGCTCTATTTCGCAGGCGAGGTGCTTGATATAGATGCGGATACGGGAGGGTATAACTTGCAGATTGCATTCTCTACGGGGTATCTCGCAGGGCAACTGCGCAAACACCGCAGCGAGTAGCGACGATGCTAAATTGTAAACTGCATCTGTGATTTCTGGTTCGCAAGCAGAGTGTGGAGATATGTTTATCGCACATCGCGTGGCGATGCAGAAGACAAACAGTATAGAACGATAGAAAAATGAAGGTAAGCGGTAAAAATCTGAAACGACGTCTTTACGGTCTTTCGTGTCTGCGCGACAGGATGACCCGCACACGCCATTTCCGGGGACACGGAGTTCACTCACCGTTTGTATATTCACTTGTCCGGCAGGTGTTTATGCGCTCGCGTCTTGATTCGGAGCGTCGCGACCTCTACGATGCCCTTGTAGCCTGCGGCGTGCCGGAAAAACGTGCCGTGCAACTTCAGAATCTCTTTGTGCATTGCGGCTATGCGACGTGGGCCGTAGACGATGCTGCCTCGTCAGCGGATATTGTTATTGCAACATGCGATGTGGATAACGAGGCGCTTGCCTCCTATGAGGATAATGCGCGCCTTCACGGCACTTTGCTTGTTATTATGTCGCCGTATAAGAACCGTGAGCGCGACAGGGCCTGCCGCGCGCTGGTCGGGAAACATATATCGACGGCGGTGGATAACAGGGGCTACCTGCTTCTGTTTAATAACCATCTGCCTAAACAACGATTCAGATTGTAGGAAAAACGAATATGAAAGTCTATACCAAGACGGGCGATGAGGGTATGACCTCTCTTGTGGACGGTACGCGCGTGAGCAAGTGTGACGAGCGTGTCGAGGCGTATGGCACCGTTGATGAACTTGTAGCCTTTACGGCGCTGTTGCGCGATGAACTGCGAGGTGAGGAGTTGCCCGGCGATGATTATTATACGGTTTCCGGTACCGTAGTGGATATTGTTGCACAGTTGGGACGTGTGGAGTGTACTCTGATGACACTCTCGGCACTGCTTGCGGCTGGTGAAAGCGGCAGGGAGCGTTTGCCGCAACTGAAGGATGAAGATACGATATTTCTGGAGCAGAGGATAGATGCTATGCAGGAGGAGGTTGGTATTGTCTCGGGCTTTACGATTGCCGGCGGTTGCCGTGAGGTATCGCTGTGCCATGTCTGCCGTACCGTGTGCCGACGTGCCGAGCGTGCGGCGCTGCGTGTCGATGCTCGCTATGGCGTGGACAGGGCGGCACTCGTGTGGCTCAACCGCCTGTCGGACTACTTTTATCTGTTGGGGCGCCTGCTGACGAAACACTTCGGTATCGAGGAGGAGTACTGGAAACCGTGAAGGTAACCGATAGGATTGTATATTATAAACAAACGAGTTCGATATGACTGCTAATAAGAGGAGAAAATATATCTCTCTTGCGATGCTGATAGTTGGTGTGATTGCATTTATCGCATTGATTGTGGTCCGCGTATGTTGTGATAAGATATACGGCACCTGGCAATATATTGTTGCCCCGTTGTGGATTGCATTTTTTGCTGTGATGTATAGGAATTTCACTCTTGCGGTAAGGGATGATGAGAAATACGGTTCTGTTAAGTGAGTGATTTGTATTAGTTTATCTATTCTGTGTGCCGGATTTGCAATAATGGTTCGGAGGAAAGAGGATAGGATGGTTGCTGTGTATAGTTGGCAAAAAATAGATGTAATTTGCAGTTTGTATTGAATTTTTTATACATTTGCGGAGGAAATTGGATAATTGCCCTAATTTGGATAATGTCTGTGGATTGCAGTTAATTGTAGGAAATTGCTGGAAACACGAGAGATAAGTAGGGTTAATAGGGGTTAAGTAAAAATTTCGTACAGGGTAATATTGGTACGTTAAGATAAGTTTAACAGATTAAAATAGAAAGAGTTATGTACTGGACACTTGAACTTGCATCTAAGTTGGAGGATGCACCATGGCCCGCGACGAAAGATGAGTTGATAGACTACGCAGTTCGTTCCGGCGCACCGTTGGAGGTATTGGAGAACCTGCAGGAGATAGAGGACGAGGGCGAGATATACGAATCGATAGAGGATATTTGGCCTGATTACCCATCTAAAGACGACTTTTTCTTTAACGAGGAAGAATACTAATTGATTTAGCGCACTATAAATCGCATATAATCAAT
>JAFLRT010000024.1 GCA_022511295.1 Alistipes sp. | reverse complement strand
ACGCGAAGGCAAATCGTATGTCAGCGTAACTCCGGTTCAGTAATCTCTGTATCGGGACAACACAACAAAGGCCGCTTCAGAAGAAGCGGCCTTTGTTTTATGAGCAATGATGACAAAAGCGGTAACGATATCAAAATTTACTGCTTATCAGAGCAAAATAGGGAGAGATGCATAAGCAGTCTCTCCCTATTTTTATATGCAGAAGCGATGCTCCTCATATTCATCCCGAGCGGAGGAGTATAACAGATGAAATACTACTCCTCTACGACCGTCTCCTCATCGGAAGCCGTCTCGTTATTATGCTCTGCCTGCATCGCTTTGGCCTCCTCAACCGTCATAACGGGAACCGTCTGAAGTACAACGGGTGAAGTCTTATCATTTACCTCTGCATTATCCTCGTTATTCTTCTCGGGAGCCTTGCCTGTAAACTCCGCAACGCTCTCGCCGCCCTTCGTAAACGTCAGAACATCGCCTTTAACGGTATAGCCGTCAACCTCCGACAACATCTTCATAAAAGCGTCCTCCAACTCGATATTCTCGCCCATCATCCGGGTCATACCCATATTATCGCCGAACTTAAAACCATTATCTCCCGTAACTTCATAACTGCCGAAGAAACGATTAACGGAACCCAATCCGTACACTTTAGAGTCATCGAGCGTAAAAGTAAATGTATCGCCGACCTCAAATGCGGGATTGCTCTCGCCATTGAGTTTAGTCAGCTTCCATACAGTACCCTCCAGAGGCAGATTCTCCTTCTGTGCAGCGCAAGCTACCATAGCAAGTGCCGCAACAGCCAATAAAAACTTTTTCATAACTTTTCTTATTAAAATTAGTAACAAACGCTAATAAAATCAGCACAAACACTCTATATCAACAATCGTTGCACGCACTACGGACAGCACGTGCAACGAATTGTCTGCAATATTTCTGCCCTATACGTGCGGCTAATACTCCAATTTAGCCATACGCTGGTAACCTGCATAGCGCCACTTGGCGTTCTCCTCGGCTGCCTTGAACAACTCCTCTGCCTCGGCGGGGAACGCCTTAACGAGTGAAGTATAGCGTACCTCCTTCATCAGGAAGTCGCGGAACTTCGACCAGTCAGGCTCCTTCGAATCGTAGACAAACGGATTCTTGCCCTGCTCCTCGAGCATCGGGTTATAGTGCCACAGGTGCCAGTAACCGCACTCGACGGCCTGTTTGCCAACAGTCTGCGTGCGCGTCATACCGCCCTTGATACCGTGATTGATACACGGAGCATAGGCGATAATGAGCGACGGTCCGGGATAAGCCTCAGCCTCCTTAAGCACATTGAAGAGTTGTGCCTGCGAGCCGCCTATCGAGACCTGTGCTACATATACATAGCCATAAGTCATCGCAATCGCACCCAAATCCTTCTTGCGGATACGCTTGCCGCTCGATGCGAACTTCGCAACGGCACCCACAGGCGTAGCCTTCGATGACTGACCTCCCGTATTGGAGTAAACCTCGGTATCGACAACGAGTATATTCACATCCTGACCCGAAGCCAGCACATGGTCTACGCCGCCGAAGCCGATATCATAGCCCCAGCCGTCGCCGCCGATAATCCACTGCGACTTCTTCACGAGCCAATCCTTATGTTCGAGAATCTCCTTGCAGGTATCGCAGCCGCAAGCCTCAAGCATAGGCAGCAGACGTGCCGTAACCTCGGCAGAACGCGATGACGAGCCTCTGTTCTCTATCCACTCCTTCATTACGCCCTTCAGCTCCTCGGAGCAGCAGTCGCACTCGGCGATAGCCCTCTCCATAAGTTTCTGAACACGGTCGCGCAGTTTCTCTATACCGATATGCATACCCAGACCGAACTCGGCATTATCCTCAAAGAGCGAGTTTGCCCATGCAGGACCCTGACCCTTGGCATTGGTGCAGTAGGGCGTCGAGGGAGCAGAACCGGAATAGATTGAGGTACATCCCGTTGCGTTGGCAACCATCATCTTGTCGCCGAAGAGTTGCGTGATGGCCTTGATATATGGGGTCTCTCCGCAGCCTGCACACGCACCCGAGAACTCGAACAGCGGCTGTGCGAACTGAAGATTCTTGACGCTCTTGGTCTTATCGACAGCATCCTCCTTATATCCTACCGTCTCGACAACCTTATTCCAGCGCTCAACCTCTGCCTGCTGGCTCTCGAGCGATTTCATAACGAGGGCCTTCTCCTTCGAGGGGCAGACATCGACGCAGTTGCCGCAACCCGTACAATCGAGAGGCGACACCTGCATACGGAACTTGTACGCCTTGGTCTCACCAAGACCCTGCTTCCACTCTCCGCCGACGGCGGCAGCCTCCTCATCAGTAGCAAGGAAGGGACGTATGGATGCGTGAGGGCAAACATACGCACACTGGTTACACTGGATACAGTTCGAAACAATCCACTCGGGAACGCTGACAGCAATACCGCGCTTCTCGTATGCGGCAGTGCCGTTGTCCCACGTACCGTCCTCGCGTCCGTTGAATGCCGACACGGGGAGCAGGTCGCCCTTAAGAGCATTGATGGGGTCTACGATATTGCGTACGAACTCGGGACGCGAAGCGGATGCGTCTGTATTGTGTACGGTCTCACGAACCTCAAGCGATGCCCACTCTGCCGGTATCTCGACCTTCTCTACAGCATTGCCGCCGGCATCGACAGCAGCGTAGTTCATATTGACGATATCCTCGCCCTTCTTGCCATAGGTTTTGAGGATGGCGTGCTTCATCTCCTCAACAGCATTCTCGAACGGAATGACACCTGCTATCTTGAAGAATGCAGACTGCATAATCGTATTGGTACGCGAACCCAGGCCCAACTCCGATGCTATCTTCGTGGCATTGATGATATAGAAATTGATATTGTTCTTTGCCAAATATACCTTCATATGGTCGGGCAGCGTAGCGCAGGTCGTAGCAGCATCGTGAACGGAGTTCAAAAGGAACGAACCACCATTCTTAAGTCCCTTAAGCACGTCATATTTGTCTACATACGACGGAACGTGGCAAGCCACGAAGTCAGGCGTCGTAACCAGATATGGCGAAGTGATGGGCTTATCGCCGAAACGCAGGTGAGATGAGGTGTAACCGCCCGATTTCTTCGAGTCATAGGAGAAATATGCCTGGCAATACTTGTCGGTAGAGCCGCCTATAATCTTAATCGAGTTCTTGTTGGCGCCAACCGTACCGTCAGCACCCAGACCGAAGAACAGAGCCTCGAAGGTACCCTCTTTTGCCATTGAAATCTCCTCACCGACAGGCAGCGACAGATTCGTAACATCGTCGTTGATACCCACCGTGAAGTGATTTCTGGGCTGTGCCGCTGCGAGATTCTCGAATACGGCCAGCATCTGTGCAGGGGTCGTATCTTTCGACGAGAGACCGTAACGGCCGGCAATAATCTCGGGTTGCAACTCATGACCGTAGAATGCGTCGCGGATATCGAGATAGAGCGGTTCGCCGTTGGCTCCCGGCTCCTTCGTGCGGTCCAGAACGCATACTCTCTTCACGCTCTTGGGAAGAACATTGAACAGGTACTTCGCCGAGAAAGGACGATAGAGGTGAACGGTTACGACACCGACCTTTCTGCCCTGCGCCGTAAGGTAGTCCACGCACTCGCGAATAGTCTCGGTAACAGAACCCATTGCTACGATTACATGCTCTGCATCGGCTGCACCATAGTATGTGAACGGCTTATACTCACGACCCGTGATTTTCGATATCTCAGCCATAGTTTCGGCCACCATATCGGGTACGGCATCGTAGAACTTGTTCGCAGCCTCGCGGGTCTGGAAATAGATATCGGGGTTTTGCGCCGTACCGCGCGTTACGGGGTGTTCGGGATTGAGCGCACGCTGGCGGAAAGCCTTCAACGCATCCTTATCCATAAGCGACATAAGCGAAGCCTCGTCGATAAGTTCAATCTTCTGTATCTCGTGCGAGGTGCGGAAGCCGTCGAAGAAGTGCAGGAACGGAACGCGAGCCTTGAGCGCCACGAGGTGAGCAACACCCGCCAAATCCATAACCTCCTGAACCGACGAGGTGGCCAACATGGCAAAACCGGTCTGGCGCGTTGCCATAACATCCTGGTGGTCGCCGAAAATCGAGAGCGACTGCGCAGCAAGTGCGCGTGCCGAAACATGGAACACGCCGGGCAGCAACTCTCCCGAAATCTTATACATATTGGGTATCATCAGCAGCAGACCCTGGGATGCCGTGAATGTCGAGGTAAGAGCGCCGCTCTGAAGCGAACCATGCACGGCACCCGCAGCACCCGCCTCCGACTGCATCTCAACGACCTTTACGGTCTCGCCGAAGATATTCTTGCGACCCTGGGCCGCCCACTCGTCTACAAGTTCAGCCATCGTAGACGACGGTGTAATGGGATAGATGGCAGCGACTTCGGAAAACATATACGCAATATGCGCCGCTGCATAGTTACCATCACAGGTAATAAATTTCTTTTCTGCCATATAATTGATAGTATGTGATTTTTCTTTCCGCCGCAAATTTACTAAAACATAGCGGTACATCCAATTTTTAACAAACAAAAAAAGAGCATTTCTGCCCTTTTATCCTATGCGTTCACCCACCCAGCGCGTAAGTTCGACAAAATCATTAACCGAGAGTTGCTCGGCACGCTTCGTAAAGAAAGGATGCTCCTCACCGCCAAAATCGCCGAAGACTCCGCGCAAAGGGTTCTTTATCATCTTGCGCCGCTGACCGAAAGCCGCCTTGACGACCTTCACAAAGAGCCTCTCATCGCAGTCTAACCTCTGCACGCCGTTGCGACGAAGACGTATAACGGCACTCTTGACCTTGGGCGGCGGATTGAACACCTTCTCCCCAACCGTAAAGAGATACTCTATATCGTACCACGCCTGCAAAAGCACGCTCAAAATGCCATAGTCGCGAGAACCCTCCTTTTCAGCAATGCGAACCGCAACCTCGCGCTGAATCATACCCACACACTCCGGCACAAGGTCGCGATTCTCTATAATTTTGAAGAAAATCTGCGACGAAATATTGTAAGGGAAATTGCCTATAACCTTCACACCCTGCGGAAAGCACTGCGCCATATCCATCGTAAGGAAATCCGCGTTCCACAGGCGCTGTGATGCAAATTCGGGATAGTGTTCATTCAGATATCCGATACTCTCGCGGTCTATTTCGGCACCATAGGTTACGATATCGTCGCGTCCGAGAAGAAACTGCGTCAGCATACCCGTACCGCACCCCACCTCGAGAACCGCATCAGGATGCGAGGGAGTGCCGCCGGAGAGCGAAAAGGCTATCTTGCGCGCGATATTCGCATCGGTTAGAAAGTGCTGGCCAAGAGATTTTTTCGCCCGAACCTCCATACCTCACTATCGGGAAAATGCAAAACCTAAATAGGCATTCTCGTACTGGCTCAAAAGAGTCGTAACCGTTGAAAAGGCAGAAATCTTCGCGCCCAAAGCCGTAACGAAATTCATCAGCCTGTTCACCGGAAAGACAATCTGAAGGTCGGTGCCGCTTATATATGCATAACCCGAGAACGAACCCAATTTGCCGACATTCAGCGTAATGGTGTGATTCGACGGCTCGAATACATACGTACCGGCGACACTCTTGGACTTAACGGGCATTGAGAATGTTCCGTCGCTGTTAAACGTAATGGAGCAGAATCCCTCCTTTATACCTGCCTTTTCATATATGCCGGTCAGTTTTGTATCGATAGCCGAACCGGCTACGGCACCGCCGACATTCTTCAAAACATCATCTCCTTCAAGGCGCGATGCGGCAGCCTTGTACTCCCACGTTCCGACAATGGCCACAGCCGTAAGTTTGCCCCCCGTCGCCTCATCGACGACATCCGTCGCCACCTTCTTAACGGTCTCGAGCCAGTTCTGCGCCGAAGCCGGCACGGCAAAGCACGCAACAGCGACAATCATCAAAAGAATCTTTTTCATAGCCATCTTCATTATTTTTCTTAATTTTCTACTACACAGTGTGTTGTGAATATATTTTCACAATTTCGCATATTCGCACACTCGCGCACTCGACTCGGCGACGGGAATCAGTTTCCCTGTTCGCATATAAACTTGATGCGTACCAAGCGTATCTCCTCATCGGTATAGTCGCTGCCAAGTTCCGTTATAGCCTCATCGAGAGAGTCGCTCTGGGCATCCTCCTTGAAGTACTGGTAGATATCATCGGCCTTATCCTCATCCATATAGGAGTCTATATAGTATGATATGTCGAGTTTGGTTCCCGAATTGACTATACCCTCTATCTCGGTAAGCAACTCATCGAAATCGAGACCTCGCGCTGCGGCTATATCCTCGAAATCCATCTTGCGGTCGATGGACTGTATAATGAATATCTTGTTGCCGGAGCGGTTGCCCACTGACTTGACAATCATATCCTGCGGGCGGACAATCTCTTTCTCCTCGACGTATGCCTTTATCAGTTTTATAAACTCCTCGCCGAACTTGCGGGCCTTGCCGACACCCACTCCCGTGATATTCTGCATCTCCTCGATGGTTATGGGATACTGCACAGACATATCCTCGAGCGACGGGTCCTGGAATACCACAAACGGAGGCAGACTGTGCTGCTTGGCCACCTTCTTGCGCAAATCCTTGAGCATGGCAAACAGTTCCTCGTCGGCGGCTCCGCCCTTGCCAGAAGGCGCTATGGTCTCAGCCTCGCGCTCCTCCTCGTCGTAGTTGCGGTCGAGGCAGACACGAACCGGTGTCGGGAACTCGATATAGTTCTCGCCCTTCTTATTTATCGCTATAAGACCGTAGTTCTCTATACTCTTGTCGATAAGACCCATAATCAGCGCCTGGCGCAATACGGCACCCCAGAAGCGGTCGTCATGCGATGAGCCGGCTCCGAACCATTGCAGTTTGTTATGACCGTAACTCTTGACAATAGTGGTCGTCTTACCTATAAGTATATTTACAAGGTGGTCTATCTTGAACTTGTCGCCTATATCGCGCAGCGCCTCGAGGGCTGTCTTCATCTCGTTTTTGGCCTCGACATGAGGGCGCTCGCTGCGACAGTTGTCGCAGTTGCCGCAGTTAGGCTCGTCGTACTCCTCACCGAAGTAGTGAAGCAGCGTTTTGCGGCGGCACATGGAACTCTCGGCATAAGATACCGTTTCAAGCAGCAGCAACTTGCCTATCTCCTGCTCGGCGATTGGCTTGCCCTGCATGAACTTTTCGAGTTTCTGTATATCCTTGTAACTGTAAAACGTGAGGCAGTGTCCCTCGCCGCCATCACGACCGGCGCGACCCGTCTCCTGGTAATATCCTTCCAAAGACTTCGGTATATCGTAGTGGATGACGTAGCGCACGTCAGGTTTGTCGATACCCATACCGAACGCTATCGTGGCCACTATGACGTCTACCCTCTCCATAAGGAATGCATCCTGATTGTCGGCACGCGTTTGGGCATCCATTCCGGCATGGTATGCAAGGGCTTTGATATTGTTTGCGACAAGCAGTTCGGCAAGTTCCTCGACTTTTTTTCGGCTCAGGCAATAGATAATGCCGCTTTTACCCTCGTTCTGCTTTATGAAACGTATTATCTCATGCTCGGCATTGTGTTTCGGACGTATCTCATAGTAGAGATTGGGACGGTTGAACGACGATTTGAATACCGATGCGTCGCTCATTCCGAGGTTCTTCTGAATATCCATCTGCACCTTTGGGGTTGCGGTGGCAGTGAGCGCAATGAGAGGAGCCGCACCTATATCATTTATTATAGGTCGTATTCGGCGGTACTCCGGACGGAAGTCATGACCCCACTCCGAGATGCAGTGCGCTTCGTCGATGGCATAGAACGATATCTTTATCTTGCGCAGGAATGCTACATTATCCTCTTTGGTAAGCGATTCAGGCGCAAAATAGAGCAATTTGGTCTTTCCTGCCATAACATCATCGCGAACCTGCTGGATGGAGGTCTTGTTGAGAGATGAGTTAAGAAAATGCGCAATACCCGATTCAGCCGAGAAGGTACGCATGGAATCAACCTGGTTTTTCATCAGTGCTATGAGGGGCGAAATAACTATCGCCACACCATCCATAAGCAACGCAGGCAGCTGATAACAAAGAGATTTGCCTCCGCCCGTAGGCATAAGAACAAACGTATCGCGACCCGAAAGTACGTTACGTATAACAGCCTCCTGATTGCCCTTGAAAGAAGAAAAACCGAAATACTCCTTGAGCTTGTCATGCAGGAGGTCGCCGCTCTGTACGTTAGTAGTCATTTACTGTATAAATTCTGTCAAACAGTTTTTTTCAAGTCAAAGATAAATCTTTATTTCGAAATTTTATAATAACTTTGTAAAAAATATTTTTTCAGATGCGGCTTTTTACAACTGACCTCGTAAAGAAATACAAATCACGAACTGTGGTAGACCATGTATCCATCGATGTAAAGCAGGGTGAGATAGTGGGTTTGCTCGGCCCCAACGGCGCCGGCAAGACGACCTCTTTCTATATGATTGTGGGACTTATAAAACCTAACGAGGGGCGTATATTCCTCGAACACGACGACGGCAAAATCGACGAACTGACCAAACTGCCCGTATACCGGCGCGCACAAATGGGTGTGGGATACCTGGCACAGGAGGCATCCGTCTTCCGCAAACTGTCGGTGGAAGACAACATACGTGCCGTGCTTGAGATGACCAACTACTCCAAGGCATATCAGAAAGAGAAGGTCGAGGCTCTTATAGAGGAGTTCCGTCTGGAAAAGGTGCGCAAGAGCAACGGCGACCAACTCTCGGGTGGCGAACGACGAAGAACCGAGATAGCGCGTGCCGTAGCGATAAATCCGGCATTCATCCTTCTGGATGAGCCTTTTGCGGGTGTGGACCCCATAGCGGTAGAAGATATTCAGAGCATCGTCGCAACGCTCAAGAATAAAAATATAGGTGTAATAATCACCGACCACAACGTGGACGAAACGCTCGCCATAACCGACCGCACCTATCTGCTCTACGAAGGCAAAATACTGAAGACGGGTACCGCCGAAGAACTCGCCGAAGACGAGATGGTAAGGCGTGTCTACCTGGGTAAAAACTTCGAACTGAAACGAAACAATCGCCGCACAACCGAAAACAATCTATAATAGACTTCAAAATGGACAAGACTGTCTCTCGCGGGCGACTTGAAGGTCGCATCTCACCACCATGTTCCAAAAGTTACGCACAGAGGGCGCTGGCACTCTCGCTGCTGGCCGAAGGAACGACAACCCTGCGCAACATAGAGTTCTGCGACGACACCCTGTCGGCTCTCGGATGCATCGAGGCTCTCGGCGCAAAAACCGCACGCATAGACGACACGACGCTTCGGGTAGAGGGCGGATTCTCTCCCCAAACATCCGTGCTGCACGTCGGGGAGTCGGGACTTGCCACACGTCTGTTCACTCCGATAGCCTCGCTGTGGAACGCTCCAATAGTGATTGAGGGCGAGGGTACGCTCCTTCACAGACCTATGTTTTCCATCGTCGAACCGCTGCGCGAACTGGGTGTAACGGTACGCGACGGCGGAGGCCATCTTCCAATAGAGGTGTGCGGGCCGCTCAAAGGCGGTCAGACAGCGATTGACGGCTCGGTATCATCGCAATTCATAACCGGCCTGCTGCTTGCAGCGCCGCTTGCACAACATGACACCACACTGAGAGTGCGCGATGCTGTATCCATACCTTATATAGATATGACGATAGAGACCGCCGAGCGTTTCGGCGCCCGCATTCTTCATGGCGACTACAAAGAGTTCTTCGTCGAGGGCAGACAGCACTACACCGCTACGGACTACGCCATAGAGGGCGACTGGAGCGCTGCAGCAATGCTCCTCGCGGCAGGCGCCATAGCAGGCGAGGTAACGGTCGACAACATATCGCCCTTGTCGAAGCAGGCCGATACGCTTATATGCCGGGCATTGGTGCGTGCAGGAGCATCGCTCATAAGCGATGACCACTCGGTAACGGCCGCCGCGCGACCACTGACGTCATTCGAGTTCGATGCCACGAACGCACCCGACCTCTTCCCTGCATTGGTGGCATTGGCAGCCGCCGCCGACGGCGTAAGCACAATCATCGGCACTTCGCGGCTTGAACATAAGGAGAGCCATCGCGCGGAGACGTTGAAAGAGGAGTACGGCAAGATGGGTATCGAGATAGATATCGACACGGACAATATTATGCGAGTACGCGGCGGAGAGATTCGTCCGGCACAGACCAATAGCCACAACGACCACCGCATCGCTATGTCGATAGCCGTTTCGGCACTGCGCTGCGAAGGCGAAGTAACCATTGCCGACGCCGACGCTATAGCCAAAAGTTACCCCACGTTCTTCGACGACATCGAGTCATTAAGAGTAAAGTAACGCACTTATGCACAACAGTTTCGGCAGCCGATTCAAAATAACCCTGTTCGGGGCGTCGCATGCGCCCGAGACGGGTGTGCATATAGACGGGATTCCGGCCGGCATCGCCATTTCCGAAGAGGATTTCAAAGAGGATTTGTCGGCACGGCGCGCAGGCGCGGCAGGCACTACCCCGCGAACCGAAAGAGATATACCTCATATCGGGGGGCTGTCGAACGGGCGCACCGACGGAGGGAGAGTAACTGTTACATTCCGAAACGAGAATATCCGTTCACATGACTACTCGCGCTTCGATGAACATCCGCGCCCGTCGCATGCCGACTTTGTCGCGAGACGGCGCTACGGCAAGAATGAGGATTTGGCCGGAGGAGGCATCTTCTCGGGTCGTATGACTGTCGGCATTGTCGCGGCAGGTGTCGCGGCAAAAAAGGTGTTGCCCGAAGGTGTGCGTTTCTCGACACGCATAACAGAAATAGGCGGTTGCGGCAATCCGCAGGAATTCGACGACATAATAGCGCGCGCAGCCGCTGACGGAGACAGCGTAGGCGGTGTTATAGAGTGTTGCGCGGAGGGTCTGCCGCTCGGTCTCGGCGAACCATTCTTCGACTCGGTCGAGAGCGTCATGGCGCATATTCTCTTTTCGATACCGGCGGTAAAAGGCGTTGAGTTCGGCTCGGGTTTCAGCGGAGCGGCTCTTCGCGGTTCGCAACGCAACGACCGCATAATCAACGCCGACGGCACGACGGCAACCAACAACGAGGGCGGCATAAACGGAGGGCTTACAAACGGTAATCCTATGGTCGTGAGAGTGGCTGTAAAGCCTGCGGCGAGCATCGGAGCCGAGCAACAGACATATCATTTCGGGCATGGTGCCATAGAGCCGCTCACGATAGGCGGCCGCCACGATGTATGCATAGCCCTCAGGGCGCGCATCGTTATCGAGGCAGCAGTCGCCATCGCCCTGGCTGACCTATATCTTCAGCACTGACGTATATGGCATCGCGCAGAGAGACTGTAAGACATATCGCCGACGCCATTGAGGCGCTATACGGCCGTCGGGAGGCAGTGGCCATAGCCCGCAGCGCTGTTATGGCCGCCGAGGGTATTACCCTATCATATTTGGTGGCACACGCCGACGAAACCTGCGGCATAGCCGACACCGAGCGCATAACATCCGAACTTGCTGCGGGACGTCCGCTGCAATATGTAACCGGACACTGCGAATTTCGGGGTATGGACTTCGAGGTGGGTGAAGGTGTTTTGATACCCCGTCCGGAGACCGAGGAACTTGTAGAAGCCGTAATAAATCGCGCAAGCGACGGAGCGGCCGTTCTCGACCTCTGCACAGGAAGCGGATGCATTGCGATAACGGTCGCGAAGGAGGTTGAAGGCAGTCGCGTAACAGCCGTAGACATATCGCAGAGGGCGCTCGATTATGCACGTAAAAACAGTTTGCGTGCAGGCGTCGCGGTCGATTTCCTCGCCGGAGATATTCTGCACGGAGGGGTCGATATGCTGCCGGACGGGAGATTCGATATTGTCGTTTCGAATCCGCCATACGTCCCTATGAGCGATATCGTCTCGATGCACACAAATGTAAAAGATTACGAGCCGCACAAGGCTCTGTTTGTAGATGACCGGCAGCCGCTTGTGTTCTACGAAGCGATAGCCATCATCGCACGCCGTCTGCTGCGGGAAGGAGGCTGGCTATGCCTTGAGATTTACGAACGCTTCGGCGACCGCATAAGCGATTTGCTGAGACACGAAGGATTCAAAGATATTGCAGTGTTAAATGACGCCAACCTTAAACCGAGAATAGTATGCTGCCGAAAGTAAAACGCACGAAGACACCCGAGCAGGCCCTCGCGGCGCTGATGCGTATGGCAGCACGTGCCGAGCGCTCGTCGGGCGATGCGCTGCGTCTGATGCGCAACTGGGGTGTAGAGCAGTCAGAACAGCGCAAGGTGCTGCAAAAACTCATCGACAGCAAATTTATAGATGACTCGCGTTATGCACAAGCCTTTGTACGCGACAAAATGCGTTTCAGCGGCTGGGGTGCTTACAAACTGCGCGCCGCCCTGCGCGCCAAAGGCATATCGGCCGAGATTATAGAAGAGGTACTGGAGCCGATAAGCCGCGAGGTCTCTGCTGAGAGACTTGCAACCCAACTACGACGCAAGAGCCGCAGCATAAAATACAGTTCTGTATACGAACTTAAAAACAAACTAACGAGGTATGCCGCCTCACTGGGTTACGACTTCGAAACGATTGCCGATGCCGTAGCGCAAACGGTAAAAGAGGACGATTCCTGCTACGATTGCTAATCTTCCCGTATTCCGCATCGCGCGCTGCCGGCAGACCTGTCTCGCGCGCTTGCCAAACGGCATTGGCCATACACGCTCCCGACAAAATATTTCACAAGCATATATATCGGCAGACCAACAGGTTGTGCATAACGCTGACACATTCGAAAAAGCGTTTGTTTTTTTCTTTTTTTTAGAGAAAAATATTATCTTTGTGTTAATGTGTAAAACGTGTTTCGCTTTTTTATTGAAAACATTGCTTGAAAAACGACAACCAAACTTCTAATCATATGCTTAAAATTATACGGAAAACTGCTGTGAGACAGTGCCGTCTGCTGCTCGTTTTACTGAGTATTGCCGTAATGCAACTATACGGCATTCAGAGTGTCAGCGCTCAAGGCGGGGTAACTTTGCATGGTACGGTAACCGATGATTACAATCTGCCCGTCATCGGAGCAGCGGTAGTCATAAAGAATACGGCTGCCGGTACCACAACAGACCTTAACGGAGAGTTTTCTCTGCCAAATGTTGCTGCGGGACAGGTTATCGAGGTCTCATTCCTCGGATACGACACCGCAGAGGTTGTATACAACGGTCAGACCGAACTGTCAATCGTTATGCACGAAGCCTCGACATCAATCGACAATGTAGTTGTAACGGCCCTCGGCATCAAACGCTCCGAAAAAGCACTCTCATACAACGTACAGCAAGTCGGTGCCGACCAGGTAACAGCTGTCAAGGATGCCAACTTTATCAATGCCCTAAACGGAAAGGTGGCCGGCGTGAACATCAACGCCTCGTCGTCGGGTGTGGGCGGTGCATCGAAGGTTATAATGCGTGGTGCCAAGTCCATATCGCAGACTTCCAACGCCCTCTACGTCATCGACGGTGTGCCGATGTTCACCAAAGCCCGCGAAGGTAGTACGGAGTTCGGCTCACAGGGTACGACAGACCCTATGGCCGACATCAACCCCGAGGATATCGAGAGCATATCGGTTCTGACAGGTGCTGCCGCAGCCGCTCTCTACGGTTCGGATGCAGCCAACGGCGCCATAGTGGTAACGACAAAGAAGGGTCAGGCAGGGCGTCTGTCCGTAACGCTGGCAAGCGGCACGGATATCGTGATGCCATTCGTTCTGCCGCAATTCCAGAATCGTTACGGCACCGGCGACGTCTCGTCGGCGGCAAGCAGCGAAATGCTCAGTTGGGGTCGTCTGCTCAACAGCGCAAATGCAACAGGGTACTCGCCACGACACGACTACTTCCGGACAGGCGTCATATCGAACCAGAACGTCGCTCTGTCGGCAGGTTCGGAGCGTAATCAGACCTACCTCTCGGCAGGTGCAGTGAACTCCGACGGTATCGTTCCCAACAACGCCTACAACCGTTATAACTTCACCTTCCGCAACACCACATCGTTCCTCAAGGATAAGATGACGCTCGACGTGGGTGCAAGTTACATTCTTCAGCAGGACCGCAATATGACCAATCAGGGTACATACAACAACCCTCTGGTAGGTGCATATCTCTTCCCTCGCAGCAACAACTGGGAGGATATCGAAATGTACGAGCGCTGGGACCCGTCGCGCAACCTATATGCGCAGTACTGGCCCGTAGGCGATGCCGGTCTGACGATGCAGAACCCCTACTGGATAAACTACCGCAACCTGCGCGAGAACCGCAAAGACCGTTATATGCTCAGCGCGGCGCTCTCGTATGATATTCTCGACTGGCTCAACGTCGCAGGACGCATACGCATCGACAACTCGCACAACGAATACACCGAAAAGAGTTATGCCACGACCAATACCCAACTTACAGAGTACTCGGAGCGCGGTCTCTACGGAATAACGAAACTTCATGACCGTCAGGTGTACGGCGACGTGCTGGCCAACATAAACAAGCAGTTCGGCGATGACTGGAGTATCCAGGCCAACATCGGTGCTTCGTTCTCGGATATGAAGAACGACGCCATAAAGGTTCGCGGCCCTATTGCCGACGGCAAGATATCGGACGAAGACCCGGGTCTGACAAACGTATTCAATGTGCAGAACCTGAGCAACTCACGCAACACACAGCGTGTGCAGGAGGGCTGGCGCGAGCAGACGCAGTCGATATTCGCTTCGGCAGAATTGGGATACAAAGGCACATACTATCTGACACTTACCGGGCGCAACGACTGGCCATCGCAGTTGGCAGGCCCGCACTCCAACACCAAATCATTCTTCTACCCATCGGCAGGTATATCGGTTGTGGTGTCGAATCTCTTTAACAGCATGCCCGAGAACCTCTCCTACATCAAGGTGCGAGCCTCGTATGCATCGGTCGGCGTAGCCTTCGAGCGTATGATTGCAAACCCCATGTATACATGGAACACGTCGGGTCTGTCGTGGAATACGCAAACACAATATCCGATGTATAACCTCAAACCGGAGAGAACAGAGTCATTCGAGGCGGGTCTGACGATGCGGTTCCTCAAGCACTTCACCCTCGATGCAACATACTATCACTCCAATACGCGCAACCAGACCTTCAGCCCTCAGATATCTATCGGCTCGGGATACTCGGACATCTACATCCAGTCGGGTAATGTGCGCAACTCGGGTGTAGAGTTGTCGTTGGGTTACTCCAACAACTGGGGACGCTTCTGGTGGGACTCCAACTACACCTTCTCGGCAAACAAAAACAAAATCATATCGCTTGCCAACAATGTCTACAACCCCGTATCGGGCGAATATTTCGATATATCGCTGCTCGATATGAACGGTCTTGGACAAGCACACTTCATACTCCGTGAGGGCGGAACGCTCGGCGACCTCTATTCGATGATTGATTTGAAGTACGACGACAACGGCAAGATTTACATCGACCCCGACGGCAATATCGCAACCGAGACCATAAAGGATGTAGACAGTTATATAAAACTCGGAAGCGTACTGCCCGACGCCAATATGGCGTGGCGCAACGATTTCCGCTGGGGCAACTTCAACTTCGGATTCCTGGTATCGGCACGCATCGGCGGCGTGGTATTCTCGCGCACGCAGGCCATGCTCGACTACTTCGGCGTATCGGAAGCCACAGCAGCCGCACGCGACAGAGGTTTCGTAACGATAAACGGAAGCGACAACATCGACCCGCATGTATGGTACCGAACCATAGCCGACGGCACAGCCGTACCGCAGTTCTACACCTACTCGGCAACAAACGTGCGTCTGCAAGAGGCATCGATAGGCTACACCATTCCGCGCAAGACCCTCAAAAATGTCTGCGAGATAACCATCTCGGTCGTTGGCCGCAACCTGTGGATGATTTACAACAAAGCCCCGTTCGACCCCGAATCGGTGGCGACCACCGGCAATTACTATCAGGGTATAGACTACTTTATGATGCCTGCCCTGCGTAACATAGGATTCAACCTTCGACTCAAATTCTAATATCTTGTAAAAACATGAAACGCAATATCATAAGCAAGGTTTTGTTCGTGCCGGTCATAGCGCTGGCCGCCTGCACGGGCAACTATATGGATATCAACCGCAATCCCTACGGAGTCGATAAAGGTCAGATGCAGACCGACGGTTATGCGGCAAGCGCCGCAATGAAGGCCCTGTGCAGTTGCGTCATATCGACGGATGTCAATACGACGCAGTTGACAGATGCCCTGCTCGGAAGCGTCTGCGGCGGATACTACGCAACGTCAAACAACGGTTTCGCCAACACCATCGACAACTTCAACCCCACTGACAACTGGACAAACGTACTTATGTCCAGCGACCAGATTATACCCAAACTCTACGCCAACTTGAGCGAACTGCGAGGGCTGACGGACGACGAGAATCTGCTGGCGATAGCCAATATAATAAAGGTATGCGCGATGAACCGCGTTACCGACACCTTCGGTCCCATACCATACTCGCAAATCGGTCTCGACGGCAAGATACAAGTGGCATACGACTCGCAGCAGAGCGTATACGACCTTATGTTCGAGGAACTTGAAGATGCAATCGCGACCTTGGGAGGCAGTTCCGTCAGAACCATACCGGCAAGCATCGACCCCATCTACGGCGGCGACCTTGACAAGTGGTGCCGTTTTGCCAACTCGATGAAGTTGCGTATGGCTATGCGCATCGTCTATGCCGACCGCGAGAAGGCTCAACTTATGGCCGAGAGTGCCGTAAGCACCGCAGATGGCGGCTACGGCGTTATGCTCTCCAACGCTGACAACGCACAACTGCCGTCGTCGGCCTTTGGCAAGGATGGAAACCCGCTGCGCGTCTCGGTACGTTACAACACACCGGCCGGATGCCTTACGGGCGGCGACTCGCACGTCGCAGCCGATATAATCTGCTATATGAACGGTTACGAAGACCCCAGACGCAGCAAATACTTCATCGAAGCAGAATGGGAGGGTTATCAGTTCGCAGGTATGCGCCGAGGTATCGAGATTCCATCCAAAGACGAAATAGGACACAAATATTCTGGTGTGAACATCGCTACCGACTCGCCTCTGCAATGGATGAATGCTGCCGAGGTGGCCTTCCTCAAGGCTGAGGCGGCAGCCGTATTCGGTTTCAATATGGGAGGTTCGGCACAGAGTTTCTACGAGCAGGGCATACGTCTGTCATTCGAGCAGTGGGGTGCATCGGGCGCCGATGCCTATATAACAGACAGCGAGCGCGTACCCGAACGCTACACAGACCCCGACGGAAAGAACTCCTACGGCGAGACTCTCTCAACGGTCAGCGTGGCATGGCAGGATGACGAGTATGTTCAGGAGCGTATCATAACTCAAAAATGGATAGCCAACTTCAACATCGGCCACGAGGCGTGGTGCGACTATCGCCGCACGGGATATCCGCACCTCATACCTGCAACGGCTGAAGGAAACAAGAGCAACGGCGTTGTTGATTCGTCGCTCGGCGCACGCCGAATGCCATATCCGCAGGCCGAATACACCAACAACGCGCAATATATCCAACAGGCTGTGGCAGAGCATCTGGGTGGTGCCGACAATATGGCTACGCGCGTATGGTGGGACTGCAATCCTGATATAAAATAAGGTACACGATACAGTAAAACGTCAGAACAGAGATATGAAAAAGATATTTGCAACCACAATACTTGCTGCCGCGATGCTTGGTCTCTCGTGCAGCAAATGGACTGAACCCGAGGCATTGGATTTCCCGCATCCGCAACCCGGGCAGGAGAATCCACAGGAGTATGCGGCATATCTAAAGAGTTTGCGTCAGTACAAACTGTCGTCCCACAAGGTGATGATGGTGGACTTCACGGCGACGGGCAAAGCCCCCTCGCAGCAGCGTGAACACATTACTTCACTCCCCGACAGCGTGGATTATATCTGCGTGTCGAGTCCCGAGAATATGACTTCGCTGCTTGTCAGCGAGATGAAGGAGGTACAATCAAAAAAGGGTACCCAGACGCTGGCTGTAGTGGACTATATGGCCATACAGAATGACTGGGATGCGATGATTGCAGACCTGACGGACAATGGGGCTGACAATATCCCCGGCGATGCGGAGTTTCAGGTCTACTGCCGTGAGAGAACAAAAGAGATGATTGAGAGTTGCGACAAATTCGGCTTTGCCGGTATCGTCGTGGCCTACAAAGGTCAGAGTTCGAGTCCAGGACAGGAGACCTTCTTCAATGAGGTGCGCACATGGCGCCAGAAGCACCGCAAAAGCATAATGGTAATGCACGGATATATACAGAATATCGCAGACGATTTCCGCACGCTTATCAGCGACAGCCGATACATTGTGCTGTGGACAAGTTCCTACAATACGGGCGGCGGTCTTACGACCTATGTTGCGGGCAGGCTCGCAGCGGATGTGCCGAGCGACCGTTTTGTAATCGAGAGCGCATATCCGGCACTCGACAACCCGACGCAGGTCGGCGCGTCGGCAGATGTAGCGGCAGAATGGACGCTCACCGAAGATACACGTTTTACGAAGGCCGGTCTTTACATCAGCAATGCCCGTGATGACTACTTCAATATAGAGCGTATCTACCCCACGATTCGCAACGCGATACAGACCATGAACCCTGCGAAGGGAGAGTAACAATAAAACGAAAACAGGCGAGATATGAAAAATATCATTAATTCAACCGTCAGGATGATGCTCCTCGTGGCATCGTCGGTGCTGCTCTCCTGCAACGGCAACGGGGAGAACGTGCAGCACTACACAAACAAGGTTTTCTTTTCGGGAAAGACCTTTTCCCGCAATATGCGCATCGACCGCGAGGAGAATGTCTCTACCCTCACAAGTCAGGTGTCGGTGGGCGTCGCGAAACCCGAAAACAAGGATATCGACGTAAGGCTTGTGGCAGACGCCGGTATGCTCAACACCTACCGCAACGCCTACTACGACCCCGATGCCGAGATGCTGCCGGCAGAACACTACGATTTGAGTACGGCACAACTCAAAATCAAGCAGGGCGACGTTGCAAGCGAGGTGCTTACGCTCGAGTTTACCGGTTTGGACAGGCTCGATATCGACAACGGACACTATGTGTTGCCCGTAAGTCTGGCGACATCGGATATCGAGACCCTCAACGGTGCGCGCACGCTCTACTTCGTCTTCAAGAAGGCGTCGCTTGTAAATGTGGCGGCCGACCTGAATAAGAATCTGTGCTGGCCCGCAGGCGGCGGCGAGGTGCCTGCCGACCGCATTACCGATGACTCGTACAAGGGTATGCATGACTGGAACAACCCCGAGCCGTTCAAAGATATGGAGACCTTCACCATAGAGACACTCCTAATGCTCGGCTCGTACAAGCCTGCATCTATCGAGGGTTCCGGTATTCAGACCATTGTAGGTATCGAGGATTTGTTCCTGCTGCGCGTGGGCGACGCACTAATACCCAACAATCAGTTGCAGGTGGCAACGGGTCAGGCAGTGGAAGGCTCCGTAGAGCGGCAGAATATATCCAACTCGCAGATGAAACTGCTGCTTGGTGAGTGGTA
Source organism: Alistipes sp. (assembly GCA_022511295.1). Lineage (GTDB taxonomy): Bacteria > Bacteroidota > Bacteroidia > Bacteroidales > Rikenellaceae > Alistipes. Next base: position 4,551 of record JAFLRT010000024.1, on the reverse strand, counting down.
TCACATTGCCGTTACATTCGACCGAGGCATGACCCATGTCTATATAAACGGACGCGAGGTGGGCAGTCAGCAATTCTCGATAACAAGCGTCGATTTCAGTACCGCACGCTCGGACGAGAACAACAGTCAGCCGCGCTGTCTGTGGGTGGGACACTCATACGATATCGGCAACCGCTCGCGCTACATCGACGGTCGTTTCGCCGAGATGCGTTTCTGGAATCGCGCCCTCTCGCAGGATGAAATCAAAGCCGAAAACCATTTCTATCGCGTAAAACCCGATTCGGAGGGTCTTATAGGCTATTGGAAGTTCGACGACGGTGCCGGTTCAACAGCCAAGGACTACTCGCCATACGGAAATGATATGCAGTTTATGACACCACCCGCATGGGTTAATGTCGAACTGCCGGTCGTAAGCAACCAGAACTGACTATAACCAATATTATCAACTTTTATAACCTAAAAACCAACTATTTATGAAAAAGATGACTCTTAGAGGAGTTGCGGCCATGCTTTGCGCTGTGCCGTTACTCTTTGCTTCGTGCAGCGAATCAGGCACTGACGAAGTTGGCGGCGTTATAAAAATAACGCCTTCGGACGATATCGAGTTCAAGGCCTCGGGTAATGAGGATGTGGTACTGACGGTATCGGCCGGCAATCTTGAGTGGGACGTATTCGCTCCCGAATGGGTTACGCTCGACGTCGTGGGCGACCAGATAAGTGTAAATGCTCGCGACAACGCAACAGATGCAACGAGAATCGGACGTCTTCAGTTTGTAGCGGGTTCGGCTACGACTTACGTAGGCGTTGTTCAGTACAGCGCAAACGAGGCTGCCGACAAAGTTACGGCTGCGATAGAGAACAGCACGACCGTTACACGTCAGGTATCGGATACCGATACCGCAGTCGAAGGCAAGTTGACCATTACACTCAACCAGCCTGCTACGACCGATGTTGAATTGAAAGTCGTTGTAGATGAAGCATATCTATCAGAGTACAACTACAACAACAAGGCTGCATGCACGCTCTTCCCGACCGAGAGTCTTGTGCTTGGAGACGACGGACAGGTTACGATTCCCGCAGGCAAGACTTCGGCAGAGATTAGTTACACCTTCACCGTTTCCGGTCTGAAATTCAACACATCCTATCTTGTGCCGCTGTCGGCAGAGGCTGTAAGTTCGAATGTAACCGTTACATACAGCCGGAGCCGTATGAACTGGGTTATCACAAAGCATAAGTCGAAAGAGGTTCAGAACATGGTCTTCCTGGAGGTTAACCAGACCAACCCGCTCAACGTACTCGAGTACAAACTCGCTGACGGTCAATACTTCTTCGATGCAGTCGTTATATTCGCCGCCAACATCAACTACAACGGAGAGGAGGACCGCGTATATCTGAACAACAACCCCAACGTACAGGCGCTGCTCGACGAGAGCGATGTATATCTCCAGCCGCTGCGTGAACAGGGTATCAAGGTTTACCTGGGTCTTCTGGGCAATCACGACGCAGCAGGCTTGTGCGGTCTTACCGACTGGGGCGCACAGGAGTATGCCAAAGAGGTTGCCGAGGCTTGCCGCACCTACAAACTCGACGGTGTAAATATGGACGAAGAGTATTCGAGTTATCAGAGTTATCCTACACGCTGGTTTATCGGCGGTTCGAGCGCACAGGCAGGTTCACGTCTGGCTTACGAACTTAAGAAGGCGATGAACGAGGCTTGCGACTGGCCCTGCGAGGTTTCGTACTTCCAGTACAGCACCCTCTACAACGCTTATGCTGTAGACGGCCATCAGCCGGGTGAGTTTATAGACATAAATGTTCCCAACTATGGCAGCAGGTCATCGGCATTCGCCGGTCAGACGAACAAGAACTGCGCATACGCATCGTTTGAGTGCAACTTGGGCAGCAATATGTACAATGCAACAGCATCTACTGCAAGCACCGCAAAGAACAATGGCTACGGATGGCTGATGTGGTTTGCATGGGACCCCTCGCCACTAAGCCCCATCTACCACAACCGCGACTCTTATATCAAAGATGTCGCAAAAGGTCTCTACGATGTAGAGTTGGTAACGCCTACGCACTATTATCGCAAGATAGGCGAGGGTGTATTCGACCCCAAGCGATATGCACGCTAACAGATATTTACAGACAAGTCAGTAAACAAACTAAAACCTAATATATGAAAAAGCTATTTTTATGCATAGCGGCTGCATTTCTTGCATTCGCATGCGATACAGACGGCGGAGGAACAGATACTGAAGATTATATACGTGTTACACCCTCTACGCTCAGAGCCAGCGTAATCGGAGGCGATTACAACGTGATTGTAACCAGCACCGGCAACTGGACGCTGACAAACGCAGACGCATACGATTGGGTAACCCCTTCGCAAACCGAAGGCGAGGACGGCGACCTGATAACATTTACCGTTGATGCCAACGGCGGCGAGACCCGCACAGCCGAGTTTACATTCAAGACCGGCACCGCTGAGACCGTACTGAGAGTGGTAAGCGGCTCCACAAGCGACGAGCCGAGTGAAAGCACATTCGAACTCTCATCGGATGCAGAGATTGATGCACCAACGGCAGGCGGTCAGATTGTCGTAGAGGTCTCCACAACTTACAACTACCGCAAACTCACTCCGAACGTCAAGTTTACCGATGGCGATGGATGGCTCACATACGGCGTAACCAACCCCGACGAAAATGGTGAGAACGCACTGCTGTATTTCGATTTAACTGCAAATGATTCTGCAACCGACCGCGTGGCCGAGATTACCATTCTTTCGCCCGAGGGAGAGAGTCTGAAGGTTAATGTAAAGCAGTTCCGCAAGCCCGTACTTCAGTCCGAGAAATCCGTCTGCACCATAGACCTTTCGGGTGGCGAACTTACAGTGCCTATTACCTCCAATGTTGAGTACACCGCTTCCGTTTCGGACGATGCAACCAGTTGGCTGAGCGTTAAGAGCAAAAATGAAAAGCAGGTTGTTCTTGAGGTCAAGAGCGGCAGCGACACGGCTGAAGGCGAGGTAACGCTCGCACACAGCAGCACGTTGGGCGGCGAAGTGAACTACACTTTCAAAGTTCTGCGCAAAGCACCATCAATCATCGAGTATGTACCTGACTGGAACAAACAGCGCGCATGGCCCGGCGACCCCGCATGGAATAATGCAGCAGCATTAGGCGGCACGAGCGGTCTTCAAGACTGGACCTGCGAGGCGTTGGTTAATATGAACACCATGAAGGCGATGGGTTCGCTGTCTACCGTATTCGGTATCGAGGGACACTTCCTTATCCGCTACGGCGATTCGGGTGTAGCACCCAACCGTTTGCAACTCGTGATGCCGGGTTATTCGTACTCCGCCGGCTCTACCAACTACTTCGGTACGGCCGCAACAGAGATTAAACTCAATACATGGACACATGTAGCCATCACCTATAGTTCAAGCAGCAAAACCATTACGGTTTACTACGACGGAGAGCAGGTAGCACAGGCTTCATACTACAATAACTATCCTGTCAAGTTCGCGTACACCAACCACAACCTCGAGCAGGGCACCTATATCACCCGCTGCTTCTGGGTAAGTTACGCATACGACGGCAACCGCTTCTGGCCTGGTCAGATGTGTGAGTTGCGTATATGGAACCGCGAACTCTCGCAGAATGAAATCAAGGCCGACAACCATTTCTACGAGGTTAAGAACCCTGAAAGCGAGTCGAGCCTCGTGGCTTACTGGAGATGTAACGAAAATGACAATTCGGGTGTATTCAAGGATTACTCGGGCAACGGCAACGACCTGAAGTACGATACATCGAATCCGTTTACATGGGTTCCCGTCGCACTCGGTACTCCTTCCAAGTAATCTCCCGTTGAGTAATCACTCTTTTAACAACTGTCGGGCGGTGTCTCATTCGAGGTGCCGCCCGACGGTCGTAAAAATTGAGGCTATGATGTCAGAATCGATAGAAACAATCAGGTTTTAGTATAGAAAACCGTCTGCTTCTGGTCCCGATATATCGACACACAGTGGCATTCGACGATTTGTTCAGGCGTGAGGCGCAACGTGAAAGCGAAAAAAGTTGCAGGGTTGTGATTTTTGTATTATTTTTGCGCACGGTTCGGTTCCGTAGCTCAGTTGGATAGAGCAACAGCCTTCTAAGCTGTGGGTCGTGGGTTCGAATCCCGCCGGAATCACTAAACATATTATTATCACCGAGAGCACAACGGGTCCGCATACTCTCTCCATTGTCCAAAGGACCCCGGGTTAGGGCAGTCTTATCTCATTTTACCCCTCCACCTTCTTTTATTTTCGTTTCATAAGTGTATCTCTGCTGCCGGCACTCGGTGTGTCTCCGCAGCGGGAACAGTTAGTAAACTTTCCACAATAAAGTTTTACGGCTCCGGACCCGAAAGTCTCACGCAAACTGCTATCTTTGCGGTGTCAAAAAAATCATTCACTACTCTATGAAACCTACACTTTTAATCATGGCTGCCGGTATGGGTTCGCGCTACGGCGGTCTGAAACAACTGGATGGCGTAGGGCCCTCCGGC
>JAFLRT010000023.1 GCA_022511295.1 Alistipes sp. | reverse complement strand
TGGGCTCCGGCAAATTTATTTGCAAAGGAGCCGGCCCTAATCAGCGGACCGGTGGTTATTTTATTTGTAGCAGGAGCGTTCAAAATTCTTATATCGCTCGGCAATAATCTAAAAATTATATACCTTTGTACATATTTCTCCGCAGTTGCGGAATACCCAGGTAGTATAACTAAAGAAGAATAGTAAATGAAACACAGCAAGGTGCTGACACTGTTATGCATGGCACTTATGGCAACTATGCCGGCGTGTACAGATGGAGGCGACACCCCTACTCCGTCGAAACCGCCTGTCGAAGACCCTGACAACAAAGAACCGGAGAAACCTGACGACCCTGAAGAGCAGGAAATATCATCGGAACTTATCGAAAACTATTTTAATGCGGTTCTCAACGGCGAACCGGCAGAGTATACGGCAAACAATACTCTCACTATCGACCAAATCGACGGTATGACCTCGATGGTATGGGATATATGGAAGAGAGCAAACGACAATCTCGCAGAAGACAAACTGCCCGAGTTGTCTTATATAAAAGCCAACGACAAGACCGGAACGTGGACTATGGGCGGAGATGCAATGGATTTCTCCTATGGCATCAAGGGAACCGATATTCCTGAAGACGGATATCCCCTTTTTCTGATGCTTCACGGTTCGGGAGACAATAACAGTGAGTTCGCTGCGAGCAGGACTATCGGTCTGCGATGCGATGATGCTCCATCGGTATATTTTATACCCCGCAGTCCTTATGGCGGTACTGGATGCCGCTGGTATCAGCCCTCGCGCCAAAAAGTGTGGGAACGTCTGTTGCGACAGGCGTATCTCACCGGCAGGTTCAATCCCAATCGCGTATATATCTTTGGCATCTCGGAGGGTGCATACGGCAGTCAGCGCCTGGCGTCGTTCTATGCAGACTATTTGGCCGGAGCGGGTCCGATAGCCGGCGGAGAGGTTTTGTATTGGGCGCCGCCCGAGAACTGCGCCAACATTGCATTCTGTCTTCAGACCGGCTCGTCTGATACAATGTTCGGCCGCGACCGCCTTACACAGAAAGCCAACAGCATATGGGATGGATTACAGGCGGCACACCCGGGCTGCTATGAGCATAAAATAGAGTTGCAGCAGGGCTACGGACACGCTTGCGACTACTATGTTACAACGCCTTATCTCAAGACTTTTGAGCGTAATCCCTATCCCAAATATGTCTATTGGGAGAATTTTCCTGCCGGAAATATCAACGGTGAGGGGGCAGCATTCCGCAACGGCTTCTATAACCTGTATGTCAAGGAGCGCTCGACGGATGACGCCGATGACTATGTTCGTTCTTGCTATGAGATGACAATCGACGGGAATACGGTAAACCTCAATGTGAGAGTGGTAACTGTAACCCCTTCGGAACCGACATATATATCGGGTTATCAGATATATTTGTCGGTAAATAAATCTTTCCGGCGTGCGACAAGCGGTCGCGTTGTGGTATATCTGAATAATGAACTTGTAGACCTGTCGCAGCCTGTAACAATCAATGTAAACGGCGTACAGAAGTTCTGCGGCATAGTAAAACCAAATCTCAAGTATATGGTCAATAGTTGTGCAGAGTATTTTGACCCTATGCGTCTCTACCCTGCCGCTGTGGAGGTTACGGTGGAGTAACGACATAGTAATGCGCAGTTGCGGAGCGGCGGTTATTCTGCCGCTCCTTCTGTTTTTGGTATTCCGCATTGCGGGCAGCAGCGTAATACTGCACTATTTTTGCGGAAACAGCAGTAAACATAAATTTTGCAATTATGAAAAAGTTACTCTTGTCTTTGCTCGGGCTTACCGGCATATGCGCCGAATGTCAAGTTGAAGCATGTACGCGTGCCGTATACCTCGGCCCTGACGGGATGGTCGCCACAGGTCGCACAATGGACTGGCGCGAAGACCCGCAAACGAATCTGTACATATTTCCGCGCGGAATAAAGCGTCGCGGCGCTGAAAGCGACAATACTGTTTTCTGGACTTCGAAATACGGCTCGGTCTCGGCGGCAGGATATGATATAGGTATCTGCGACGGAATGAATGAAGCGGGGCTTGTCGCCAGTCTGCTTTTCTTGCCCGAGAGTGTCTACTCATACGATAATGACAAACGTCCGGTTATGGGTTTGAGTATCTGGACGCAGTATATTTTGGATAATTTTGCAACGGTCGATGAGGCTGTCAAGGCGATGGCGGAAGATGCATTTCGCATAGACTCGCCCGACCTGCCCAACGGCGTGCAGTCGAGATTGCATATGGCCATAACTGACGCCTCCGGCGACAGTGCCATATTCGAGTACATAGATGGTAAAATTTCCATTCATCACGGACGTCAGTACCAGGTGCTGACCAACTCCCCCGTATATGATATGCAGTTGGCAATCAACGATTACTGGAAACTTATAGGCGGACTGTCGATGCTGCCGGGTACGAACCGTTCGTCAGACCGCTTTGTGCGCGCTTCGTTCTATATCAATGCCATAGAGCAGACGTCAGACCCTAAAATCGCCATTCCGGCCGTAATGTCCGTTATGCGTAATGTTTCCGTTCCTTATGGAATATCTACCCCTGACAGTCCGCATATAGCATCGACACGCTGGAGAGTGGTTGCCGACCAGAAAAACAGAGTATACTACTTTGAACCGACGCTCTCAATGGAGACATTTCACATCAATCTCGACGAGATAGACTTCTCGGCAGGCAGCCGTGAGCGAGTTCTGACTCTCAGCGACGGCACTACATACAAAGGCAACGCTACGGCCGAGTTTACCGTATCTCCCAAACCGTTCCAATTTCTGTTCGGAATATAGTTGAAGCAGCATATCCTAAAACAGCATACGCCTCCCGTAAAAGGCGGCGTATGTTTTACATATTTGACACCTATGCGGTTACATTCTGTCCGGAACCTCTATACCGAGCAGGCTCATAGCCGATTTCAGCACGCGCGAAACGGTATCTGCCAAACGCACACGCATTGCACGCACCTCGGGATTATCCTCACGCAGAATCGAATGGTCGTGATAGTAGCCGTTGAACTGTTTTGCAAGGTCGTATGCATAGTTGGCGATAATGGAGGGGGCAAAGGCTTCGCTTGCCGACCTTACAACCGACGGATATTCACACAGGCTCTTTACCAGTTCAACCTCGACAGGTAAAAGCGTACTGCAAGGTGATGACAGGTCTATGCCTGCCTCCCATGCCTTGCGCATAATAGAACGTATACGCGCGTGGGTATATTGGATAAACGGTCCCGTATTGCCGTTGAAGTCAATCGACTCGCGGGGGTCGAAAAGCATTGTCTTTTTGGGGTCTACCTTAAGAATAAAGTATTTGAGAGCGCCCAGACCGACCATACGCGAGATATTTTCGGCCTCCTCCGATGAACATCCGTCGAGTTTGCCAAGTTCGGCAGACATCTCACGTGCTGTCGATACCATATCATCTATAAGGTCATCGGCATCGACCACTGTTCCCTCACGAGACTTCATCTTACCTTCGGGAAGTTCGACCATACCATAAGAGAGGTGATAGATATTGTCGCTCCAGTCGTAACCCAACTTCTTTAGTATCAACTTGAGAACCTGGAAGTGGTAGTTCTGCTCGTTGCCTACGACATATATCATATCGTCCAAGTGGTTGTCCTCGAAACGACGGAATGCAGTACCTAAATCCTGCGTCATATAGACCGAGGTGCCGTCGCTGCGCAACAGCAGTTTTTGGTCGAGACCGTCGGACTCAAGGTCAATCCATACGGAGTTGTCCTCCTTGCGGAAGAAAACGCCCTTCGCAAGTCCCTCTTCGACGATATTCTTACCCAACAGATATGTTTGCGACTCGTAATATACCTTGTCAAAATCAACGCCGAGAGCCTTATATGTTACATCAAAGCCTTCGTAAACCCATCCGTTCATCTTCTGCCACAGAGCGCAAACTTCGGGGTCTTTGGCTTCCCACTTGCGCAACATCTCCTGTGCAGCAAGCATTACGGGCGCACTCTTTTTGGCTTCATCTTCGCTCATTCCGCCGGCCACAAGTTCGCGTATCTGCTCTTTGTAGTGCTTGTCGAACTCGACATAGTATTTACCTACAAGGTGGTCTCCTTTCATACCCGAAGTCTCGGGCGTTTCGCCATTACCGTAGAGTTGCCATGCGAGCATGGACTTGCAGATATGTATTCCTCGGTCATTAACGAGGTTTGCCTTGATGACGTTGTTGCCGGCAGCCTGAAGTATGCGTGCCACCGAATAACCGAGCAGGTTGTTTCGTATATGACCAAGATGCAACGGCTTATTGGTGTTGGGCGATGAATACTCTATCATTATTGTACGCCCCGTCGAAGGCTGCATGCCGTAGTTGCTTGCGTTATAGACCTCATCAAACCGCTTCATCCAGAATGACTGCGACAGCGATATATTAAGGAACCCCTTAATTACATTATAGCCGCTTATCTCGGCATTTTCTGCCGTCAGACGTTCGCCTATCTCTGTAGCTGTGGCTTCGGGAGACTTGCGGCTGCGTCGCAACAGCGGAAATACTACAAGCGTATAATCGCCTTCAAACTCTTTGCGCGTCTTCTGTATCTGCAACGGCTCTCCCTCGGTTGTGCCGTAGAGCGATTCTACCGTGCGAACAATGATATCATTGAGGAAATTTTCGATATTCATCTTGTGTGCTGTTAAAAAGTACGGCAAATATAACTATTTTATTCGTTATAGCATCCTATGCCAAGGTAAAATCATTATCTTTGCCATACTTATGAAGATTGCTAACATAGATTTCGGCGAGCGTCCTCTCTTTCTTGCACCTATGGAGGATGTAACGGACCCCTCTTTTCGCTATATGTGTAAAAGGTTCGGCGCGGATGCTGTCTATACGGAGTTTATCTCGGCAGACGGTCTTATACGCGATGCCGCCAAGTCGATTGCCAAGTTGCGCATAGACGACGCGGAACGTCCGGTGGGTATTCAGATTTACGGACACCTCATAGAACCTATGGTCGAGGCTGCACGTATCGCCGAAAGCGCCCGTCCCGATATTATAGATATAAATTTCGGCTGTCCGATGAAGAAGATTGCGGGTCGCGGTGCCGGTTCGGGAATGATGCGCGACGTGCCTCTTATGGTTGAGATGACGCGCCGGATAGTCAATGCGGTGCATACACCCGTAACGGTAAAGACACGCCTGGGATGGGATGACGACAACAAGAATATCGAGGAGATTGCCTTGCGGCTTCAGGATGTCGGTATAGCCGCCATAACCATTCACGGCCGTACACGCGCGCAGTTGTACAAAGGCGAAGCGGACTGGACACTGATTGGCAAGGTGAAGAACAATCCGTCGATACATATCCCTGTTATCGGTAACGGAGATATCGATTCAGGAGTTAAGGCACGTGCAATGTTCGACCTTCATGGTGTGGACGGCATAATGATAGGGCGCGCGACATACGGTCGTCCCTGGATTTTTCGCGAGATAAAACACTTCCTTAAAACGGGCGAAGTGCTGCCCCAACCCACCGTTGCCGAGCGTGCGGCGATTGCGACCGAGCATCTGGTCAAGTCGATAGAGATTAAGGGTGAGCGCGTCGGGGTCCTTGAAATGCGCCGGCATCTTACGAATTATTTCAAGGGACTGCCTGACTTCAAGGATACGCGCATGAAATTGGTTACGGAGAATGACCCCGCAGCACTTTTCTCGCTTATAGAGTATATCGCTGACCGCTGGAGCGATTGCGACACATCGGCCGCTATCCCACCACCTCTGTCGCACGATATATAATAATTTGATAATCAAACTGTGTAAATGATTGCGAGATGCGTCATAGCAATTATCGCCGCCATAACAGTTACGGGCTGTTATGACTCGTTTCATATGCCGCAGCAGCACAACACGTTTACACGGTCATATGCTATTTCCTCTCTACATAGCAGTTATGATGGAGAGCCGTTCACAGTCTCTGAGGATATATACATTGTAGGTCGTGTCGTCTCGAGCGACCGTGCCGGAAATTTCTATCGTACATTTGTTGTCTGCGATGAAAGCGGCGGAGCCGAGATTATGGCAGGAATAAATGACATACACAGCGTATATCCTTATGGAAGTCAGGTGAAGATAAATCTGCGTGGTTGCGCCGTCAGCGAGTCGTTAGGTGTCATGCAGATTGGGTTGCCTGCCGAAAAGTATGAAAATCGTGATGTAGATTATTTCTATTCGAGAGTTAATCTTGACAAACATATAAAGCGGGGAAGCGATGTTGTCGATATAGAAATTCCTGTATTGCGTATCTGCGAACTTGAGAAGTCGATGTGCGGCTGCCCGGTAACGGTTGAAACTCTTTCCGCCTCGGAGGAGAATATCGACCGCATATGGTTTGGGTACCATATATTCGAGGACCGTGAAGGCAATAAGATACTTACATACACAAGTCAGTACGCCGATTTTGCTGAAGATATGGTGCCTGACGCAATGATGACTATCACCGGCATACTCCAATACGGAAAGGTGGCGGGGGAAGAGCGCTTTATAATTAAGATGAGAGACCGTGAAGATTGCGCTGCATACAATAATTAGTCTATTGCTTCTGAGCGGCTGCACGGCTACATTGCCCATGGACGATGGTATCGACGATAATACCGTCGAGGAGGGACCCGTCAGCATCGCATATCTGAAAACTCTGTGCGGCTATCGCTCCACACCTGTCTACAAGGATATTTCTATTGTCGGTACCGTAATGGCGAATGATATCTATGGCGAGTTTTACAAGACGATAGTTCTCTATGACGGCAGTGCCGGCATAGAGATATATATCGACAAGTTGCGCCTGTGCGACGATTTTCCGCTTTATTCAAGGGTTGCGGTATTCTGCAACGGGTTGTCATTGGGGCGCGTGGGCGGCAAGATTGTTTTGGGGGCCTCTCCTACTGATGAATACTCGGTAGACCGTATATCGGGCAATGATATGAATCGCTATCTTCATCTTATATCGGATACTGACCACGTGAATGCTCCTGAAATACCGACACTTAAAATATGTGAACTCTCTGTTGAGCATATATCCATGCCTGTTCGCATCAGAGAGTTGCAATTTGCCGAAGCCGACGGGTATACGCGGTGGTGCAATACGGTCGATGGAGAGTTTGTCGATACAGACCGCATAGCGACGGACCCTGATGGGAACACGATTCCCGTTCGGTTCTCCGGATGTTGCAAATATGTCAATGGTGTTATCCCTTCAGGCAAGGTGTCCATAGTCGGCATTACGGATTACACCGAGAGCGGCGGAGGTTATGCGCTTCGCCTTGCCAATCATGAGATATATGCGTATTGATTACCGGTGCAGTGCCTGCCAAAGCATATCTTTCAACTCTGTCATATTGTATCCGCTGACAGATGAGATAAATATCGCCGGCACACCCTCCGGAAGAGAGGGTTTCAGTTGCTGCTCCAAATCCTTGTCAATCATATCGCACTTCGTGATGGCGAGCAACCGCTGCTTGTCGAGCAACTCCGGATTGTATTGAGTTAATTCATGCAGCAGAATGTCGTAGTCGCGTGCGATATCATCGCTGTCTACGGGAATCATAAACAGCAGAACAGAGTTTCGTTCAATATGACGCAGAAAGCGAGTTCCCAATCCGCGACCTTCGTGCGCACCCTCGATTATGCCCGGGATATCCGCCATAACAAAAGATTTGCCATCGCGTACGGCGACTATTCCAAGATTAGGCTCAAGCGTCGTAAAGGCATAGTTGGCTATTTTGGGTTTCGCTGCCGAGACAGCCGCCAGCAGGGTGCTTTTACCGGCATTCGGGAAGCCCACAAGACCGACATCTGCGAGAACTTTCAACTCCAGAATGAATGTACCCTCATCGCCTTCCTCTCCGGGTTGCGCATATCTCGGAGCCTGGTTTGTAGCAGTTTTGAAGTGCCAGTTTCCAAGTCCTCCGCGACCGCCTTTGAGCAATACGAGCCGTTCTCCGTGAGTCGTAACCTCACCGGCCGGCTCGGTATAGGTATCGCCGTTTTCGTCTGTAAAGACACGTTTGGCTACCGTTCCGAGAGGCACGGGGATAATTATATCCTTTGCATCCTTGCCGGATGAGCGCGCTCCGGAACCGCACTGTCCGTCTTCGGCAAACTGATGGCGCTGATATTTCAGGTGGATGAGTGTCCAATACTGGCTGTCACCCTCAAGGATGATGCTGCCGCCTTTGCCGCCGTCGCCGCCGTCAGGACCTCCGAATGCTACAAACTTCTCACGACGAAAGTGTGCCGAACCGGCACCGCCATGACCTGAGCGTGCAAATATCTTAACATAGTCTACAAAGTTCGAACCTGCCATAGCTTTTCGTTTTACCCTGCAAAGGTAGCAACTTTTTTTTGGAAAATTATAGTATATTTGCACTTGATAACAAATTAAACAGATAAAGATTATGGAATTTAAGGATATCCTGGCAATATCCGGACAGCCCGGGCTGTTCAGATATGTGGCTAAATCGAGCAACGGCATCATTGTCGAATCGCTTACCGACGGTAAAAGAATGAATGCCTCGGCGCACTCGCGAGTAAGCGCATTGAGTGAAATTTCAATGTATACCGAAGGCGAGGACATCGCATTGGCGGATGTATTCGCATCGGCATATAAGTTATATGAGGGCAAGGAGGGTCTTTCGCACAAAGAAAGCCCTGAAAAACTCAAGGAGGCCTTTGCTCAGATTCTGCCCGATTATGACCGCGAGCGTGTACACGTATCGGATATCAAAAAGGTCTTTGCGTGGTATAATATGTTGGTGTCAATAGGCGTTACGGAATTCAATCTCCCTGACGAGAGTGCTGAAGAAGAATAAACTGCCTGCCATAAGAAAATAATAACCGAGGCGATTCCGCCTCGGTTATTATTTGGTATATTGCGCTACCCTATTTGCGGCTGCCGAGTTCAAAGGTCAGCGTGCATCCGCCAATAAGTTCATCATGCGATATGCGATACTTTTTCAGCGGTTTTCCACCCAACTTCATACTCTTTATATATGAGCCGCCGTTGTCTGTTCGGCGCGTCTCAATCACAAGCGTACCATGTTGAGTATCAATCTCTGCACGGTCGAAAGTCGGAGCGGTCAGAGTGTAATACGGCTCGCCCGGGCAATCGGGATACAGTCCGAGCATGGAGAACACGGCCCATGCCGACATTGTTCCAGTATCATCATTGCCGGGAATGCCGTCGGGCTGCGTAGTGAAATAGGTGTCGAGCAATCTCGCAACTTCACGCTGTGTACGCCACTCCTCGCCCTTGAAACGGCTGAACAGATATGGATAGGCTATATCAGGTTCGTTTGCAGGGTCATACAATTCATCGTCGAATACCATCTGCAACTTGTTTACAAACTTGGTATTGCCGCCCATAAGTTTTGACAGCCCTTCGACATCGTGCGGAACATAGAATGTATAGTTCCAGGCAGACCCTTCATGGAATCCCGGGACAGGTTCAAAGTTCTCCCCTTGGCGAGGATTGAAAGGCGTAAGGAATTTGCCGTCCATAGTACGCGGACGAAGCGTCCCGCTCTCTGGCGAGTAATAATGGCGATATCCCAAGGCTCTGCCGCGAAGCGTTTTGGCTAAATCCGCATCTCCCCTCTCTGCCGCAAGCCATGCCAAAGCATTATCCGCAACATAGTATTCCAATGCATGCGATACGGAGTTGTCGCCCGACATATCAGCAGCATAACATCCGATAGGAATATATCCGCGCTCAAGGTACGGGTCTATATCCGGCCGCATTTTGTTTTGCTTGCCTGGCGTTGTCGCCGACTTTTTCATACCTTCGTATGCGGCATCCATATCGAAGTCCCGCAGACCTTTGCGCCAGGTATCTACAATGACCGGTATCGACGGGTCGCCCTCCATAGTGAATGTTTCGCGACCGTAAAGTTCCCATTTAGGCAGCCAACCCCACTCACGATACATATCAACCATAGAGCGCACCATATCAATCTGCTTTTCCGGATAGACAAGCGTCATTAACTGATGCAGATTGCGATACGTGTCCCATAATGAGAATACCGTGTATCGGTCGCCGTCGGCTATCCCCATCTCACCGCTGCGCTCCATGAGAGGATATTCACCGTTCACGTCATTTATGAGATTGGGATGTATAAGAGTATGATACAAAGCTGTATAAAAGACAGATTGCTGCTCTTCAGTGCCGCCCTCCACACGAATGCGGCCCAGAGTCTCCTCCCACTGCGCGCAAGCATCGGTGCGTATATCATCGAATGAAGAACTGCCCTGCTCGGTCTCCAGATTAAGGCGTGCATTGTCGATAGAAACATAAGATATGCCCATACGGACTTCTATCTGCTCACCATCTTCAATATTGTCGAATGTGAACCAGTAGCCTATATCATCTCCTGCAAGTTCGCGTCCGTAAGATGTATAAATCTTGTATTTTCCGTTGTCCGGAGTCCATTCGGCTTCAGCACCCGTCATAAGGCGCTGCTTCTTCCAGTAACCTGACGATGACGGATGTTTCGAGACTCGCATCACGAAATATATCGGAAATACAGCCTGCGGATTATAGCAGAACGTACCCAATAGTTTCACACCCTCAATCTCAGTGTCGCTTACGCGGCGAACAACGGCGCCGCTCTCATTTGTAAGGCCCTCGCCAAGATTGATAAGGATATTACCCTTGCCGGACGGAAATGTGTAACGTTCGGCAGATGAACGCAGGGTGGCCGTCGCTTCAGCCTTGATGCCGTATTTGCTCAATTCGACGGAATAATAGCCCGGGCTTGCCGTTTCGGCGCTATACGGCGTACCGTATATATGGTAATCTGCTTCGAGGTCGCCTGTGGTGGCTATTGTGAGCAAAGACCCCATATCAGGACATCCGACGCCGCTTAATGTGCCGTGCGCAAAGCCTGTAAGGAACGAGTTGTAACGCTCATACGGTGTAGACCACCAACGGGCGTCTTTATCGTACAGATTCGAATCGGAACCCATGACATTGAACGGCACGACCGACATCATTCCATTCGGACATACGGCTCCGGGGTTCGTTGCACCGAAGTTGGTGGTACCGATAAAGGGATTAACTTTATCGGTATATGAGTGTGCGCCGGCACACAGACACCAAGACAACATCAGCATCAATATAGGCAGTCGCTTCATAATATTAACATTTCGAGTCCAACAGCGACAGCGCAAACGCATATGCACCGACAGATATGGCGCGGCTTGCTCCGAGTTTGGATATGGTTACGCCGATACGCTTCTGCGGGTCATACTCTACGGTACGCTCCGAACCGTAAACCTTGAGTGAGCGCTGTTCTCCTTTGGCAAACGCAGCAAATTCGGTATCATTGTCCAAATCGTAGACCTTCATCTGCACACGGTTAAGTTCATCTCCGCCGAGGGTATGCAACTTTCCGCGCAACTCTGCGAGCAGGCTCGGCATAAACCATTTGTGAGCCGCAGTAATGCCGCCACCGATAACTATCAGCGCATCCGTAAGCGTTACAGCCGTAGCCATGGCGTCGCCGGCAACTTCGCCGAATTCGGCAAAGGCTTTCTGTGCTGCCGCCATATCGCCTTCGCGGACACCATCTGCAATCTCACATATCTCTTTCGGTTCGAACTTGTGGTTCTTATCGCCCGAAAACTCTGCATAGAGACGCTTTATTGCACGAACCGCAACGCCATCCTCTACCAATATATCCGGCATCTTCTTGTGGCGCAGACAGAAGGTCTCAACGCATGAGTTGTCGCCGAGATTAAGGCGCCCGTCTATAACCATACCAACGCCGAAGCCGGTACCAAACGTATAACCCAACAGATTACGATAGCGTTTTGAACTGCCGGCCTTCTCCAGACGGGCATTCACCTCAGGCAAGGCGCCGCCAAGGGCCTCGCCGTAGGCAAACAAATCGCCGTCATTATTGATATACACCGGCAAACCGAACTTATCCTCAAGGAACGCTTTAAGCGCGACACCGTCGCGGAACGATGGGAAGTTTGGCAGATAACCGCCGATAATGCCGTTTGGATAGTCAGCCGGCCCGGGGAACGCAAAACTGATTGCCGAAGGCAGGTATTCAAGGCGGTCGATTATCTGTTGAAAGCCTTCGACCATTGTCGCCAGACAGGCGTCAAGATTGTCGGCATGTGAAGGCATTGTTATCGGGTCGAGAATAAATTCATTGCCCTGCATCGCTCCGAAGACGAAGTTCGTGCCGCCTGCATCGAGCGTAATGACTATTCGTTTATCATTTTCGTACATATCGCTACAATATATTGTTCTTCTTGGTAAACTCTACTATTTCAGGAATATATCCGAATGCCAGACCTGTAACTGTGTCAGCACAGCCGTAGTATACGGCTACGCGTCCCGTCTCCGGGTCATGAAGCGCCGCGCAGGGGAATGTAACATTAGGTACATCACCGGTGAGTTCATATATCTCGCGAGGAGAAATCAGATACGGACCGCTGCGTGCTATAACCTTCCAGGGCTGCTCAAGGTCGAGCAGAGCCGAACCGAATGCATATACATAGCCGTTGCATGAGCGCAGCACACCGTGATAGAAAAGCAGCCAGCCTTCGCTTGTCTCAATGGGTACCGGACCTGCGCCAATCTTCATACATTGCCATGCGCTTACTTCAAATGCGGCAGGCGACATCACATGGCGGTGGTGTCCCCAGAACTCCATATCGGGCGACTCGGAGTAGAATATATCGCCGAAAGCCGTGTGTCCGGTGTCGCTCGGACGCGAAAGCATAGCATAGCGGCCGTTAATCTTGCGCGGGAAGAGTACACCGTTGCGGTTGTAAGGCAGGAAGGCATTCTCAAGTTGGTGGAATGTTTCGAAATCGGTCGTCCATGCTACGCCGATTGTAGGGCCATGATAGCCATTGCACCACGTTACATAATATTTGTCGCCGATTTTGGTAACTCGAGGGTCGTATCCGTATACCCACTCTCCTATTTCGGGGTCATTGCACGTAAGTTGCATATCCTTTTCGTCGATATCCCAGTCTAAACCATCTACCGAGAATCCAACGTGTATGCGCATACGACGGTTGGTGTCGTCGCAACGGAATACGCCGGCGAAATTATATTTGCCCTTCTTGAACGGCACGACCGCCGAGTTGAAGATACTGTTGGATGTTGATAGCAGGTCCCGTTTGATTACCGGGTTAGCCGAATAACGCCACATTACCTCCTTTGAGCCTGCGGGGCGCTCCTCCCAAGGCATATCGGGCAGCGGATTGCCCTCGATTTTAAGTTCTTTCATAAAGTTGATTTATCTATTTTTTGTTATCTGTTTCGTTGTATGTAAACGGCACGAACCACGTAATGATAAATGCCGGTATTGTTGCGCAAAGCGCAAAGATAAAGAAGTATTTATACCCCAAAGCATCGCTCAGAAAACCGGATACGGCTCCGGTGAGCATAACGGATAGATTCATAATGCCCGATGCAAAAGCGTAGTGCGCCATCTGGTGTTTGCCTGGTGCAACCTGCTGCATCATAAAGAGCGTAAGTCCTACAAAACCAAATCCGTATCCGAAATACTCCGCAACGATGCTGCCGCCTACGAGCCACATGTTTTCGGGACGCACCCACGACAAAAACACGTATGCCACAAAGGGAATGTTAAAGACGCAGCAGAGCGAGAAGAGGGTCTTCTTCAGACCGAAGTGTGAAATGTAATAGCCGGCAAGGAGCGAGCCGAGCAGGAATGCACCTGCTCCGAATGTACCGTAGTAAAGACCTATCTCCTGATTGGTCAGCCCAAGACCTCCGGCATCCCTGTCTGCCTTGAGGAATAGTGGTACAATCTTCATTACGAAGCCTTCACCCAGGCGGTAGATAATAATAAATGCGATGTAATACCATATATGCCTCTTGGTGAAGAATGTGCTGACAACTTCTCCAAGAGCCTTTAGGCCGTCCTTGGCGGATTTTCCTTCATTATTGACATTACCTGACGAGGGGAGTTTAATCCAGTGATATAGACCGAGTACGACAAGAACCACACTCAATATAACCATCACGATAGTCCACGACTGCTCGTATGCGTCAAATTGTGCGGCGGCAGTTGCCGAAAAACGTTTATACAGCCACCCTGCAAACCAAACCAGACCGCCTGTGGCTACAAGTTTCGCCAAATTGTAAAATGCACCCTGCCAGCCGATATATTGCGCCTGTCGTTTGGTGTCAAGTTCTTGCATATAGACACCGTCTGCCGCTATATCGTGCGTCGCACCGCTGAATGCCACTACCGCAAAAACCGCTATCGTAACGGCGAAAAACGATGGCATATGCAGCGACAGAGCCGCCAGGCCGAACAACACGCCGCTTGCAAGCTGCGTAAGAACCACGAAAAATTTCTTTGTTTTGAAGACCTCGATAAATGGACTCCACAAAAACTTAATTGTCCAGGGCCACATAATCAAGGATGTCCAAAAAGCGATTTGAGCGTCGGAAACCTGCAAATCCTTGAACATCACGGCCGAAACCATATTCAGCACGACAAATGGCAATCCCATCGCGAAATATAACGATGGAACCCATTTCAAGGGAGAAGTTTGTTTGGTCATATAGAGAAGTTTTATACGTCGGCTAGTTTGTTGCAATAAACATATTGCAAATATACATATATTTATTTTAGATACAATACGCTTTTTGCAAGACGTGTATTTGCCCGCAATACTGTTTCAGGTTTTTACGAAATGTTCGTGGCTTTCAGTCAGTGTATATCGGGTTCATGAGATATAGTCTTCATAAGCCTGTCATAATATGTTTTAGAAACAGGTATTGGATTTATATTGTGATGTTTAAGGATGATTATATGATTCGTTTTCTCTGAGTGCAGCAGTTTGATTTTTGAAGTGTTGATAATAAATGAGCGGTGGCAGCGAACCATTGTAGTATCCGCCAAAATCTTTTCGATAACACTTGTGCGGCAGCGCAGCATGTAGTGTTGAAGCGTACCGTTATTCTCGTAATATATCTTTACATAGTTGTCCTGCGACTCTATATAGTACAGAGAGTCTATGTCGATTGTCAGTTTGGCAACTCCGCTGCTGTCGCAGAGGCTGACAAGCCGCGATGATTCATTATCTGCGGCAAATTGCGGTGAATGATAGCGCATTACATCGTCTACTTCTTCTTTTGATTTATATGCTGCATAGAGCGTCAAAATAATGTTCGGTATAGCCAATATCGCAGCAGAACAGCAGAAGGCGCGTACAAACAATCTGGATATATGCTCAAAACCTCCGTCGTATGCGAGATAAATAGTAAACAGGACGTAAAGCAGCGAGATGAACAACACTTCGCCGAGCAGCCATAATACATATGACAATCGGGTTATCGTAATGCGATTGCTGACTTTTGCCAACGCAATCTTGCTTGTAATCAAGGCGAAAATGGACGCGATATAGAACGCGACAGCAAGTTTTAAGTGTTGTCCATTGAATATATCGAACCACCCTGATATGGAAAATGGAGCATATACAATCATGAACATTACCGAGAATACGGCGACAAAGAGTACTGACTTGAGCATAAAGTCGAGTCTCAGCAGCAGTTTTGGTATTTTGTTTTCTTCCATTCCGGTTCGTTTACTCTGACAAAGATAGCGATTTTTTCGAATTTTCACCACTTATTAGCATTTTTCGCCACTTTTATGCAACAATTCACCACTTTATATAAATAAATATATAGTTGTTACGAAGCAAAAGCATATATTTGCCGGCGATTTAACACGGATTGCTGTTTATAATATTAAACCAAAATATTTGAAAATATGTCAGAAGTACAAAACAAAGTGGTAGAAATTATCGTAGACAAATTGGGTGTATCAGCAGCAGAGGTAACGCCTGAAGCAAGTTTTACGGAGCAGCTTGGTGCCGACTCGCTCGACACAGTCGAACTGATTATGGAGTTCGAAAAAGCATTCGGTTTGCAGATTCCCGACGAGGAGGCTGAAAAAATCAGAACCGTAGGGGATGCAGTCGCATATATCGAGAACCACAAGGAGTAATTACTGATTACTCCTATTTTTTACAGTATATTCCCTAACTTCGAATATGAAAATAATAGGAACCGGAAGCGCCCACCCTTCGTGCGTCGTAACCAATGATATGCTCGCTCAATTCCTTGATACGAGCGATGAGTGGATTGTTACGCGTACAGGCATAAAGGAGCGCAGACTTTTATCCGACGAAGAGCTGAAGGATTTGGCTGTGGATGCAGCTCGCAAAGCACTGGACAGCGCTGGCATGCAGGCCAAAGATATTGATTTTATAATATGCTCTAACGTCGTAAATGAATATGTTACACCATCTTTAAGTTGTTTAATTCACGAAGCGGTTCAGGCGTCATGCCCCTGCGTGGATATTAACGCAGCCTGCACGGGATTTATCTATGCATTGCAGATGGCCGAGGCATATCAGACTGCCGGAATGGCTAAAAACATTCTTATTGTATGCGCCGAGGAGCCTACGCGAATGGTAGACTGGAGCGACCGCAGCACATGCGTATTGTTCGGAGACGGTGCCGGTGCCGTAGTCGTAACCGAAGGTACTGACCTTAAGGCGATAAAGACTACAAACGCCAGCAAGACCGAAGTGCTTGTGCAGAAACGAGTGTTACAGCCTACACCCTATGCTACCAAGAAAAGTGAGAATCTTCCATTGGTAATGCTCGGTCAGGAGGTCTTCAAAAATGCAGTTTCATCGTCAGTGCGAGACTTGAAAGAGGTCGTGTCAAAGGCCGGTATGGAACTGACTGATATAGATTACTTCCTTCTTCATCAGGCAAACATAAGAATAGTGGAGTTTGTTGGCCACCATCTGGATATGCCGAAGGAGAAATTCCCTCACAATGTTGAATTTTATGGTAATACATCATCGGCCAGCATTCCGATGCTTCTCGATGAGATGAATGCGCGCGGCGACCTCAAGAAGGGGCATAAACTCGCATTCAGTGCATTCGGAGCAGGATTCACGACCGGAGCCTGCGTACTTGAATGGTCGATGGAAAAATAATTTGATATGGAACGCAGAGTAGTAATTACCGGCGTCGGAGTCATCACTCCCGTCGGAAACAATGTATCGGATTTCTGGAAAAATCTGACCGACGGCTATTGCGGCATCAGTCTCATCGAAGGCATCGATGTCGGTCAACTGCCTATAAAAGTGGCTGGTCAGGTTAAAAACTTCAACCCCGAGGAATATGGCATCGATAGAGGAACGGTGCGCAAAAGCGACCTCTATTGTCAGTATGCCCTTGCTGCATCGCAGCAGGCTATGTCGGACAGCGGACTTGTAAGCGGCGAGAATATCGACCCCGAGCGTCTCGGCGTATACGTCGGTTCGGGTATCGGCGGTATGAAAACATTCGTAAATGAGACGGCGACGCTGCTCAACGAGGGGCCTCATCGCATATCTCCGTTGTTTATCCCGATGATGATTTCCAATATCGCATCCGGCAATATCGCAATCAGATATAATGCACAGGGAGTATGTCTTCCCGTCGTAACAGCGTGTGCTACTGGCACGCACTCCGCCGGCGAGGCATTCCGCGCAATAAAGAACGGTTATGCGGATGCTATCATAACCGGTGGTGCAGAGGCTGCCGTTCACCCTCTGGCAATCGGAGGTTTCTGCAACAGCAAGGCACTTACCAAAGCCGAAGACCCCACGCAGGCAAGTATTCCTTTCGACAAACGTCGCTCGGGATTTGTAATTGCCGAAGGTGCCGGAATCCTTGTATTTGAGGAGTACGAGCATGCCAAGGCTCGCGGTGCCAAGATTTATGCCGAGGTTTGCGGTTACGGCAACAACTGCGATGCATACCACTACACGGCACCCCGTCCGGGTGGTACGGTAGCGGCAAAAGCGATCAAAGCGGCACTCGACGAGGCGTCGTTTGATGCAGAGAAGGATTTGCTGTACATCAATGCACACGGTACAAGCACTCCGCTCAATGACAAAACCGAGACCGAAGCGGTTAAACTTGCACTTGGCGAGGAGGCTGCGCGCAAAGCCAAAATCAGTTCGACGAAGTCGATGACAGGTCATATGCTTGGTGCTACGGGCGGTGTTGAACTCGTTGCTACAGCATTGGCTCTGCATGACGGCATTGTCCCTCCGACCATCGGATTGCAGGAACCTGACGAGGATTGCGACCTTGATTACACGCCCAATAAGGCAGTTAAATGCGACCTGACCGTAGCCGTAAGCAACTCGCTCGGTTTCGGAGGCCACAACGCTTGCGTAGCATTGCGTAAAATCCAATAAACGAATATAAAACGACAATCATATATGAAACTTCTTGAAAACAAGACGGCCCTTATAACCGGTGCCGCCAGAGGTATAGGAAAAGCCATTGCATTAGAGTTGGCAAAGAGTGGTGCCGACATAGCATTTACCGACCTCAATCGCAACGAAGTGATGGAGGCTACCGAGGCCGAAATTAAGGCTCTTGGAGTAAAATGTATCGGCTATGCATCGAATGCAGCAGATTTTGAGCAGACGCATGAGGTGATAGAGAAAGTTTTGGCTGACTTTGGCAAAATAGACATCCTGGTAAATAACGCAGGTATAACCAAGGATGGTCTTATGATGCGTATGAGTGAGGCGCAGTGGGATGCTGTGCTGACTGTAAACTTGAAGTCGGCCTTCAACTTCATTCATGCAGTACTGCCCTCGATGGCACGTCAACGCAGCGGTTCGATAATAAACATATCGTCTGTTGTAGGTGTGAGCGGCAATGCCGGACAGTGCAACTACTCGGCTTCCAAGGCGGGTATGATTGGTCTTGCAAAGTCCATAGCCAAGGAGATGGGTCCTCGCGGAATACGTGCCAACTGCATCGCTCCCGGATTCATACTTACGGATATGACCGACCAACTGCCCGATAATGTCAAGGCTGACTGGAATGCAAAAATTCCGTTGCGTCGCGGCGGTCTGCCCGAAGAAGTTGCCAAAGTTGCGCTCTTTTTGGCCAGCGATTTGGCTTCGTATGTCAGCGGACAGGTTATTCACTGCTGCGGCGGCATGAACTGCTAATACGATTGCAACAGTCACAGCATCGGAGTATTTTTCAGGCACGGTACTAATGTACCGTGTTTTTTTTGTGTGTATTCGCATCTGTAAAGAACAAAAAAAGAGGTTCCGAGTTGCAATACTCCGATATTATATATATATTTGACGACTATATGCGAGGTAGGCTCTATGGTAGAGATGCCAAACAATGCGACATACTATAAATGCACCGGTTTGCATAACGACGAAAACCCCCGTACATCGTGCGCAGAGGGGTGTCCCCAAGTTTTGCCTGTAAGTGAACAGAGAGAGCAGAGTGGCGAGAACAACGGCTGCGATTGTGAAAAACACTGGTACGCATTGCGTGTAACGTATGCACGAGAACTTAAAGTGCAGCGTCGTCTTGAGGAAATGGGTGTAGAGAGTTTTATCCCGATGCAAAAGGTGGAGAGAGTATTCTTCGGAAAGCGTATAAGGCGGTGGATGCCGGTAATACACAACCTTATATTCATACATACGGAGACGTCTCGTATGAAAGAGATAAAGGCGGACATCTCGCTGCCTCTGCGATATATTATGGATAGGGAGTCCAATTCTCCGGTAATTGTTCCGGACAAGCAGATGGAGGACTTTATAAAGGTATCACGTAGCGATGATGAACATATAGACTTCATCAGTCCGGATGCGATATCAATTAAAGAGGGCGACAGGGTACGTGTAACTGGAGGTGCATTTGCCGGTATTGAAGGCAGATATATTCGTTATAAAGGTCATAGCAAGGTCGCCATATCGATTGAGGGTATAGTTACCGTGCTGACGGCATTCGTGCCTTTGAAATATATAGAGATAGCAGAACCTTAAACAAAATACCTGAAATCATGAAAGGAATAGTATTGGCAGGAGGTAGCGGTACACGCCTCTACCCCATTACCAAAGGCGTCAGCAAACAGTTGCTGCCGGTATATGACAAACCGATGATATACTACCCTGTCTCGGCGCTTATGCTGGCCGGAATACGCGATATTCTCATAATATCAACACCCGTAGACCTGCCTGCCTTCAAACGTCTTCTCGGCGACGGAAGCGATTACGGAGTACACTTCGAATATGCCGAACAGCCGTCGCCTGACGGACTTGCACAGGCCTTTATTATAGGTGAGAAATTTATAGGTAATGACTCGGCATGCCTTGTACTCGGCGACAATATATTTCATGGTGCAGGCTTTGTCCCTATGCTTCGCGAAGCGGTTCGCACGGCGGAGGAAGACGGCAAGGCTACTGTATTCGGTTATTGGGTAAATGACCCTGAACGATATGGCGTAGCCGAGTTCGACAAAGACGGCAACTGCCTGTCGATTGAGGAGAAGCCACAAAATCCGAAGTCAAATTACGCTGTTGTGGGTCTCTACTTCTACCCCAACAAGGTTGTTGAGATAGCAAAACATATCAAGCCTTCGGCTCGTGGTGAGTTGGAGATAACCTCCGTCAATCAGGCATTTCTCGCTGACGGTGAGTTGAAAGTGCAGACACTCGGACGCGGGTTTGCGTGGCTCGATACCGGCACACACGACTCTCTTTCAGAGGCGTCGATATTCGTAGAGGTTATAGAGAAGCGCCAGGGATTGAAAATAGCCTGTCTTGAGGGTATTGCTTACCGTGCAGGATGGATAACAGAGGAGAGAATGAGAGAGTTGGCGCAGCCTATGATAAAGAATCAGTACGGTCAATATCTCCTGAAGGTTATAGAGGAACTGAAAAACAGCGAATATGAAAATAACTGAAACCGCTATTGACGGTGTTGTAATTATAGAGCCTGCTGTATTCTGCGACTCTCGCGGATACTTTTTTGAGAGTTATTCCGAGCGTGAGTTCAATGAGAAGCTACGTCCTGTAAGATTCGTGCAGGACAATGAGTCGAAGTCGAGTTATGGAGTGTTGCGCGGCTTGCACTTCCAGAAGGGTGCGGATGCTCAATCGAAACTCGTGCGTGTCGTAGAGGGTCGTGTGCTTGACGTGGCTGTGGATATCCGTCAAGGTTCTCCTACCTTCGGAGCGCACGTCGCCGTAGAACTTTCGGCGGAAAACAGACGTCAACTCTTTATTCCGCGCGGCTTTGCGCATGGATTCTCGGTATTAAGCCCCACCGCCGTCTTCCAGTATAAATGCGACAACTTTTATGCACCCCAATCCGAAGGTGCGATAGCCTGGGACGACCCCGAGATCGGTATCGACTGGAAAATAGACCCGTCGGAGGCAATACTCTCCGAGAAAGACAAACACCATCCCCGACTCGCGGATGCGACAGAATTATTCGACTATAATATCGATTACTATGCTTAATATCCTTGTTACAGGTTCAAACGGGCAACTCGGCAATGAAATGCGGGTTCTTGGAGCAGCGTCCGCTGACAGGTATATATATACCGATGTGGCGGAACTTGATATTACAGATGCCGAAGTGGTAAGAGCCTTCGTTGAAAGAGAGAATATAGACGTTATAATCAACTGCGCTGCATATACCGATGTGGAGCGGGCCGAGGATAACGAGGCGACGGCATACAAACTCAACTGCGATGCCGTCAGAAACCTCGCGGTAGCTGCGGCGGCTGTAGACGGGGTGCTGATACACGTATCGACCGACTATGTTTTCAGCGGAGACGGACACACGCCATATACGGAAGAGGATGCGACGGCACCGCTTGGCGCATACGGCCGTACAAAGCGTGCCGGAGAAGAGGTTATTGAAAAATCGGGATGCAAATATTTGATATTCCGTACAGCGTGGCTCTATTCGGAATACGGACGCAATTTCGTTAAGACCATGATGAAGCTGACTGCAGAGAGAGAGACGCTGAGCGTTGTATTCGACCAGATTGGAACTCCGACCTATGCGGCAGATTTGGCAAAAGCGATATTCGATATTGTCGAAGGCCGCAAATATGAGGGTCATAATGGCGTATATCACTTCACCGATGAAGGAGTGTGTTCGTGGTATGACTTTGCCTGCGAGATAGCCGCCGAGACGGGTAATACGGAGTGCATAATAACACCTTGCCGTACATGGGAATACCCGACAAAGGCTGTGCGGCCGGCATATTCACTCCTCGACAAAAGCAAATACAAGCGCACATTCGGAGCCACCATACCCCACTGGCGCAACTCTCTGAAAAGATGTATAACGAAAATCAAATTAACCGAAAAGATATGAAACGCAACATTCTGATTACAGGCGGAGCCGGATTTATAGGTTCGCACGTAGTGCGTCTGTTTACAACCAAGTACCCCGACTATACTATAGTCAATCTCGATAAGTTGACCTATGCAGGTAATCTGGAGAATCTCAAGGATATTGAGAATCTGCCCAATTACCATTTCGAGAAGTGCGACATATGCGATTATGAGGCGGTTACTGCTGTCTTTAAGAAGTATGACATCGACGGCGTTATTCATCTTGCAGCGGAGAGCCATGTAGACCGCTCTATAAAAGACCCGTTCACCTTTGCCCGTACAAATGTAATGGGTACGCTTACGCTGTTGCAGGCTGCGCGCAATCACTGGAACGGTAATTGGGATGGCAAGCGCTTCTACCATATCTCTACCGATGAGGTGTACGGTGCGCTCCAGTTCGACGGGACGCTGTTTACCGAGAGTACCAAATACGACCCTCACTCGCCTTATTCGGCGTCGAAGGCCTCGTCGGACCACTTCGTGCGTGCATACCACGATACATATGGAATGCCGACGATTGTTACCAACTGCTCGAACAACTATGGCCCGTATCAATTCCCCGAAAAACTCATACCGCTGTTTATTAACAACATACGTCATCGCAAG
Source organism: Alistipes sp. (assembly GCA_022511295.1). GTDB lineage: Bacteria > Bacteroidota > Bacteroidia > Bacteroidales > Rikenellaceae > Alistipes. The sequence continues at coordinate 1,968 of JAFLRT010000023.1, read as the reverse complement.
CCTCTGCCCGTATATGGTCGGGGTGAAAATGTGCGCGACTGGTTATATGTAGTGGACCACGCACGCGCCATAGATGTTATTTTTCATAATGGTCGCATAAATGAGACCTACAACATAGGCGGCTTCAACGAGTGGCGCAATATAGATTTGATTAAGGTTATAATCCGCACCGTAGACCGTCTGACCGGCAAACCGGAGGGCTATTCGGATGAACTTATAACCTATGTTACAGACCGCGCGGGACACGACCTGCGCTACGCCATAGACTCGTCTAAACTCAAGGACGAACTCGGCTGGGAGCCGTCGCTTCAGTTTGAGGAGGGTATCGAAAAGACCGTAAGATGGTACCTTGACAACCAGCAGTGGCTCGACAATATAACCTCGGGCGAATACGAGCGCTACTACGAGGAGATGTATTCGAAAAGATAGATTCGTATTTGCATGTCTGTATCTCTGCATGAAATCATCAATCGCCTGCGGGGCAGCGTAATTCTGCGGGATTCGTCGTGGGCTATCGCCGGCAACGCCGTAGGACGCGGTTTGTCGATGATTGCAGGAATAGTCGTTGCCCGATGGTTAGGAGCGGAGATATATGGCGAATATGGTTTGATAAAGAGTACATTAGCCTATGTTGCGACATTCGCGACCTTCGGTTTGGGCTATGCTACCACCAAATATGTGGCAAATCGTATCAACACCAAAGAACCGACCGATATTATAGTTAAGGTATCACTGTATATAACCTTTATTTTCAGTGTTATTATGGCTTTATGTCTGTGGTTTGGCTCCGAATACCTTTCGGATGACGACCATATAGTTACAGCACTGAAATACACCTCGCTGATTATCGTATTCTATGCCATAAACAATACGCAGATAGGTCTGCTTGCCGGTTTTGGCGATTTCAGGGCGATTGCGATAAATAATGCAATCGTGGGCGTGGCGACTTTTGTACTCAGCGTTGCGCTGACCTTCTATTATGGTTTGGAGGGTGCAGCAGGTGCGCTGTTTTCTGCAACCGTATTGCAATGTGTGCTGAACCATATCTCCGTACGCAGACACAGGCAAGAGATAAATGGTTCCACCTGGAGAGAGACGCGCAGCATGACAGGCGAACTGTTGCGGTTTTCGTTTCCGATAGCCTTGCAGGAGAGCGTAAGCATTGTAGCAGAGTTATTAAGGATGTTTATGATAATCAACATCGCAGAGTACAAGCAGTGGGGTCTGTTTACGGCATCCAACCAGTGGTATGTGCTGCTGTTGTTTATCCCGGGAGCGTTGCGCAATGTGATTTTGTCGCACCTCTCCGGCAATGAGGGAACCGAGAGCCATGAACGGGTATTCAATACTATGCTGAAAATCAATTTGGTTGCGACAGCCATTCCTGCGGTTGTTATTCTGTGCGCCTCACCTTTGATAAGTTATTTCTACGGCAGTACGTTTACAGGCTTTACCGCAGTGCTGATTATTGCGATAGCGACAAGTCTTCTCGGATGCGCTGCCGGTATATATACGCAGGAGTTTTTCTCTCGCGGCAAGAACTGGACTATCGTCTGCGGAGTGCTTGTGAGAGATATGGGCGCACTGGTGCTGTCCTATCCCCTGCTGCGCATATATGGCAGAGAATACGGAGCAGCCATAATGTATTCGGCGATATTGCTGACCCATCTGTTCTATTGTGTTATTCTGCATATGAAGTACCGCAGTTATATTAAATCGCGCATATAAATGGGTAACAGGAGTTTTACCATATTATTCAGCCTCTATATTATTTTCGGCATCTATCTATATTACTGGATGGAGTTTGTCGATGAACTGTTTGTGGCATTTATCGCGATTTACGCATGCATGAAGATGTCGCTACGGCTTATTCCGAAGAGTAAACCTATGCTTATTTGGCTCGGCATAGCCTTTTTCTATCTGATATATTCGCTGGTAATAAAGTCCAATATCCGCGTAGCAATTCTG
>JAFLRT010000022.1 GCA_022511295.1 Alistipes sp. | reverse complement strand
GACGCTCTGTGTATAGGCGTGGTATTCCGGTGGCCTCGTTTTTATTTTACCAAACTATACACACTATGCCGCAAGCCACCTATGCGCTGTCATGGCGCGAGCTGCGCAATCCGAACAAGGTTTGGAGCGCAGGCAGTTATCAGGTCGAACTCCGTGCGACGGACAACGACGGACACCAGTATTCGGTAGTCGAGTCATTCGACGCTCCGCATCCGTTGCACGCGCTCGGCGTCGCTTTCGTCAACTTCCAGCGGCTGCATCCTGCAGCTCGCATCGACATCGACGAAACACGAATCTATCCGCGACAATGAGCAACACTCTCGAAAGGGCACCCGAGGAGGGTGTCTTTTTTGGTCAAAAACTTGCTTTTCGATAAAAAATTACTACCTTTGCACGCTTTTTTGCGCCAAACTCTTGCACACCTCGATAAAGTTGTGTAAATTTGAGTCGAGAAACAGGAAGATGTGTAGTAGCTCAGTTGATAGAGCGTGTAATCTACCAAATAATTGGACGCAGTTTTTAGTGTGCCCTATTTGTGAGAGACGAAACAGAATAACCAACTAACTAAACAACTATGGAAAACTCGAAGTTAATTTATCTTTATCGCCCTATAAGAGGCGATTGCTCATTTGGTATTCGATTAAGTAATCGATTGAACTAAACGACAGGCAAAATTATTTATTAACATACACCGATAAACGGTCGCCCCAAAGATTCATGCGCTAAAAGGCCTCTGGGAACGGAGTAGCTTAAGCATGATGTGGTAAACACAAAAGGGTATATTGTACACTTTTGATAGACGTATCGGTTTAAAAAATTTTATACTATGGCTGGAGCTATAATATCATGGATTTTATCATCCGTTCCATTAATAATTGCATTTGTAATAATTTGTATAATTGCAATCTATTATGTAGTCAGATGGAAATCAGCGATGGATGATACTAAAAATAAAATCGACCAAGCGCCGCTACCTCAATGCAGAGCTATAATTCCGGACAAGGCTTTTATTGATAATAAATTCAATCAGGTATCACAAAGGATTGATAGTGTTTTTGCAAGCATGGTACAATCAGCAACAAAAAATAGCCAATTTATAGAGGCAAAGATTGACAACCTACAAGTATCATCAGACCGACCGATGCAGCTTGTACAGTCGAACAGCCCTCTTTCACCCAGTGAATTAGGTAGAAAAATCATCGAAGAATTAGGGCTGAACGATATAATAGCCCGCAATGCCGATAAGGCTGTCCGATATATTGAGGGAAATGTTGAATCTAAAAACCCCTATGATATTCAAAAATATTGCATAGACACGGCAAGCATAGAATTAGAGAAACTGCTTGATGAACAAGACGTTGATAAAGTAAAAAGATATGCTTATAACAACGGGAAATCACTATTCTATTACGGCTCTTTAATTGGTGTGTTAGTTCGGGATTTATATTTCAGCAGGAAAGGTATAGATGTCAACGAAGTTGATAAATACGACCCGACAAAACAGTCTAATCCTGCAGAGTAAAAGTTGCACCCAACCGCAAAAACCAGCAAAGAAACGCAAATAAAACGCCCCTCGTTTGAGGGGCGTTGTTACTGTTGGATAACGGACACTAAAGGACGGCAATGCGGCCGTCCTTTTTTGTTTGGTCTCTTTTGTGTATCTGACCGCACATAATTAATTGATAATCAATAAATATTTCCGTCTTTATGGCCTTTTTCGGCTGTTTTGCTGCCCGCGCTGATTATCAACTGGTTACCACTCCAATCGCAGAGAAATTCCACCTCACACGAAAATTTTTGCCAAAATATTAGCACAATGTGCCGAACCTGCTCACTTTTGCCGTGAATCATATTGATACGATGATAGATGAGCGATAAGGCAAAGCTAACTATTAAGCAGGAAAAATTTTGCCTAAAATACCTCGAATGCGGTAATGCGTCCGAGGCATATCGCTATGCTTTTAATTGTCGCAATATGAGCGATAATTCTATATGGGTAAGAGCCTCCGAGTTGCTATCTGACAGTAAGGTTACAGTAAGGGTCGAATATCTCAAAAACCACCTCGCAGAGGCTGCCGGAATCTCCGCCCTTCAGATTATTCGGGAGCATCAAAAAATCGCCTTTTCGGATGCAACGCGCATACGTACCGGCTGGATGTCACTTCGCGACTTTGAGAATCTAACTCCTGACGAAAAAGCGTGTATAAAGTCGGTCGAAACAAAACAGACTAAACGCGTGACAGACGATGGCGATGAAATAATCGACGAGCAAATTAAAGTAACGCTCTATGACAAACAAAAGAGTTTAGACGCAATATGGGATAAGCTCGGCTATAATTCGCCCTTAAAATTGGAAATAACCGGCAAAGACGGCCGCGATTTATTAACTGGGCTGACCGATGATGAATTGGATGCCCGTATTGCCGAAATGCAGAAAAAATTAAAATGACACTCGCGGAAAAGGGCATATACTATTCGATGTTGAAAGAGCGGTTACTGCGGAAATCGCGAAGTAGTCTGTTGTCATTCACAAAATCTACTATGCCCACATTCGACCCTGCGCCGTTTCATGTTCGATACTATAATCAGTTAACCCGTTTTGCGAATGGCGAAATAAAAAAACTCATGGTATTTATGCCGCCCCAGCACGGTAAAAGTGAGGGTTCGACACGCCGCCTGCCCGCATTCATTCTCGGCAAACAACCCGACAAAAAGGTAGCCGTAGTAAGTTATTCCGCGCCCAAAGCCCGAAAGTTTAATCGAGAGATACAGCGAGTTATTGATACTCCTGAATATATTGAGATATTCCCTGGAACAAGGCTGAACGGAACAAATGTAACGACAGTTGCCGGTTCGTGGCTGCGTAATGCTGATGAGTGCGAGATTGTCGGACACAGAGGTGGATTTAAGACCGTCGGAGTCGGCGGTGCGCTGACAGGCGAGCCGGTCGATGTTCTGATAATGGACGACATATATAAAGATGCAAAAACAGCATGGTCGCCGACGGTTCGCAGCAGTATAGAGGATTGGTATGACACAGTAGCCGAAACACGACTGCACAACGGTTCGCAGCAGTTGATTGTATTTACTCGCTGGCATGAGGATGATTTGGCAGGCAGATTATTGAAACAGCAGGGCGAGTGGAGCACAGACAATCCGAACGGCTGGCAGGTGGTGATATATCAGGCTATTAAAATGGACGCTCCGACAGATTATGACCCGCGAGAATATGGCGAAGCGTTATGGCCCGAACGGCATAGCCTTGAAAAGTTGGAAACAATCCGTGACCGCAACAGCCACGTTTTCCAATCGCTCTACCAGCAAGACCCGAAACCCGCCGAGGGATTAATGTATCGCGAGTTCCGAACGTATGATATAATACCCAAAACTGCAAACAGTCGTCGAACCGCATATATAGACACGGCCGATACAGGCGCGGATTATCTGTGTGCAATATGCTATGAGGAGCAAAAGGATGCAAACTATATAACAGATATACTCTATACAAAGAAACCGATGGAATATACCGAAACAGCCACAGCAGAGATGCTGAGCAAGAATAAAATCGAGATGGTATATATCGAAAGTAATAATGGCGGTCGAGGATTCGCCCGCAATGTAGAGAGCCAATGCCGTGCAATGGGTAATAACAAGACCGTGTTTATTAGTTTCGCCCAAACAGCCAATAAGCAAGTACGTATATTCTCACATTCGGCAGAAGTTAATAATTTGACGTTTTTCCCCAGTAATTGGGATAAGAGATGGCCGGAATTTTATCAGACCATAGTCGGCTATATCAAAGAGGGGAAGAATGCTCACGATGATGCCCCCGATGCACTTACGGGAACAGTTGAAAAACGGATGAATTTTATAGTTGGCGACATCAGCAAACAGAATTTAGGCATATTCTAAAACGAATAACGATGAACAGATTATTAGAGAAGGTAGCAAAGGTATTCAGCAAGAGCGGCAGCAGCGCAGTGACCGCACAAACCATCGTGATGAATCCCGAAAACATCAACGAGATGCTGGCACAGCTTATTCAGGAGCGTAATGTTAGCAAAATACAATCGTTGATGCAGAATCGGGATGCCATTGTTGACGAGGCAATCAAAGAATACAACCCCGATAAGCACGAGGTCATGTCGCGCCGCGACAAAGACCGAGATGGCAAGAAGCCGTATATTTCCGAAAAACTACCGCGCTCACGTCAGCGATATATTAACGAGGTAGAGCTTTTTTTCCTGCTGGGCAATAAAGTCAAGTGGGAAAAGGCCACAGACAAAAGTAACGACGACGCTTTTGCGCTATACAGAGAGTACATCGACGATATGCGGTTCGATACATATCTCCGACAGTTGAAAAGACTCGCCGGAGCCGAGACTGAGGCTGCGATATATTTCCGCTGCTATGAACAGGACGGCCAGCCCTATATGACCCCCCTGATTTTGGCAAGGTCGCTCGGCTATACATTGCGCCCGCTGTTTGACCGTTTCGGTCACATGGTCGTTTTTGGTTGCGGCTTCTACACCCTTGAAGGTAACAAGACAGTCGAGAACTTTGAGCTGCACACACCGCAAATGATATATTTATTCAAAAAGATAGGCGGTGCATGGGTTATCGACCCGCAACAGACGTATACAAACAAGACCGGCAAAATAAACATTGTCTACGTGCAGCAGCCCAAAGCATGGGAGGGCTCGCAGTCTCGATGCAACCGCGAAGAAAAGATTGATTCAGGCATCGCCGACACAAACAACTATTTCGCTGACCCTATTGCCGTCGCGACGGCCGACGTGTTACAATCGTTGCCCGACCCTGACATCCCAGGCGGCGTGATACAAAAGAACAACAAAGACTCCGTTTTCGAGTATGCGAACCCACCAATGGCGTCGGAATCGCAGAAGAACGAGCGCGAGGCGCTAAATACGTCTATCCTCTTCGACTCCTTCACACCCGATATGTCGTTCGAGGCCATGAAGGGACTGGGCACGTTGTCCGGCGATGCGATTGAGCGCGCTATGGCCCTCGGCCAGATGAAGCGGCAAAACCGCATGGAGATATACGACATTGCCGTCGATAGAATGAAGAATATCATTCTCGCTATAATGATGAACGTGACGCATATTGGCATGGCCGACAAGTTACGAACGCTTAAAGTTAAGCACGAATTTTCGCAACCGTTCTCCGACGACAGATTCAAGTTGTGGGACGCTGTCGGAAATGCTGTATCGTCCGGCATCATGTCAAAAGAAACAGCCGTAAAGATGCTGGCGGTTACGGATAATCCAAACGAAGAAATCTCGAGGATAACGCAGGAAAGCACCGCACAAAGCACTGCACAAAATATCCCGCAAAATATTGTCGAAAATTTTTGAACATAAAGTTGGATAATGTGCCGAACGTGCTGACTTTTGTCGCAGATGGCTGATAAAACAGCCCACGACGAAAAGATTTTGTTTTCCATAAGGCAAAATTAGGTTAGTTGGTTGGTGGCGCTGCTGGTATATAGCCGGCGGCGCCTTTTTTACAGAAATAGACATTCAAAACTATATAGAACGCATGAAAAGTAAACTTTTAGCACAGCTTCAAACCAAATTCGCGGGGGTGGAGAGTGCAATCCTCGAACGAATCGCGACGAAGAAGGTCGAGGGTGTAACGGACGAATCGGAGTTACCTACCATTGCGGAGGGCATTACGTTTCAGGACGTGTTAAAATCGTATGGTGATTACCGCGCAGGTGCAGCAGGCGTTTCGGCTGTCCGAAACTACGAAAAGCAGCACAACCTCAAGGACGGGCATCCCATCGAACCCACCGGCGAGGGAGGGGGTAAAGGCAATCCCAATCCCGACGATTTCAAGACGATGTTAGAGCAGATGCTGGAGACGAAGCTGAAACCTTTGCAGGACGAGCTGAACGGCTACAAGTCAAAGGAGGAGCAGGCGGCCCGCATGGCATCTGTACGAAATCTCGCGAAATCGTCAAATCTCGACGACGACATCTTGAATGAGATTCTCGCACTCAAAGACGCAATCAGTTCCGAGACTCTCGACGAGACGGTTGTCAAAGAGAAAATGTCGGCACTTCAGACGCGACTTGTCGCATCGAGTCTGCCGCCCAAGCATGGGGGCATATTCTCAGACGGCAAAGCCACGATAGAAGAAACCGATAAAATTGCCAAGGATATTTTCAAATAATCAAAAACAAATGGCAGTAGCAGATTTGACTAAAGGGCCGAAGGAGTTTGTTTCCGGCATCGACAATGTCGTTATCGTGAACTATTTCGACGGCATCAGAGGCGGTCGGACACTGGACGTGGCCGATTATCCGCTTGACACCATTCAGGCGGGACACCTCATTATCAAAAAGAGCGACGGCAACTTCGCGCCTATGCCGGTAGCCAAGACATCGGATGAGTACGACAAGTACGATTCGTTGCCAGGCAGTGCATCGTATGCGGGCTATCTCGTCGCGACAATCTCGAAAGACAAACCGTTTGCGGCTATCATGGTTCGCGGAACGGTCAACCCGAAGGCAGCGCCTTTTGATTTGAGCACAGTGCTCGAGGACGTAAAGGGCGCGCTTCCCTTAATCGACTATCAGGAGGACTAAAGTATGGAAAAATCGCTTTATGGTGCATTGGTGGACAAGTATTTCGCTAATCTTGTCCTCTCGATTACAGCGCGTTTGAACGACAAAGCTCAGGACGGCCTGCCGTATCTGTACAAGCAGCTTTTGGGTACAGACTATTCGACCGACGGCAAGTGGTCGACGTTGACAGGTGCTTATACGCGAGTTGCGGCCGACGTGGTCGCGATGGACTCGCCCCTGCCGCTGAAGAAACGCGACGCGCTCGCTGTTGCGGGTGGAAACATTCCGAAGCTCGGCATGGAGCTCTACCTGAATGAGAATCAGATGTCCGAGATTGACGCACTTCTGCGCATGGATAAACCGAATATCAACGCGATTTTGCGCAAGGTGTTCGGTGACACGAATCGAGTTATCGAGGGTGTGTTCGAGCGCATGGAGGGTATGTTCCTTCAGGGATTCTCGACGGGTGTCGCGCTGGCCGATACCGACAATGTCGGCACCGGCATTCGCGTGGATTACGGCTATCTCGATGCTAACAAGTTCGGCGTAAAAGCCAAATGGGAGGGCAACGCCACTACGGCAAAAGCACTCGACGACATTGAGAAGGTAAAAGCAAAGGCAACCGCCGACGGCAACCGCATCGTCAAGGCATACGCCGACCCGTATTTCTTCTCGAACATCGCGGAGAATGCGCAGGTGCGTTCGCAGTTCGCGTTCAACTCGGGATTTGTCGGCACGGATGTTCCTATTCTCGACGACACGCAGGTTTCGGCGTTGATGCAGCGTAAGTTCGGTTTCCCTGTGTACAAGGTAGACCGTGCCGTGCTCACCGAAAAGAACGGCGTGCAGACCTCGCACAAATACTGGCAGGAGGGCATCATCGCATTCGTCTGCGACGAGGAAATCGGCTCGGTTGTCTGGACAGACTTGGCAGAGATGAATCATCCCGTTGCCGGTGTTGACTATCAGACGGCCGACGAGTACATACTCGTGTCGAAGTATCGCGACAACCGTCCGGCGCTGCGAGAATACACGGCATCGCAGGCGCGCGCGATTCCCGTAATATCGAATCCCGACCGCATCTATACGTTGGATATTAAATCCGTACAGGCGTAATGAAAGCAAGGGTTCTGATAGAGTTTCACGACAAGAGCAATTTCGCAAAGGTCTATAAAGTCGACGACGTTATAGACATCACGAAAGAGCGGTATGATGAGCTGCGCGCTCTGAAACTTGTCGAGGAGATTCGGGAAAGAGTGAACAAGTCTAATTCGCAGGAATCGAAGGTATGACCGTATTAGAGTGCATACGTAAAACGATGGACTCTTATGGGACTATCTCGACCCGCGGAGCGAAACGTTTTGCAAGGCGGTTGGGTCTCGACCCGACCGGCCTTGTAGACGTCGAAGCATCGACTAAAGTCGAGAATGGTATCTCAGAGTTTTTCAGTAGTGCGATTATGCACCCAACTTCGGTATCAGAAAACGGATTTTCACAATCTTGGTCGGAGGGGTCCGTCAAAAGGAACGCGATGTTCATGCTTCGGCAGTATGACATCACGCCCAATGACGAGTTGCTGGCCGATATGGGAATCTCCATGATTCGCGATGTCTCCAATGTTTGGTAAGGTATGTTTTACGCACCGCACAATCTCTATCGTCGGATAGAACCGACACCGCAATATGATAGCCTCGGACGTCGGGTGTCGACCACCGAGGAATCTGCGTGGGAGTTTGTCTGTCAGTGTCGGCATGACTTTCAGGCGTCAGGCAATATTCAAACCTCGGACAACGGGCAGGTATGGGAGAAAAGACACCATATCGTCTGTGAGGGCCGCTTGACGTTGCAAGGCGGGGATTACATACGGTGTACTGACAAATCTACCGGCGCGGTGATATGCGAGGGCGAAATACAACAGCCCGTACCCCGAAATTATTTTAACGTAACGGATATTTGGCTATGATAACGACAGGCGACATCCGAAATATCATTCGTGAGGCTTGCATAGAGTTGGGCCAAAGAATAGGTATATCTGAAAAAGATATAACACTCGAGTGGAATATCCCGAACGGTAAGGTAACAAAGGAGCGCATTGTTGTGATTGAGCCCAATAGCGAATCGCTCGGCATATATTGGAATGACTATTTCGTCAGAGTGAACATTTGCGTTCCTGACAAGTACAAGGGAGTTGCAACCCTGCAACGACTCGACGAACTGCAACGAATCGCGAAAACTCGATTTGAGGATTGGACTTATGGCACCCACGACGGCACGACCTATCATTACCGCGCTGAAAGCGTTACTAAAGAGGAGGATGCCACGTTGGAGTGCCACTATGTATATGCAAGAATTTTGTTCAGAGTAAAAAATGTATAAAAAATCATGGTAACAGCAGTAGGAATTAAAGGGCTGTGGTACGCGGCGACATCGGAAGTATCGGCCGACTTGACCGCTTCGGCGCTGGCGACCATACTTGGCAAAGCCAAGCAGGTCACCAATATCCATCAGGATACGTGGTCTATCGAGGAGGCGGAGCCTTCGCTCACAGCATACAACAACCAGCTCACAAAAAAACCGTATCGTCAGGACAAGCAGATGGGTGAAGTTACTATCAACTTCACAATCGGCCAGTATGACTACGAGACCAAGGCGGCATTTATGGGTGGCTCAGCTACCGAGAAATCGTGGAAACGTAGCCGCGAGGTTGTCGACATCAATTATTGCGTGATTGCATTAACTGAAGATAACCAATACTGCGTATTCCCGAAGGCTTCAATTACGGGCCGCAATGCCGATGCTGACGGTGCTGTTGGTATTGGTGTCATGGCTACGGCGTTGGAGCCGGACAATACCGCAGTGGCTTCGGAATACTGGTTCGACGGCGAGGATGTTAATGTAGTATAACGCCTAATGCCTATCGAATAACGGAGAGGGGGTGGGAGCATTAGCCCCTGCCCCCTTTTAATTAGAGAATACATGAATTACACAAACATACGAATCGCATCGCAGACCTACACGATATTTACAATGTCGCCGCTTACAACAACACGAATAATGCGTATAGGCGACATTAAGGAGCTGCCGGACGACAACACGGGCACAGTGCCGGCAATGGTAAAGAGTATCGCATGGGCCGTCGTAGGGACGCGCGGGCTGTTCTGCGGAGTTAAACGGTGGTTCCTTTATCGTCGGATTATGAAAAGGGCCACAATAGAGGAAATTTTCGACTGCTACCGTCGCGTTATCGAGATGATACCCTATGCGGATATTGCGACGATGAAATCCGTAATGGAGCAGTTGTCTGTATCAATATCGAAAGACAATGAGTAAATCGTCGTCGATAGTCGCCATGTCGCTGCTGAACCGGCACCATGTCGGGATTCGCATCGGCCGCCTGACGTTTCGGGTGTATCAGCCATACATCAAAGACCTCGTTAGGGCCTTTTCGGGCGATTCTGCGGCATCTTTGGCGTCGATGAGTGACAATATATCCATAGATGTGATAGCGCGGCTGTTGTACAACAATCGCGTGTTTCAGCGATTGTTTGTGTGGTATGCCAAACGATATGCAACCTACGAGCAGATTAGGGCAGCCGCACAGGCCATCGCCGAGGTTATAACTGGTCAGGATATTTTCAAGGTCGTAAAGGTCGACAAGGTCAAGCGCAACAAGTTGTCGCAGATTGTCGGCAACAATACTATTGTCGGCGTCATGGCTATGATTGTAGAGTATCTGCATTTGTCGTACCGCGATGTCTACGAGGGTATCAATTACCCGACGCTGCTGCTTATGATGACCGACAAGGCGAGGTCGTTGGGCAGTGATGAAGAAAAGGTTGTTAAAATCAGCGGCAAGGATATGGCCGAACGAAGAAAAAAGAACAAAAGATGAGCGCACTGAGTTTCAAGATAGACGCCGAGACCGACAAACTGGAGCGGTTTGTAAGCCTGCTGAAGGAGTTGAAGAATGTATTAGCAGGGATTCCTAACAGCACAAAAGAGTTCAAAGTTATCGACAATCAAATTGGCGAGATGGAGGCGCGCATCGAACGGGCGATGCAGAATATCGCCAAATACCAGCAGCAGGCCGCCGAGGCCACAGCGACACCGACAACGCAGACATCCAACGCAGAGGCCATCCGAAACGAGGAGCAAGTTATTCAATCGGCATTAAATACAGTACAAACCTACCGTAAGAGCCGAGAGGAGCTCGCGACTCAAATCGACTACGAACAAAGGTATTTGAATGCGCTACAACAAACCTTATCAAACTTAAACAAGGAAGAGAAAAACGGTTTAGAAATAAACGAAAAACTAAAATCGGTGCGCAATGATACCCGCATTGCGACAGTTCAAGCCATCGAAGAACAGCGGCAGAAATTATCTCAATTGAAAAAATCCTTGAGTGATGAGATTAAACAATCGAAAATTGCGGAGGGTTCTATCAATGATATGCGCACTGCGTTACGAAAATTAAATGCAGAATATGACAATCTTGCGCCAAAGGATTTATTCGGAGAGAAAGGGCAAAATCTGAAAAATCAAATTAATGCGATTACTGAGAATCTGGTAAAACTGGAGGGCGAAACGGGACGCTACCAGCGTACCGTCGGCGATTATGAGAACGCTATTAAAAGTGCTTTGGGCTCAAATTCGCGCTTTATTGATTCTCTTAAAATGCTAAAAACGCCGGTCGGATTGTTCGCCGGTGCATTAGGTGCTGCTGTCGGTGCAATAAAGTTATTCAAAGAGAGTATTCATGCAACGCAAAGCACGGGCGATGCCTTTGATAAAGAGGCCGCAGGTTGGGCCGCAACATGGGACGTTTTCAAGAAAGCGGTATCGACTTTGGATTTCTCGGGTTTTGTGTACCAGGCAGCTCAAGCCTATGCGGCAGGCCGAGATTTGAAAGCCGTACTCGACGAAATGTTTGAGATTGGCAACTCGATAAGTTTACAAGAAGCAAAAATGCGCAAAGAGAACTCCGAGTTATTGGTTATGATGCGCGACGTCAATAAGAGTTACGAGGAGAGGAAAGCCGCGGGCGATAAACTATTGGAGAATGAACGAAGGTTAGCAGACCAGCAGATTGCCGCCGCAAAAAAAGTGCGCGATGAACAATTAAAATATCTGTTTAATGTTACAAATAAGCGAGAGTTTGCCAGCAAAAAAGAAGAGGAAGCCGCAAGAGAGGCATTTGCGCAGAAAATTGAGGATTACAATATTACATTAGACCAAATTCATGCGACACAAAAATACATAAAAGCGCAAGATAAACTTGCGTTAGCACAAGACACTCTTGACCGTGCGAGAGGGCGAGCATCAGGCCCATTAAACAAACAAATAAAACAAAGATATATCAATGAAATAAATAATAGCCGAAACGCATTAAACGATGCCTACGCTAATCTTAAAGCAATAGCCGGAGAACAAACCGATGAATATCTCGATTTCTACAATCAATATCTCCGCACTAATGATAAGCAGGTAAAAGCGTTTGTCGACTCTCAGGTAAAAGTCTATAATGCCGAGGCAAGTTTTGTCGAAAGCAATCAACGGGCAATGACAACGCTTAACTCTATCACGAAAAAATTAGGGGACGAAACCACAAAAGCCGTTAAAGGCAATTCGACCCAATTAGAAGAGAATGGAAAGAAAATAACTGAAATTATCGCCCGACTTGCTACCGAGGCCCAGCAGGCCGAAATAGACGCAATGGCCGATGGCGCACAGAAGAAACGCGCCCTGATACAACTCGACTACGACAAGCGCGAGAACGAGATACGCACGCGCGAGCAAGAACTGCGCAAACTTCAAGGCGGGAAATTAACAGATGACCAGGAATCTTATTTTACTCGTATACGTGCTGCTAACGAGGAATTAAAAAAGAACAACATCGATTCTATCTTAAAAGAAGAGCAAGAGGCGATGGATAAGTATCTAAAACAATACGGCACATACGAAGAGAAAAAGCTTGCTATATCACGCATTTATAAGAGATTAAGGGAAAAGGAGACGAATGAATGGATACTAAAGACGCTCGACAAGCAGGAGCAAGCGGAAATACAGAGCCTCGATTTAACACTTAAGAAGAAATCCGCTGCCTATAAGAAGATATTTGCCGACATCGGCACTATGTCTGCAAGAGCTATTAAGGAGGCGTTGGCGTTGGCTTACCAAGAGATGGAGCAGATGGACGAAGATGCTATGCCGGAGACCTACAAGGCTCTTGCCGACCAGATAGAACGTCTAACCGAGGCGCGTAATAATATGGATTTTCAGGGTTGGGAATCCGGTATTATGAACGTCGCAAAAAAATATGTTCAGCTCCAAAGTGCCATAGAGAAATACGACAAAGCGCAGGGTGACGCGAGAAAAAATGCGGAGCAGGAAATGAAGTTCGCCGAAGAAGAACTGAAAAAATCATTGATAGCTACGGGTGTCGATGAGTTCTTTAATGGGCTTAGTAAGGCGGCCGATTGCATGAAAGAGATTGCCGATTTGTCAGGCGACGTGCGACTTGGCGAGACTGCCGAGATGTTGTCTGCCGCGGCATCAAATTTTCAAGCAGCCGGACAAGGCGCTGCTTCGGGCGGCTGGATTGGCGCGATTGTCGGAGGTGCCACCAATATGATAGAGCAGACCATCAATGCATTTGTACAAGCAAAAGCGACAGCCGTCGAAGCCGAACAGAATGCCATTGATTATGCTAACGCCATCAACAACCTCAAGTATCAGATTAACGAGGATGACTACGATTCAATTTTCGGAACAACGAGTCTAAAGAAAGCCGCAGATGCGTACGATAAAGCAAAGAATGCACTCGCTGACTATGAAAGATATGTAAACGAAAAGATGAAGCAGCCCGAAATTAAAAAAGATTTCGTGAATTTGGGTGCCGCAATTTTCACCGGAGGTATCGGTTATGCAGGCAAAAGACTATCGGCAGAAACAGAGATTTTATTAAAAGCCTTCAACGAAGGATATACGAAACTCCAAGGAATGGCTGTCAAGACCAAGGATGTCGGAGGCTGGGCGCGATTTTGGGGAAAGAAAGATGAATATACCTCTTTGGCAGACCTCGCGCCAGAAATGTGGGGTGAAGATGGGGAGTTTAATATCGAAGCTGCAAAGGCTTTCCTCGAAACAAACACCAAGATAACCAAAGAACAACGCAAGCAGATTGAACAGGTTATCGAACTAAAGGAGGCGTATGATGATGCGATGTCGGTTCTCAAGGAAATGGCATCTGCGGTATTTAGCGATATGGCATCAACAATGTCCGATGCTATTTTTAATGCAGTCGAGAATGGAGCGGATGCATGGATAGATTTCGAGTCTTCGGCAGCAAAGGCTATTAAGAATATATCCAAGATGATGCTCGAGGAGTGGATTATCGAGAATTATCTGAATAAATACGAAGATGACTTTGCTGAGGCATTGGGTAATAATGACATTGGCAAAATGACCGATATTATAGGTCAAATGGCGTCAGGATTTCCCGAAATGTATAGACTGGGACAACAGCTGGTTGGAGATATGTACGATGCCGCTCGTGAAGCCGGTATCAATATGGATTCTCTATCGTCTGATTCGTCGCTCAAAGCCCAAACGGCAACACAGCGCGGTTTTCAGGCGATGTCGCAGGAGACCGGCGATGAATTGAACGGCCGATTCACAGCCATACAGGGCGATGTTCACGATATACGCGGTTTTATGATGGATGACACACAACGTATCGTCGACATCGTTGTCGGGATAGCCGCTATTCGTGCATCGGTTGACAGCAACGTGCAAATCAGCAACGACCTGTTGAGATATACCGTAATGATATATCTTGAGGTAGCCGACATAAGTCAGAACACTGCCGCCATGCGGGCCGATATGGCATCAATTAAAAACGATATTTACGAGGTAAGGCGCAACACTGCGGGATTGTTATAGATGAAGATTAAGAAAGACATATCGGGGATAGACAAATTCATCGAAAGCATACCCAATATTGTCGTAGACCACATCTATGAGCGGGGAGTACAGGCTGTCGAGCGACAGAAGGAAAAGCACACCTACCAAAATCGCACCTTCAATCTCGACAATGCCGGAGGAATATCGGTTTTCTACAACGGCCGAGAACGGCTGCGATATATCGGCGTAACTAACCCCGAAACAGCCACGCAGGCGCGAGAGGCGACCGACAGAGTTCTCGACTCCATGAACAAGTCGGGCACAGGGATAATCTTTGCCGACGGTATGTTCTACGCCTCGTATGTTGACTCGAAAGGTTACGATGTGGTAGATACCGCATACGACTATTTGAAAAAGAATTTGTGTGAAGAAAAATAACGGTATATGAAAGACGATTTATTAATCAACGGTTCAGATGCCTTTGCGATGGGTATTGCAATGGGTGACGGTTTTCTCGATGCGCTGGAGACCCCTGTGCCTATTAAACCACTTGTTGAGAATGACGACCCTACAAAGGACGGCAAAGAGGTAATAGTCGAGGATTCCGAGGGGCGTCCGGTGACAAAATTGCAAGCCCGCGATGTTACGCTGGCGTTCGTGGTATTTGGCGATACTGTTGCGGAGCGACAGCAGAGATACCGCGATTTTCTCACGCTGTTGTACAAAGGCAAGGTTACAATATGCGTGCCCGCCGAAGGTGCGGATGTTTACAATCTGATATACAAAAGCAATTCAGGGCAGTTCAATATATCTGCGAGTCGAAAGACGTGTACCGTGGCTGTCAAATTCAACGAGCCGAACCCAGCAAACAGGATATAATAAAAGGACGGTTATTCCGTCCTTTTTCTTACCTAAACACGAATAATCATCTTTGAATTATCGTAAAAAGTAATCTCTAAAGCGCTAAATTTAATATATCGGACCGATTTTATAATCGGTCTCTCAATAATTGAGTTTAACATAAATTGCATAACTATTATAATTGCACGAACAAAGATACGAAAATTATTGGATAATGTGCCGAACGTACTGACTTTTGCCACATAGGTTAAAGGCTCTCACGGCAATGATAATATATTCTCCACTGCACACCGCCATTTATGATGCCCCGATAACGACGGCGGCAATCATCAAGAACGTATTAATGGGCGATTACTACATCGAATTGCCCTTTAATACTCGGGAGCAGATATTGTTCAGCCGTGGTTCATACATTCTCTACAAGGGCTACAAATTCAAGATAAAAGACGAGGTTAATCCCGATTTCGACTCTGCGACCGGTGGCTGGAAATACACGCTGCGATTCTGGGCGCGACAGAGCGACATGAAGGACGTGCGCGTGAAGTGGACAAAGGCAACTCCGGCAGAGTTGATTTTCAACGACACCACGGATTTACGTTCATTCGGCAATATCATAGCCGAAAGCATGAACGCTTTCGAGGGCACGCAGGACTGGGCCATCGGCAATATTCCCGAGGAATACGCCGAAATGACGAAGTTGGTATCGTTCCAGGGCGACAAGTGCTGGGACGGACTCACAACTATTGCCGACACGTTCGGGGTTGAATGGTGGACAGAGGAAAACGGCAATAATATATGGATTCACTTCGGCAAGCTGGAGTTGGGAACGGCCGAGGTATTCAAGCGCGGCGACGTCATAACGTCGTTGCCGGCAAAGAAAGGCGACGACGCCGAGTATGGCACCCGCTTTTTCGTGTTCGGCTCCACGCGCAACCTACCCGATGACTACGACAGCACGGGACAGGAGGGCATAACAAACCACGTATCGCAGAAGCGACTGCACCTGCCCGCAGGCTACAAGTTCATCGACGCTCGAGAGAATCTGACTAAAGATGAGATTGTCGAGCAAATAGTTATATTTGACGATGTTTTCCCGAAGAACACCGAGACGGTCACGGGCATAGAGACCATACCGCGCCTGTTCGAGGGCGGCGACAGCAGCAAGCAGGAGACATTCGAGGCCTACGTTATGAAGTGCGCCGACACGCCGTTCCTGCCGTCCGACGTTATCGAGGGCGAAACATTGCAGGCGCAGTTCACCAGCGGCAGCCTTATGGGCCGCACGTTCGATTTGGCGATTATCGACGACAAGAACAACCCGATAGACCCCGCAACGTGGAAGCCGACAGACGGATTCAACAAGAAATTCGAGATAATACATCAGGAGGAGGATTCGGGCAGCGACAAACCGCTGATTATACCCAACGCGAGTCTGCACCCGAAAGATGGCGACACGTTCGTACTCATCGGTGTGCGGTTGCCCGCGGCACGCAAGGATGCCGCAGAGCAGGAATTGCTCAAAGTCGGCCTGTCGTATGCAAAAGAGCATAGCACCGACACTACGGTCTACGACTGCCCGACAAACCCTGTATATTGCACCGAGAACGACAAAAACTATGATTTGGGGCAGCGGGTTCTGCTGGACGATGAGCGCTTCGGCCCTGACGGCCGCACGTCGCGCATTCAAGCCTACGAAAAGAAGCTGTACAATGAGTATATCGCCACGTACACCGTCGGCGATAACACGGCATATTCGCGTTTTGGCACGATAGAGAAAGACGTAAAGGCTGCGGCATACTCTGAACGTTTCGGTGTCAGTACGACCACGGGCGGTGTATATCTGATACGTTCGCAGTATGATTCCACGCCTGCGAGCGACACAAACGCATATTCAGCGCTGGCTTCAGATAAACGATTTCTAAACAGACTCGCTGGCGGCACCGTTAATGGGAAAACCACGTTTGAGAAAGGGCTGCAAGTTGGAAGAGATTTCTCTGCCGGCATAACCGGTGTTGGTGGTAATATCGACGAAAACGGCAATGCCGAGCTGGAGAGTCTTGCCTTACGTCGTTTTCTCGAAGTTCCCGAGTTACGATACAATCGTGTAGATATTACACTCGGCAATACGTGGCGCGCGGTGTCGGCCGGCATTATCGAGTCGGTTATTCCTGACACCGACGCCGAGGGCAGCCAACTGAACAGCGGCATAATACATCTTAAATTAGAGTCGGGCGAGATAGGCTCTATTGCCGAGAATGATATATGTATGGGTATCTACCATAACGAAGCGAATCCTGAGGCCAATTCAACGAAGGATAGCGACGACGGAAAAGGTAACTTTACATTTGCAGGGTTCTCGACGGTGTATTTCCGTATAACCGAGGTACTCGATAAGGGTGTCAACGCATCATTCAGGTACGCATTGAGACCCATATCGGAAACATGGAAATATTCGCATCAGCCACAAGAGGCGATGCACTTTGTCGGTTATGGGAACTTCACGAATCCCGAACGCCAAACGTCGCAATATTCGACACGTTCATACGAGCGTTATTTACGCGAGGTTAACGATTGGGAGTTCTCGGGCCGAAATATTGGTGCTCAGTTCGGCGACCTCTCGAACTTAGCACTGTTTGGCATTGATATGGCGGGCTATTCCGCATACCTTAACAATATCTACATGACGGGGCGCATCCAGCAGATGAACCCGCAAGGTCAAGAAGTACCCGTCATAACGGATAAAGGAGTGTGGAGTGCAAGCGAAACGTGCTACAAGAATGATGATGTTTACCACAACAATGCGAAATGGCGTTGTTTGGTGGACGGCACAACAAGTGCGCCGAGCAAAAGCAACAGCGCGTGGTTATTGTTGGAGGAGGCGGTACAAGGTGCGGCAGGTTCATCGGTAACGATAACCTCTACCTCGGTGATGTATCAGAAAAACACGTCGGGCACTACTGCGCCGACGGGAACATGGCTCGAACAAATACCTGCTACTACTGCCGGCGAATATCTGTGGACTCGAACGATTGTAAGCTACTCGGACGGCAAGTCTACGACAAGTTATTCGGTTGCGGCGCATGGCGCAACAGGCGCAGCTGGTAAGGACGGCACTAACGGTAAAGACGGCACGTCCGTAACCATAACGAGCCATTCGGTTACATATGCTGTTACCAATTCCGAAGCACAGCCCGCCGACAGTGCATTCATCTCGGATAAAGTGCCGAGTATTAGTGTAGGACAGTATCTTTGGAGCAAGACCGAGGTTAAATACTCTGACGGTACGATTATGAAGTCATATTCGGTAAGTCGAGTAGGCGCAGACGGCGCAGACGGCGTGGCTGGTGCGACGGGCGCAGACGGCAAGACTTCATACTTCCACACGGCGTATGCCAATAGTGCGGACGGCAAGACTGGCTTCTCGACCACGTACTTTTCGGGTGCATTGTATATCGGAACTTGCTCGGACTTCAACCAAGCCGACCCGACTACGGCAAGTTCGTATGAGTGGGCGCGGTTGAAAGGCGATACTGGAGATGCCGCCCGCTCTTATATCCTCGAATCTTCGACGCTGGCGATGAAGCGTGGGTATGACAATGCCCTCACGCCTGCAACGGTCACATTCTCGTCATTCTATCGGGACGGCAACAGCGCAGTACGCACCGCCTATGCTGGCCGAATGATTATCGCCGAGAGTACCGACGGCAACACTTTCACGAATAAGTACACTTCGTCGGCCAACGAATCGTCAAAAGTCTACACGCCCTCGGCCGCCAATGTGACGGCGGTACGCTGTACGCTCTATGCGGCGGGCGGTACGACGACGATGCTGGATGTGCAGACGACGGTAATACTGAAAGATATTGAGGGGTTGGAGGTAGGAGTTAGAAACCTCGCTCTCAATTCAAAAACTGCTATTACTAATCAAGGAGGAGAGTCATATCGTCGCGCTCATTTTCCTATTTCTATACAAGTGTCGGCCGAAGATATATTTACTGTTAGAGTAGATAAAATAACTAATATTCAAGGAACACCTGACCAGTATAGTGTTATTATTTATGACAAATCAATTTCCACAGCATTAAATGATAAAATAAATATAACTGAAGGCAAGGAAGCTCAAATAAAACTTAAAAGTGGTATAGATACTCAATCCGGAGTATTATTGGTATACGCAGGCATTTCAGGTAATACAGCGGGAAACACAGTACAATTCGACAACGTCATGCTCGTCAAAGGCAACAAGATGCCTACGACGTGGACTCCTGCTCCTGAGGACGTACAGGCTGATATAGATGCGGCGCAGAGCGCAGCGGATTCAGCTCAAAAGACAGCAGACAGCCTCAAAGACTTTACCGATACCGCCTTTGCTGACGGTATTATCGACCGCGCCGAGGCGGTGGCGATAGAGAAATACAAGAACAGCGTCAATGAAACAAAAAAGGCGGTAGATGCTTCGTATTCGGCTGTATATAACAACACCTTGCTGTCGGGCACGCCCAAGAGCAATCTGCAAGCGGCAAAGAGCGCATTTGACACGGCGGTTGCCAACCTGCTCGCGTCGGTCGCAACAGCGTCGGATGACGGAATAGCCACGGCGGCCGAAAAGGCGGATGTGGATGCAAAATACGCGACATTCAACGATGCCTATTCGACCTACACGACCCGTTTGGAGGAGGCACAGGCGGCGATAGAAACGGCGATTAACACTACCGCGCAAGGTGCATACCAGCTTTCGGAGCAGATACGGCAGACGCTCGATAATCTTACAACTGTTATTATCCCCGACTTGCAAGACCAAATCGACGGTCAGATTGTTTCGTGGACAGGCGATGCTGTGCCGACGCTGAACAACTACCCTGCGAGCGATTGGAAAACCGACACCGAGAAGAAACGTCACGAAAACGACTACTACGACCGCAAGGTTACAGCCTCGGACGGCACGGTATCATACGAGCGTTACAAGTTTACCAAATCGGGCAACACCTACACGTGGGAGCGAATCTCCGATAGCGGCGCGGCGCAAGCGTTGGCCGAGGCACGCGAGGCGTTGGGTATAGCCGGCTCGAAAGTGAAACTATTCTACGGCGACAGCACGCCGTCCGTACCGTATAGCGTCAATGATATATGGATTAAGACTGACGGCTCGATATACATTTGCAACGCCGACCGAGCAACTGGTTCAACGGCTGCAACGGCCGACTGGATGCTCGTAAACGATTCGCAGGCTCGTCTGCGTCAGATGTCATCGGATAGTGTTATTTCTCGCGAGGAAAAGGCTGTTTTGCGCAACCGATTGGCGCAGATTGAGAATGAGTTTGCGCAGTACCAAAGTGACGCTACGAAGTACGGCATATCAATCACTGCCCTTACGACGGCGAAGAATAACCTCGTAAACTTCCTTACGGGCACGGTGGCCGTGAACAACGACACCGATACAACACTCACGACGGCGCAACGCACGAGTTACAACACCTATTTCGCCAACTACGATGCCGAGGTCAGCAGGTTCGGCAACCTCGTGGCCGACAAACTTGCGGAGGAGGCTACCTCTCTTATCGTTACCCTCTCGAACGAGTATCAAGGCATACCGTCGAATGCTTCGGGTGTGATTGCAAATTTCCCCGCCTGCTCGACGACTGTCAACGTATTCTACGGCACTACCGATGTATCCGCCGAGGCGACATACTCGGCCACTCCGAGCGGACTGACCGGCACGTGGAACGCGACAACGCGAACCTACACCGTGACGGCATTGTCGGCCGATACGGGCTATGTGGATATCAAGGCTACATACAAAGGTCTTACGACCACAAAGAGGTTCAATGTTGCCAAAACAAAGGCTGGAGCAGATGGTCGCGGTATTGCATCCTCGGTCGTAACCTACCAAGCCGGAAAATCGGGCACTATCGCACCAACAGGTACATGGCTCTCATCGCCGCCTGCAACAGAAGCGGGCTACTACCTTTGGACGCGGACGGTCATCCAATACACCGACAATACGAGTGATACGTTGTACTCTGTTTCAGCTCATGGTGCGACTGGTGCGCCAGGTAAGGATGGCGCGGCGGGTAGAGGTATCAGCAAGATAACCGAATACTACCTCGCGTCGGCATCGGGCAGCGGAGTCACGACCTCGACCAGCGGCTGGACTACCGATGTGCAGACTATGGACGCTACGAAGCCGTACCTTTGGAATTACGAGGTTACTTCTTTCACGGATGGCGATAAGTCCACCACAACCCCTGTAATCATCGGCCGATATGGCAAGGACGGCGGTACTGGCGCAGCGGGTCGCGGCATCGCGCAGATAATAAACTACTACGCTGTAACCACTACCCCAACCGCTCCGAGTGTTCCGGCAGCATCGTCAGCACCGAGTTCTCCGTGGCAGATAGCACCGCCCGCAATGTCGGCAACAAATAAGTACCTGTGGAACTACGAGCGTATGCAGTACACGTCGGGTACTAATTGGGAAGCCACAACACCGCATATCGTTGCGGTATATGGCGACACTGGTGCGCCGGGTAAGGACGGCGCGAACGGCAAGGACGGCGCGGATGCAGTTCGTTATTGGCTTGCACCTTCTGCTACCACGATAGGACAATACGCAAATGGTACTCCTAAAATTCTGGATATTGATGTTGATGTTATGGCGCAAGTTGGTAATGAACTTCCATACATCGACTATTCTTTAACAATAAATTGGAGAATTTACAATAAATCTTATGATAGCATTGCATCAGGAAGTGGCAAAAGTACGCTTAATATACCGCTTGATGATTATATTAATTTAGACCGTATTGAGATTTACGTTCGTAAAGATGGTGCATGGTTAGATTCAATTATAATCCCCGCCATAGATGACGGCGAAAAAGGCCTTAATGGTTGCATCCTGCGCACCTCGCAATGGGCGGCGAATGTAGAATTCCGCAACGACACAGAGGTGGACACTACGGATGTAAGGTATTTGGATGTGGTGGTTATCAACGACGACAATGGCAATCAGTATCGTTTCCAAGCGACTGCGGCCCACAATGGTGTCAGGTCATCTAACGCCAACAAACCGCCCTACGACCTGAAAGGCAACACCTATTGGTCGCCGTTAAGCAGTATGGCCCCGCTATATACTCCGCTGTTGTTGGCCGACAATGCCGAGATTACATTCCTGCAAGGTATGCGGTTGTTGATTAAGAACGATGCAGGCTCAATCATAGGCGGCTTCATAGGCGACTCTACCCCGCTGTTTATCGGCGCGACATACGCAAATCGAGCAAATGCGCCTTTCCGAGTATCGCAAGACGGTAGTTTTGTCGCGACAAAGGCACGTCTTGAGAGTGCGTATGTCAGTGGCGAGCTGCACTCCGAAAAGGGTAATATTGGAGGGTTTACGATTGGTAAAACAGACCTTGTAAGCACATCGGATTTATCCAAATACTCAATGTCACTATCAGCAGATGGATTAAGGTTTACCGAAGGAACGAGGAAAGTTTCTTTAGGTGTAAACACCCTCCCATCCTCATTTGCCTCGGCCCAAGCTCCTTTTAGAATAGATTTCACGGACACAGAATCCAGCACTTCTGGACATATAGGTCTGTATCTATCAATATCAGGTGCAAGAAGTAGTGACACCAACGGCAGTCAATACTATGGCAATCATGCGCTATATATATCCCAAGGCGACATTTGCGGTTTCCGCTTGCGCACTCGACGAGTTTCATCGTCGCAGACGCTCTCCTTGATGGATTCCATAATCATAGGTACTAATACTTCTGCAATAACATTAACTCTGCCTGCGAACGCGGAAGATGGACAATTATACTTTATCCGCGCAGGGTCAGCGAATATCACCGTATCTGCACCGAGCGGCCAGTATATACACAAAAAAAGCAATGTGTCTTCCGTATCTCTCGGTATTTACGACTTGTTCATGGTAATATTTGATGAAACCTACAAAGTATGGCGAAGTAACTATATGTCATCATACAATTAACGACTATGACAAACATCAATTTTCAAAGATTAGAGGTATTCACCGACATTGCCAAAACACAATGTACGGTGGTAGATGTTCGCAATCAAATTGCGGATGCGATATATCAGAATGGACGCGGTATAGCGTCGCACGCCGTCGCTTTGAAGATATACAACTCGCAAGGCGAAACCGAATACACTGACGAGGAATATGCCCTTATCAAAGATTTTGTGGCGCAGTTCGGCTCGCCAGCATTGATTGACGCGGTAAATAAAACCACAACAAACAGCAACGATGAAGATTCGCAAAGGTAAAGATATAGGTATCCGCTGGTCGATACTTACCAACGGCGAAGCGGTTTCATTGGAGGGTCGCGATTTGACTCTTTTTGTCAGGTCGACGATGGGCGTCATGCTGCACGATTTTGAAGTCGAGGGCAACACCTTATTATTCAAATTCCGCGCCTCGGAGCAAAAGGCTTTAGGGCCGTACACCCTCACACTATACGTGAACCACGGCAAAGATGGCCAAACAGTAGTCGACAAATGCAACGCTTTCACTCTCGTTTCAACTACCTGCCAAGAGGGTGATGACAAATGCGATTGCAACAACCTCGAAGTTACTACTGTCGATTTGGGTACTGATAGTATCAATGTGGGGTTAGCCGGCCCGAAAGGCAACGACGGATTTTCGCCTATTATCGAGGTTTACGATGAGAATACAGATGATGACTACCGCCTCAAAATAACCACCGCCGGCGGAGTGATTATAACGCCCAATTTGTACGGTGGCGGCGGCGGCGCAGTGCGTCAGTACGACAGCAAATATGAGTTCCCGAACGTCGGTGACTCGCATATACTCTACGTTGACAAGTCAGCCAACAAATCATATCGCTGGGATTCATCCTTGTTGAAATACTATTGCGTTGGGGCTGATTACAACGATATTGAAATCATAGACAGCGGCGATGCCGATGGTCTGCACAAAGAAATAGAATAATCAAACAACAGACACGAATATGGGAAAACAGAATTTGCTTAAAGCACGCCACCAGCAGCGCAACGACACGGCGGCACGCTGGACGGAAGTAAACCCTGTGATGCTGAAAGGCGAAGTCGGCATCGAGTTGGACACGAAACGTCAAAAGGTCGGCGACGGCGTGACTCCGTGGAACGACCTCGACTATTTGGACAAGGCTTTGTACGAGGCTATCGAGACGGAAAAAGACAGACTCGACGCGGCAAACGCAGACATTGCGAAGATTACGAACTTGCTGAAAAATGGCGCAACACTCGACGAGGCCAAGAGTGCGCTGGCAGAGTTCGGCGAGGGCTACCGCGACCTCTACGAAGTAGCAAAGACTCTGCACACCTTCCTGAATCTGGAAGACCCGAACGATGTCATCGACCGCTGGCAGGAGGTCGAGTCGTTCCTGCAGGGTATCACCGACGCGCAAACGCTGACGGGACTGCTGGAGTCGCTTCGTAGCGAGATTACCACGGCATATCAGAACGCCGTCAAGACCGAAAAAGAACGTGCCGAGGGCGCAGAAAAAGCACTTTTCGACCGCGTGGACGCTCTCGAGGAGTTCAACGAGGACGGAGCGCTGGAGGATAAGATAAACGAGGTTGTAGATGAGCGTTTTGCCGACGATGTCTACATTCTCGACGGCGGCAACGCTGCCGGCCACACAATCTAAAAATCGCAAACAACAGAAACGTATGGCAGAAAAGGATATAAAGGTCGTATATAAGTTGCGACATGACACGGCCGCGAATTGGACGTTGAAGAATCCGATACTTAGAGACGGCGAACCGGCGACCGAAACAGACACCCGCCGGAGTAAGACCGGCGACGGAGTAACGCCGTGGAATAATCTGCCGTATGATGTCGCTGCAGTGGCGCAGAACCTTATCGGCGATGTTGAAATTCCCAACAGTTCTATGTATCGTCCTGTCGGCGGTAACAGCGACGTTGCGAGCGGTTTTGAGGCTGCAAGCATTGAGAGCATCAGGGGTAATGCGGTGGCGTGGAATCAGTTGATATTACCCTTAAAAACACAATATAATATTAGGGGGGTTAATGTTTCGTTTTCAGGCTATAATGTAACAGTTAGCGGTATCGGTAATGGTAGCGGTGGCCGAACCGATAAGTTATCTACCGAAATTACAGCTGTGTTCGGACATAAATTTTACTTTAAGGCTCCTTCAAATCAAAGCACTTATTGGGCGTTAACTGATTATGATGATGTAAGTAATTATGAATTTCTTGTTGCAGGTGGGATTACGCAAATCACAAAAGTCTATTCCAATAAATGTTATTTGGGGCTTAATGTAGTAGAAGGGAGTTCATATGAGTTAA
>JAFLRT010000021.1 GCA_022511295.1 Alistipes sp. | reverse complement strand
TGATACCTCCCTGCGCTGCTATGGAGTGCGCGCGGCGGGGCGAATCCTGGATGCAGAACACCTTGACATTGTATCCCAACTCACCGAGCGAAGCAGCTGCGGATGCGCCGCCAAGACCCGTGCCGACGACGATAATGTCGAGTTTGCGTTTGTTGGCAGGGCTGACGACCTTGATTGCAGCCTTGTGGTTGCTCCACTTCTGGGCCAGCTCGCCGGAAGGGATTTTGGAATCTAATTTCAGTGCCATATTTTTAATAATTACTTTGTCTCTAAAATTTTGACGCGAATGGTAAAAACTTACTTGTCGCTATAAAATAGTGTTCGCTGTTGTTTCGCTTCCGTTTTAGCAGCAGTGGCAGTTGGCGGCAACGAAGAAGGCGACAACCACAACCGCAAATCCGAGGCATACGAGCGTTGCAACTACGTTTGCGCAGCACTTCAGGCGGCAAAGCCACTTGTCATTGCTCAGACCTGCGCTCTGGAACATGGACCATACGCCGTGCGTGAGGTGGAACCACAGTGCTGTGAGCCATACGATGTAGAGCAGAGCATAGTACCACTGGCTGAAGGTTGCTGCAATCAACTGAACGCCGTTTGCCGTCTCACCGCCAAAGAGTTCTGCATACTGCATCTTGTACCAGAAGTTGAACAGGTGGAGACCAAGACCCAGAGCGACGATTACGCCAAGCACGAGCATATTCTTCGATGCCCACGATACGCCTTTCTCCTTGACCGTTGCGGCATAGCGTACATTGCCGCGTGCCTTGCGGTTCTGAAGCGTCAGAATGACTGCGAATACGATGTGTACAACCACACCCAAAGCCAGTACTGCGGTACCTGCCAGTGCATACCAGTTGGTGCCGAGAAATTCGCAGATGCCGTTGTAACTGAGTCCGAACGGTGCGCTGCCTTCGCCGCTGAGGAGGTCTGCTATCGCCACAAGGTTCATGGACATATGGAACAGCAGGAAGAGAACCAGAAAACAGCCCGATATGGACATTACGAGTTTCCGGCCAAGAGATGATTTAGTTAAAAAACTACCCATAATTAAGTTGGATTTTTATTATATTTGTATTGTTTTCAGTATACAAGACACAAAGATAGTTATTGTTTGCGGAATAACAATGAATTTTAATCGATTTTTACGACTTAATTTTGCTCTATGGACAACACTGACGGAACCAAAGGCGCTTTGCGCTCTGTGATACGCGAAAGGGTAGTGCGTCTTACCGCCGAGGAGCGCTCTGCCGTTGCGTGTAAGATATTCCGTGCCGTCGAGTGCGAGCCTGCGTTCATAGCGGCGCACAGCGTGGCTCTCTTCGCCTCACTGCCCGACGAGCCCTCGACGGAGGAGTTTCTGCATCGGTGGTATGGGGTAAAACGCCTGCTGCTGCCACGTATTGTCGGCGATGATATGGAGTTTTGCGACTATGAGCCGGACTCTATGCGCGCCGGCGCATACGGCATAGCCGAACCGGCATCATCGCAGCCGGTTGCGGTGGAGGATATAGATTTTATGATACTCCCCGGGAGGGCCTTTACGCCGGAGGGATGGCGTCTCGGTCGCGGCAAGGGGTATTACGACCGCTATATGGCAAAAGAGGGTTTTCGCGCCTTTACGGTAGGTGTATGTTTCGCGGTGCAGGTCGTAGAGCATCTGCCGCTCTCGCCTTATGACAAGAGGGTGGATAAAATCATATACTAAAAACAGAGTAACCTGTCTGAAAAAAGCGGAGGGACCGGAAAGGTTCCCTCCGCTTTTTCTCTTTGCTAACATATAATATGTTTGCTGCGGCGTCTACAAATTGGAGTTGGATGCTTTTCTGTATGGGGCATACTTGAACGAGAAGCCGAATCCTACATAGACATTTGCCGAACTCTGATTGATTGGAATACGTACATTGCTGTCGCGCAACTTCGCGTGCCTGAAATCCACGAAGTCCGTACCGACAAAGAGGTTCAGTCCGCGAGGATGTATGTTCAGCGCCAGACCCATAACACCTAACTTGTTGCCGTTGAGGAATGTGTGGCTGGCGGTCGCCGTAAGCCAGTTGAGTGGCTTGAAGTTCACCGAAGCCGTAACCTCGGCTGTGGTCGATTTGCGGTAGAAGCGCGTGTGTGCCAACAGACCGAAACTGATATGATTGCGCAGTATGGCATACTCAATACCGGCATTTATCGAATAGTTGAGACGCTTGATGTATCGTTGCGTGCTTCCGGTCGTCATATTGAAACCGTCCGACTCGGTGTCGATTTCCATATTGTCGAAGTTGAATCCGCGATATATGAATCCTGCTTGAGCTATACCCTCTACTGTTCTGTCGCCGTCCCACGAGATGAAACCGAGGTCGGTTACGGCTGCCGACAGACGAAGCCTCTCGCCTATAAGGCGCACCTCAAAACCCAAATCCAAGGCTGCACCATAGTTCTTAAAGCCGATGTTGTTTATATTGAAGAGCGACTCGGCGAGCGACGAAAGTTCAAAGTTTTCTCCCGGAGCGACCTTGCGTGCGGCGATGGTGCTTATGCGCAGAGTGCTGCTCATATTTGCATCGACTATCTCGTCGGTGATGTTTGCATACAGACGGTCGGCGGTGAGGTCTGCCGAGGCGAGACCCAAAAGACCCTTGACTCTGAAACCTACCGTTGCGATATTCTTAATGGGAATTGCGGCACCGACATAGGCCTCGAGGTAGGCGTTTGCATCAACCGTCAGCGAATTAAGTTCGTGATAGCCTTGTCCGAGTGTGGTGAGCAGAGTGAAAAACTCCTTGGGTATCATTACATTGGCATCGGCCTTGATATTTATACCCGCATTCCAGTAAAACCGCTTTGTGTGAGCGCCGAAACCGACCAGACTGAACTGTGAAGAGATGCCGAGTTGGTTACTCTTGTGAAGTCTCTTCAGAAAATCATTCTTGTCCACGCTCGGGTGCAGAAAAGTTACCAAACCCTCTCCGTCGGGATTGGGATAGAGGAAGTTCGACACCGATGCGAAGTTGTTGTTTATTGAGAGACCCGTATTGCCTATTACGGGGAAGTTGAGATATCCTCTCGTAGGTGCAAGCGCAGGGTTCATATCCGTACGGAAGGTGGAGCCTTCCATAAAGTACGATGTTCTGATTTGGGCGCTGACCGTCGAGGCGAATGTCGCAAAGAGAATCGTAAGGATTAAATATTTTTTCATCTTTCAGTCGGGTTTTTCGTTGTTGTCTGCCTGATTGTTATCTTAATTGCTGTCTGCTTGGTGGTTGTTGTCCCTGATTTATAATTCGTCGAGGTCTACCGTTATACCTCCGTTCACCTGTAGTTTGGCGCGTCCGGATATAACCTGGTCGGGTTGCAGTTTGCCGCCGGTAAGACCGCTGTTGCGCAGGTTGAGCGAGAATCTGAGCGCGTCGACATCTTTCAGCGCCGAGAGGTCGCCATCTTCACCTGCATCCAAGCCGAGTACGACTGTCGACCGCGTGGTTTTGCCGCCATTCTGACCGTTATGACCGCGCACGATGCAGTTGTCGCCCATATTTATATTGGTCGCAGTTCTGTTGCCGGCGGCGTCGAGCAGTTCGGCACTCAATATCATATCGAGCGGTATCGAGGTGTCGAAATCTATTACGATGGCAATATGTTTGACCTTGATACCCGTATCGGCGACACTGCTGAAGGCATCGGCGAGGTCGGTAATGGTGTTGCTGTATGTTATATCGAGCGCACGTCCGAACTCAAGCGGTATATCCACACTGTAATCGCACACTATGGTGAACTCACTCTGTGTGAGGTCTATTGTATGCATGCTCTCGGTGTCGGAGCTGACATTTATGGCGAGAAGCAGGTTCGACGGAATCTCTCCGCTCAGCAGTCGGATTATATCGGCGGCGACGAAGGTCGTCTCCGCATCCTCATACTCCGAGCGACGCTCCTCGGTCGAGATTACGATATGGTTTCTGCGTCCTCCGTCTATGTGTACGCCGTCCACCTTAATACGGTTCTGTTCTATAATATCACCCTCGGCGTTGCTTGGCATAATATCTATATCTACATTGAATGGAATATCCAAATCGCTGTTGTCAAGATATATATCAAAGATGGGCGAGAGCGCTGCATTGTTTATCGTGAGACCGAAATCCGACAGGGCGCTTAAATCTATCTCTGTCTGCTCGCTCTCCGAAATGGTGTAATCGACCTTGCCGACGAACTCCTTAACGAAGATATCTTCTACTGATATATCCATATCCAACTGGAGTTTGCCTTTGCTAAGGTCAATACCCGAGTCTGACGGAACGGTTACTCCGCCCGTTACCGAGAATGCTTCATTAATATACATCTCATGGCCGTTGCCGTTATCCGTAATCTCGGGCAGATTCTCTATGCGGTCTATAAATATCGAGGCGATATTGAGCGTACGCTGGGTGTTGGGATGCCATTCGAGCCTCTCCACATGGAATATATGGTCGCCGTTGGCCGCTGTCTCGATATTCTTCTGTCCCTCTGTCGGGTGAATCTTCTGTCGCAGGTTTATCGTAAAGTCGAGCAGAACCTTCTCTACCGGGAAGGTCAGACCTTCCGGCAGCGATACGGATATATCTGTCTTGACATCTTTGCCGTCTATGTTCTGCACGCTGAGATGCTCTATGGCTGCTATCTCTTTGGGCAGCGATATGGTCTTTGTAATTGTGGGCGTGTTGTTGGCGCCGAAGTTGAAATCGAAATTATGCTCTCGCAGGGAGACCTTTGTGTTGTCGAGGTCTACCTCCATTGTCGAAGCATCGATTACAGCGCATACCGTTACGGGATAAGTCTGAGGCTTTATCTCCGACAGGTGCAGTTTAAGACCGGCTGGCACCTCGCCCAGCGATACCTCTATGGTACTTCGTATGGTCAGCTGACCGCTGCCGACGGATGCTTCGCTGCCGGAACAATCCATCTTGTTTATATTAAGCGTTATGCCGTTTTGCAGTTCGGCGAGCGTCGCCGTGAGTGTATTCGTATTGGCGTCGAGTTTGCTGTGAGGGTCGAAGGTGAAGCACTTGGGAAGGCGTATCTTTGCCGTCAGAGCGTCGTTGCCGAGCCACTCGAGACCCTTCAGCGAGAGAGTTACCGGTGCATTTGTAAAGGCTATGGAGTGAATATCCGCCACACCTTCGGGTATGCCGTTAAAGGTGTACGACACCTCGGACGAATGCGAACCGTTATCAACCGTAAAGCGGTTGGTAACTACCTCCATATCGCTGTATGCAGGCTGTGAGTAGAGTTTGATTGCAGGCTTGAAAGTAGGGTTGTAGAAACCTGATACAGCCTCAAAGTCGTATGTGAATCCGTATTCGATATCCTCGCTGATATTTATAACTCCGTCTGTTGCAGGTTTTGACGACAGGTCTGCCGATGTGAGGTAGAACCTGAACGATACATACTCCGTACCCTCGGGAACGTACTGATGCTTAACTTCGAAGACGTTTCCTGTCTTGCGTCCGCCGTTGTCTGTGAGGGTGCAGTATTCGGGGAATCGAACCTGCATATCCATATATCCTCCGCCGTTGATGCTCTTTGCGCCGTTAAACGAAAGAGTCATCTCTACAGGCGAGCCGTAGTCTGACGCTCCGTCTCCAAAATAGAGGTTGCCGATGGTTGCTATCTGCGGTGCCACCTCGATGCTCATCTCAAAAGCGGTCTTGCCGCTGAAAGACAGTTTTTGCATTCCAAGTGCCGGTATATTTCCCGAAATGGCCGGTATATCGGTGTCGATATCGACCGCAGCCTCGATGGGTGCCGTTACGGGCTGACTGCCCATCTCCGGATACTCTATCGAAAACTCCTCGGTAAGGTCGCTCAGTTCAAATGTCTGGGGCATGGATGGTATGGAGAATGATACGGGGTCGATATCTGGCGAGAGGTCTGTCAGAGGGTCTATCTTTATGCCGTCGACAACAAAACTCTCGCTGCCGGTGTAATTTACCGTGTATGCGTCGTAGCGGCTGTCGAAGTCGAACCCTTCGATATCGTCGCCCAAAAGTTCTTTGAGGCTCTTTTCATTGATTTTGCCCAGTGGGAGAATAATCTCATCGCCTCCGACCGAGACCTCTTTGGAGATATTGTCCAGGTCGTAGGTGTTGTCCACGCACTCCGTGAGAGCGGTGGCGGTCAAGAGAGCAACGACCGCCGCTAAAACGGTTTTCGCTGTGCTGAGGTGTCTTTTCATAGTCCGGGATAATATTTTCGGTACAAAAATAGTGAAATATTTATAAAAGGCGGTAAAAATTGATATTTTTGCACCACGCTGAGGAGGGTTTGGATATGTCGGAAAACAGAGTTAAAGCGTTGAAAGAGCAGGTGGCTATGCTGCCGCTGTCGCCCGGAGTCTACCAGTTTGCGGATTCGTCGGGTAAGATTATATACGTTGGCAAGGCCAAGAGCCTGCGCAAACGTGTATCGTCATACTTTATCGAGAACCGCGACCATAGCTCCAAGGTGAGGGCTATGGTGCGCCACATCGCCGAGATACGCCATATCGTCGTGGGAAGCGAGACCGACGCCCTGCTTCTGGAGAACTCGCTCATAAAGAGCCTTCAGCCTCGGTACAATATCCTTCTCAAGGATGACAAGACATACCCCTGGATAGCGGTTCTCAATGAGCCTTTTCCGCGTGTGATATCTACTCGCCGTGTGGTTCGCGACGGCTCACGCTATTTCGGTCCCTATGCATCGGTGTCGATACAGCGCAGCGTGCTGGAGTTCCTGCGTGAGACGGTGCCGCTGCGTACCTGCAATCTCAACCTCTCGCAGCAGGCCATAGCGCGTAAAAACTACACCCCCTGCCTGCAATACCATATCGGCAACTGCAAGGCTCCTTGCGTCGGGGCGCAGAGTGCGGAGGAGTACGATGTGCTGCTTGAGATGGCTGTCTCCGTTCTCAAGGGCGACCTGCGTCCGATGCGTACCTACCTCAAAGAGGAGATGATGCGTGCTTCAGAGGAGTTGCGCTTCGAGCAGGCGAAGAGATTCAAAATGCGTTTGGAGGCGCTCGAGAATTACAGCAGCCGCTCGGTGATAGTCAGTGCGCGCATAGTCGATACTGATGTCTTCTCGCTGCTTGTTGATGAGGACGACGTCGAGACGGCATACTGCAACTTCGTGCGCATACGCAACGGCTCTGTTACGGGCGTCTCTACGGTGCGATTATCGCGCGGTGTCGAAAGCAGCGATGCAGACCTGCTGTCGAGAGGCATATCCCATTTTGTCGAGGAGGTTGCAGGCGAACTTTCGCGTGAGGTCATAGTACCTTTCGAGCCTTCGGGAACAGCCCTCTTCGACGGTGTGGTGTTCACCGTTCCCCGTCGCGGAGAGAAATTCGACCTGTTGGAGTTCTCGCAGCGCAGCGCACGCATATACCGCGCCGAGCAACTGAAAAATATGGAGATTAAGAATCCCGACCGTCATACCGACCGCCTTATGGAGGCTATGCGCCGCGAGTTGAGACTTGAAAAGCAGCCTCGCCATATAGAGTGTTTCGACAACTCTAATCTTCAGGGTACCAACCCTGTGGCCTCATGTGTCGTGTTTCGCGACGGGCGCCCGTCGCGAAAGGAGTACCGCCCTTTCAATATCAAGACGGTTGTCGGTGCCGACGATTTCGCCTCAATGCGTGAAATTGTGCATCGTCGCTATCGGCGTATGATAGAGGAGGGTGCCGAGCTGCCCGACCTGATAGTTGTGGATGGCGGCAAAGGGCAGTTGTCGAGCGCCTATGGCGTGTTGTGTGAACTTGGTATAGCAGACCGAGTGCCTGTTGTCGGTCTTGCAAAACGAATAGAGGAGGTGTTCTATCCCGACGACCCGCAACCGTACTATCTCAATCGCAGGGGCGAGCCGCTGAAGGTTATATGCCATATACGCGATGAGGCTCACCGATTCGGTATTACGTTCCACCGCCAGAAGCGCAGCAACTCATTTCTGCATAGTGAATTGGAACAAATCGAAGGTATCGGTCCGAAGAGTATTTCGGCCTTGCTGAAAAAGTTCCGCACGGTGTCGAAAATCAAGGCTGCCTCCGAGAGTGAACTTTCGGCTGTTGTCGGCGCTGCCAAAGCCCTGAAAATAAAAGAGTTTTTTAATAAACGGCAGGAATAGACCGAACGGAACCGAACCGAACGGAATCAAACTTTCGGACCGGATATAGTTCAACAGGGTATCCTATTGTAATGCCTTATCCATAAACCGTTTGCGGTCGACTATTACGCGGATGTGCGTGCCTTCGCCTATAATCCCCTTGTCGTCCGAAGCCTGAAGTGCAAATGTGATACTGCGTCCCTCTATGGCTGTTACCTCTGCCGTCGCGGAAAACGCCCTTCCTTCAACTGTTGCACGTATATGCGATATATCGAGCCGGCAGCCCACAGTCGTCGAGCCTTCGGGCAGAGAATCCGCTACGGCTCTCATCGCTGCCTGCTCCATAAGTGCCGCCATCGCAGGCGTCGCAAGTACATTCATATCCCCCGAGCCTACGGCTGCCGCCGTGTTGCTCTCCGTAACCGCAGAGTGGAGGGTGCAAGTTGTTCCGACTCTCATTTTTTGTAATATTTATCAGTTTTATCCGTTTGTTGCACAAAAATAGGTATATTTGCACGAAAACGGTCTCCGGAGTATGAAAAAATATCTTCTGCTGCTTGTTCTTTTTACGATAGGGTTTGCGATGCCGTCGCAAGCCCGGCGCAATCAGGGCTACTGGTTTATGGAGAGTGTTGTCGATGAATACGGCGATACGATAGCGATGGTGCATATACTGCCGGTGTATAAATACAACCGTCCTATAGATATGAGGCGCTATCAGCGTCTTGTAAATGCGGTAAAAAAGGTCTATCCGATAGCGCAAAAGGCTCGCGAGGAGATGAATCGTATGGAGGATGAGATGTGCCGCCTGCCGACCAAGGCCGACCAGAAAAAGTTTGTCAGGGAGATTGAGAAACGCATCACCGCCGAATATACACCCGTACTCAAAAAAATGACGCGCTTCGAGGGGCGTGTCTTGGTCAAACTTATTGACCGCGAGACGGAGTATACCGCCTACCAGATTGTAAAGGATTTTCGTGGCGGATTTGTAGCCGGATTCTGGCAGGGCATAGCGAAACTCTTCGGTCATAACCTCAAATCGGAGTACGACAAGGATGGCGATGACCGTATGATAGAACAGGTAATCATATATTATGAGGCGGGACTGTTGTGAGTCGTATGCAAAATTTTATTAACTTTGCCGCCCGAAAGTATATTTTTGTAATTTGTAATTAGCAGCAATCAGATATGTTTGAGAACCTGACCGACAAACTCGAGCGCTCGTTCAAAATATTGAAGGGCGAGGGACGCATCACCGAGATTAACGTCGCCGAGACGCTGAAAGAGATACGCCGTGCGCTTATCGACGCCGACGTGAACTACAAAGTAGCCAAGACCTTTACCGACGAGGTGAAAGCCAAGGCTTTGGGACAGAATGTGCTTACGGCTGTCAAGCCCGGGCAGATGATGACCAAAATCGTGCGCGATGAACTGGCGGTGCTTATGGGCGGCACGGCGACCGATATCAAACTTGAGGGAACGCCTGCCGTGATTCTTATCGCCGGTCTTCAAGGTTCGGGTAAAACGACCTTCTCGGGCAAACTGGCATCATTTATAAAGAGCAAGAAGGGTCGTCAGGTGCTGCTTGTGGCGGGCGACGTCTACCGTCCTGCGGCTATCGACCAGTTGAAGATATTGGGTCAGCAGACAGGTGTGCAGGTCTATACCGAGGAGGGTAACAAAAATCCCGTGCAGATTGCCGAGAATGCAATAAAATATGCCCGTCAGAACTCGTTCAACGTGGTTATCGTCGATACGGCGGGCCGTCTGGCCGTTGATGAGGCGATGATGCGTGAGATAACGGCCATCAAGGCTGCCGTCAAACCATCCGAGACCCTCTTCGTGGTGGATGCCATGACGGGTCAGGATGCGGTCAATACGGCGCGTGAATTTAATGAGAGACTCGATTTCGACGGCGTGGTGCTTACCAAACTCGACGGCGATACGCGCGGCGGTGCTGCCATATCCATCCGCTCGGTGGTGAACAAACCGTTGAAATTTATCTCGAGCGGCGAGAAGATGGATGCGCTTCAGGTCTTCCACCCCGAGCGTATGGCCGACCGTATTCTGGGTATGGGCGACGTGGTGTCGCTCGTGGAGCGTGCGCAGGAGCAGTTCGACGAGGAGGAGGCCCGCAAACTCAAAAAGAAGATTGTCAAGAACCAGTTCAACTTCAATGATTTCCTCGCGCAGATTGGACAGATAAAGAAGATGGGCAATATGAAGGACCTGATGTCGATGATACCTGGCGTGGGCAAGGCTCTGAAGGATGTCGAGATTAGCGACGATATCTTCAAGCAGACCGAGGCCATTATAGGTTCGATGACACCTGCCGAGCGCGAGCATCCCGAGATTATCAATGCCCGCCGCAGGGAGCGTATAGCCAAGGGCAGCGGCACGACGATGGCCGATGTCAATAAACTTATGAAGCAGTTCGAGGATACGCGCAAGATGATGAAGATGGCAGCCGGCGGCAAGATGCGTATGCCGCAGATGCCAAGGTTCAGAAGATAGGGTATTGCCTGCGTGATATATGAAGGCGGTTTCCGGCGGACGGAGGCCGCCTTTATCGTTGAGTTGGGATTTTATTAACCGATGCCGTGCCGTTTAACATATTTATTTTTTGGTTTTTTCATATTTTTGTATTATCTTTGTTAAGACGAGACAAAAGAGCCGAACTATGATAGGTGCATTTATAGAAGTGGTAGGAGGTACGGTGCTAATCGTATTGCTTATCGCATTAATTGCCGCCATATTTGTCGGTATCGTCATCGGCTTTTTTGCATTCGTAATAGCCCCTATACTTGCTATACTTTGCTGTATATTCGGTTGGGATAAGCCTGAGAAAAAAGAGAAGCCGACCGAGGAAAATATATAGGTCATACCACATATTTCGTGTCCTTTTTCAGCCGCCTGCGGACGGCTATTTTTGTTGCATAACATTGCCTGCCGAAACATTGCCTAATGTTAATAAATGGCGCAATTTTTTGCCTGTTTCAAAAAATATAGTTATCTTTGAATGCCGTTTATGCACATTTTTTAAGCGTGTTTTTTGCGTATAGTGCAGTTAGCGGTTGATTATTAAATTGTTAGTAAACTGTACGGCTATGAATCTGAAAAGATTGCTCTGGATAATGCTTGCGCTGCCGCTTGTAGTGGGATGTTCAGGCGACCCTGTAACCTCCGATGACGACAACAACGGCGGTACCGGCGGCAACGGCGGCGACAAAACCGAGGAGAAGTCGGCATTCACCCCCTCGTCGGTTACGCTCGGTATCGGCGGCGGAACCTTTGACCTTACGGCCAAAGAGGATTTGGGTTGGAGTGTCGATTCTAAGAGCGACTGGATAACAGTTACAGGCTCGCAGGGCAAGACATTCTCGTTCAGTGTGGGCAACAATACCACCGGCAAGGAGCGCAAAGGTGTGGTCGGATTCGTCAATAGCGATAAAGAGAGAACATACGTTAATGTCGTACAGAGCGTTTCCGAAGGCGATTATGTACCTGACCCCGATGAAAGGGTAACTATCTCGGCCGAGCAGGGTCGCTTCGATGTGGTGCTGATTAAGGCTGCCGGTGAGTCGGGTACGATATCTCTTAAGCCCGATTGGATTACATATATCGGTAATTCGACCGTCGGCGGTGAGGTGCGTTATACTTTCGAGGCGGAGAATAATAGCGGTGCCATGCGCACGGGTACAATCTATATCAATGTCAAGGGCAAGATGTACACCATATCGGTAACGCAACTCGAAAAATCGTCGGCGCCTGTCGGCGACGGCCGCGAGTGGACGCAGAGGGAGTTCTACCACCGTTCGCTCTATATCGATTTCACGGCTACTTGGTGCAACAACTGCCCGCGTATGGCGAGTGCTTTGGAGGCTGCCTGCCGGCAACTGCCCGACAAGATTGTTCCGCTTGGATATCACTGCTCCGGCAGCGATTTGGAGCCTTCAACGACCATCAACGTCCCCAACCGTCTGATGAGCCGTTTCGGTGTTACATCACTGCCTATGGGCATTGTCGATATGCGCTACGATGTGCTTGCATACAAGGAGGCCGACCTTATAACATATTACGCCGTATCCGGTGTTCAACAGACAGAAGACCTCTATCCCTGCTCTGTGGGAATCGAGGCGCAGAGTTCCTTCTCGGGACAGAAACTCACTGCCAATGTAAACCTTTATGTAAAGAGCAAGGGCAAGTACAAGATAACGGTTATGGTTACCGAGGACGGCATCGTCGCAAGACAGTTGGACGGCGCGACCTACAACAACAACTACGTTCACAACCACGTTGCGCGTATGTGCATGACCGACCTTATGGGCGATGAGTTTACTACTTCACAGGATTTCGAGGAGAAGAGTTTTACATTCAGTGCCGATATTCCGGCGGACTTTGTTAAGGATAATTTGAATGTTTTGATATATGTAGAGCGTACATTCGGCTCGCAGGCGAAGGTGAAAGTAGGCGATTATGCAAGCAAATACGCCGATTATTACGTAGACAACTGCGTATCCGTTCCCGCAGGCACGAAGGTTGATTTGCAATATAAATAAAAGGGGCATTCAAAAGGGGGGCTTTCACAGGGAGGCATTCACAAGGAGGTATTCACAGGGAGGTATTCAAAAGTGGGACGCTCGGAAAAAGGGTCGCTTTCTGAAAAAAGGAGCAGTTTAGGATAAAAGAGCCGCTTTCTGGGAAAAGGAGCAGTTTTGAATAAAAGAGCCGCTTTCGGAAAAATAAAGAGGGGTTTCAAAACGTTAAAGAAGAGAGATAGTTAAAAGCGTTAAGGAGAAAGAAATAACGAGAAATATATATAAATAAATAAAAACCAAAAAACTATGAAAAAGTTACTGTTTGCAATGATGATTCTGCCTGCAATGTTTTTCGCAGGCTGTGAAAAGGATGAGGACAACTGCGGCATAGGCGACAACGGCTACGAGTTCTCTTACACTCCCGAATCGATTACCGTACCTGCTGCGGGCGGTGAGTTTACCCTTGAGGTTAAATCGTCGCTGACCGACTACCACGCTCCCGAAGTTCTTGGTAATACAAGCGCATGGGTTTCGGAGGTGAAAGTTGAAAAGTCGTGCGCTCACCACGCTGTATACACATTCAAAGCAGAACCTAACACTACCGGCAGCGAGCGCACGGGAAATATCGGTGTCTGCGAGTCGGATAAAAAGAGCGATGGTACGGCGAACTGCTTTCCCCTCCTAATTACCCAGCTTGCAGAGTAGGGTATAAGACCTAAATCTAATAAAGAAAACCTTAAAACAAAAAAATGAATAGTATGAAAAAGTTGTTTTATTCGTTGTTGTTCGTCCCGATGCTGCTTGCAGGTTGTGACGACAACTCAACGACCATAGATGACGGCGACGGCGGCAAAGGCAACGGCGGCAACAAGCCTGCGGCTGACTTTGTGGTATCGCCCGAAGAGATTACGGTGGATGCCGAAGGTGATGTATTCGATATCA
Organism: Alistipes sp.; assembly: GCA_022511295.1. Classification (GTDB taxonomy): domain Bacteria; phylum Bacteroidota; class Bacteroidia; order Bacteroidales; family Rikenellaceae; genus Alistipes. The sequence goes on along the minus strand of JAFLRT010000021.1, from coordinate 12,209 downwards.
CCGTTACGTCGGTCGGTTCATACGAATTGGTTGCTACGGCAAGTTGGATAACCGAGCTAACGTTCGGTATGAGGGCTGTAAGACCTGCAACGCACACGTTCCGTGCGGCGCGCAACTCGTCTGGTGAACTCCGCGAGGGTCTTATAACCTTCCTTACCGACAAGGGCGACTTTGTGTCGGTTACTGTCAAGCAGGGTCCTGCCGCTGTTACCGGCGGCGAGGTTGTCGGCGACTGGCGCGACTACGACTTCGTCCACCACTCTCTCCTCTTCGATTTTACAGGTACGTGGTGCGGTTTCTGTCCGATGATGGCAGGCGCTGTTGAGCGTGTGCAAACGCTCTATCCGGGTCGTTTCTACTGCGTTCCTCTGCACGGTGGCGGCAGCGACCTCGACTTCTCGGCTACAACGACTTTCGCAAATCGTTTCAGTGTTAAGAACTTCCCTACAGTTATTGCAGACTGTCGTCGCTTAGTAGAAAACCTCTCTAATATCTATGATATCGACAAAGCGATTATATCGGCTCTCGATGAGCAGGACAGTACTTATCCTGTCGTTACGGGTGCGGCTATAAACTCCAAACTTGACGGATATAATCTTACTGTCGATGCAACGGCATATTTCAAAGAGAAGGGAACGTACAAGGTATACGCAATGGTTCTCGAGAGCGGTATACGCACTACGCAGACCAACTACCAAAGCGGTGATGGTACGGGTGTAACCGAAAACTTCCTTAACGACCACGTGGCCCGTCTGATGCTGACCTCGACCGGAGGTGTTCAGCAGCCGGTAATCGAGCAGAACGAGGAGCATACCTATCAGTGGACCGGATACATCGACTCGTCGTGGAATCAGGACAACCTCGAGATATTGGTATATATCGAGCGCGAGTTCGGCACGCTGCCCAAACTCCAGTCCGGCAACTACGGCAACTACTTCGTAGACAACTGCGCCATAGCGCCGATTGGTGTAAATTATACGCTTAAAGTCCTCTAAAAGGACGAAAGACGAGTGTATGCCGCCCTTGCCGCAGTGGTGAGGGGCGGCATATGCGTCAAATTGGATAATAAAGTATAACAACTTAACAACTACTTGAAAATGAAACCTGTCAAAATGCTCATTATGGCTCTTGCCATAATGTTTGCTGCAAACACCTATGCACAGACGCTTCCCAAAGCCGAGATGCAGGATATGTCGGGCAAGACCCTCCGTTCCGAGTCGTGGATTGACGGCAAAACCCCCTTCGTTATCTCCTTCTGGGGTTCGACCTGCAAGCCTTGCATGCAGGAACTCGATGCTATGAGCGAAAACTATGAGGAGTGGAACGAGAAGACACCGTTCCGTATGATAGCGATAGCGACTGACGACAGCCGCTCGGTAGCACGCGCACGCTCGCTGGCCAAGGGTCGCGGCTGGGACGACTTCATCCTCGCATTCGATGTGAACGGCGATATGCGTCGTGCCATGAGTGTAACTACGACGCCTCGTGTATTCCTCTTCGACAAGAACGGCAAGCAGGTATATATGCATATCGGATACAAGCCCGGTGATGAGTACGAACTGCAACGCAAAATCAAGGAACTTTACAAATAAATGACGAAAATATTGAAAACCTTGTCGGCGGCTGCGCTGCTAACTTTCGTGTCAGCGTCAGCCTCCGCACAGGATATACAGTTGCAGGAGACGCACACGCTGCCCGTCAACTCCGAGGAGCAGGAGGCGTCGCAACTCTATCAGAATACGGACTCCGCAGAGCCGGAGTCCTCTTTGCCGGAACTCCCCGAGGAGGAGTATGCGCCGGTAAAGCAGAAGCCTGTGGGAATGTTCTCCGGTGGCCTGGAGTCCAATACGATATTCTATGTGGCTGACCCGACGATAGGTACGACTGTAGACCATCTTGTAGGCTCCAACAACTTCCTCAAGGCCGACTATATGTACGGACGTTTCTCCGTAGGTCTTCAGTTGGAGTATTATCCCTATCCATTGAAGGGATACGAGAAGGCGCTGCGCGGTATAGGTCTTACCGGCAAATACGTTGCCTGGACAGACCGCAATTACAGCATAACCCTCGGCGATTACTATGAGCAGTTCGGCAGCGGTCTGGTGCTGCGCACATGGGAAGACCGCGATTTGGGTATAAACAACTCGCTGGGCGGTGCCAGAATAACATTCAACGCACTTGACAACGCTATTGAGGGGCGTGTAGTGGCCGGTCTTCCGCGCTACTATCTCAACTCGAAGGGTGCAGGCTACGGATGGTTTCAGCGTTTCGGCGATGACTATGCTCATCCGCTCTCACCCGGCGGTCCGCTCTCGCGTACGCTTGTCTCCGGCGGTGATTTGTCAATATCGCTGACCCGTCTGATTGCTCCGGAGAGTGAACATAACTTCTCCATAGAGGGAAGTGTAGTAAGCCGATATGAGTTCGAAACGCCTGTCGAAATAGAGGATTTTGCTGAAAAGAACGGATTTACCGTACCCAAAAACGTACTCTCATACTCGGCGCGCATGGCATACTCGTGGCGCGATTTATCGGTAAAGGCGGAGTATGTCGGCAAGAGCAACGACTACAGTAAAAACCATCGTACCGACAAATACGAACTTATGAGAGGCAATGCCCAACTTGTAGAAATCAACTATTCAAACGGAGGATTTGCAGGTGCATTGACGTTGCGCCGTCTGAGCAATATGCAGGATAAGATTTTCCGAGGCGTTGAGAGTGTTACGGCGGGCAATACGCTCAACTATCTGCCTGCGTTGTGTCAGCAGCAGACCTATATGCTTGCGAGTCTTAACCCTTGCTCGACCTATGCCGACGGTGAGATGGGCGGTCAGATAGACCTCTACTACAACTTCCGTCGCGGTTCGAAGGTTGGCGGCAAGTACGGCATGAAGTTCCATGTCAATGCCTCGATGATATATTCGCTGCCGGGCGCACTGCCGGAGAAGTATACTAAACCACGTTTGGGCTATCGTGATATAACGATGGACCTCGAGAAGGTATGGACCAAAAAGTTCAAAACGGTATTGCTGGTATCTATACAGGAGTATTCGCCCTCGCACGGCTCATCAAAGGCTACCGAGGCTCAGAATGCCTTTGTACTCGATTTGCAGTACAAGTTTACGCCCCGTTTCTCGCTGCGCGGAGAGTTGCAGTATCTCTACTCGCAGGAACTGACTAAGGATTGGATGGCGGCTCTTATAGAGGCCTCGATTGCTCCGCACTGGAATATATTTGTGAGCGATATGTACAATCACGGCAGTACGAAGGTACACTACTATTCGGCAGGCGTAAGTTTCAGCCACTCCTTCCTGCGCATTGCCGCAAGTTACGGACGCAATCGTGAGGGTATGGTCTGCTCGGGAGGTGTCTGCCGCTATCAGCCGGCATATACGGGTGGCAATATCCAACTCTCACTCTCGTTCTAACATCAAATGCCCAAGATTATGAAACGACTGATTTCAATATTTGCAATTATATGCTGCGCCATCTCGTGCGTGGGACAGAAAGAGGATATGGTGTCGCTGGGTCTCGTACTCAAGCCTGACCGTATCAGCGTCGATGTGGACGGCAATATGTCGGTCAAGTTCTCGGTAACCAACGAGAGGGTGGATGTAACCAATGAGGCCGAGATATACCTTATGTCCGGCGGCGAACCGACAGAGCGTCTCGATAATATGGTCTTTACCCCTACGGAGGTGGGAACCTACGCCTTCGCGGCAAAATACAACGACCTGTACTCGACGCAGGTGCGAGTGGATGCCTACTCGAGCGAGCAGGGTAAGAGTGAGGGCCGCGACTTCTTCCGCCGTCATCTCGTGCTGGATTTTACGGGTACGTGGTGCGTGAACTGCCCGCATATGACTGAGGCATTGCATCATGCTTCGCAGAGCGACGAGTTCTACGACAGGGTTGTGGAGGTTGCCGTACACTCTATTGACGAGTTCGAGATTGCCGAGGGTAAGGCGCTTATAGACAGTTGGGGTTTTAACTCTCTGCCCCGTGTGGTGGTCGATGCGGATAAGAGTACCGAGATATCGGCACAGGATGCGGAGTTTATCAAGCAGGCTATGCGCAAAACAAAGGCATACTTTGCCCATCCTTGCGGCGTGAAGATAGACAGTTCGACCGAAGGCGATAAACTGACCATAGATGCGGAGGTTACCATTACCGAGAGCGGCAATTACAGAATCGGAGCGCTGCTGCTGCGTGATGACGTTGTCGCACCGCAGCTGAATGCACCCAAGAACTATGTTCATTCGTCGATTCTCACGGCTTCGCTCAGCGGAAGCATTACGTCGGGTGTGGAACTCGGCTCGGGCAGTTTGAACGCAGGCGATGTGGTAACGAAATCATTTACCTATGAATTGAGCAAGATAGCCGACTTGGATAATACACGCATTGTAATCTATGTTATGACCCAGCACGATGGCGTAAATGTTGTCAATAACGTCGCCCAGTGTTTGGCGGGTTTGTCGGCAGGTTATCGCTATGAGTAATACATCAGAGGCAATATGCAATGCAGGCGCTGTATAGCGTTGATGGTTTGATTGATTATATACGGCAGAGTTTCGGCTCTGCCGTATATTTTATGGCAGTATTAACTGCTTTATGATAGTATTTACTTCCGTAAATTTATAGGTGGGTTGGTTTGTTTAATCATATATGTATGAGAACGGATAAATATATATGAGAGCATACAAAAAGACCTTGCCGCAGTCTATTCATGCCGGAGTAAGTATTCGTGGCTTCAGCATATTGAAACACGCAGGATAAAAGTAATGTAATGACACTAAAAAATGACATAGGGAGGATTGATTATTCCTCCCTATGTCATTAAACAGCCTTATCTAAAGCCTAATCCTTCAAGTGGCCGAAGTTCAGACCGCTCGTCCAACTTACCGTACCGTTGTTGCATACGAAGTCGTCGCCGGCAACATACTCTTTAAGCGTATTTCCCGAAGCGTCATTACACTTCCAGTAACGGAACAGACCATCGGTATTTACTGCCACATCGCGAGTCATGGCATCTTTTATCTGACTTTGCGTAAGGTCTTTGGTCCAGATACGTATCTGCGCCATACTTACCGATACATTGCCCCATGTATAGGTTCCCTCCGAACCTATGGACATCTTGTTGAAGGTTTGCGGAACAGTCGTAGCCAGATTGAAGTCAGGCTCGCCATCGACATACATTTGCACTGTCGAGCCGTCCGCAACGTATGCTATGTGATACCACGTCTGAGCCAACCAGAACTGCGAGGAGTCGAAGTAACCTGTGCCGTTGGCGGCTTGCCACTGCAAGCAAGGCAGACCCGGTTTGATAGCACCTGCATTCCAGTAGCGCATGAACCACGTACCGAAGCTGGCGAGCGAACATCCGTCGAAAGTACCGCCCTGACCGCCGCTCGGATTGCTGAAGTCGCTGACTTTTACCCAGAATTCGACGGTCCATCTGGGCGAGGTAAACTCATCGCTAAACGTTTTGCTGCCTACAAGGCTTCGGCTGCTCGTAAAGGTAGGTACAGCCTGAATATGTGGTGCTGCCAAACGATAGAGCATACGGCTGGTATTCTGCGTTACGGTTGCGCCCTCTGCCGATTCGATTCTTATGGGGAATGCGTAGGGTGAACCTCCGGAATTGAAGAGTTTTATCTTTACGACAACAGGGTCTGACGTGATATGACCTGCATGAATCACCGTCTCGGGTTCAAACTCATAATACTCCTCTGGAAGAACCATATAGTCGGTGTTGTTGGCCTTGTTGTAGTTATCGAGAAGGCTCTCGTCTACGGCTAATTTGACCGTAACATCGTGGTCAGCGGCACGTGCCAAACGTACCGTGATATTGAGGTCATAGTCTTTCTCAATGGTCAGCGATGCAACCTGCTGGTCCTTGCCTGTCGCTTCCTCTATATATACACGGTTTTGGATAACCGAATATTTGGCGTCCTCACATGCTACTGCCGTGCAGAGAGCTGCCAATGATATTACAAATGTTCTTAATTTCATAACAATAGCTCTTTAATCTGTTTGCTGTTGCTCTTTACTCTTCGTCGCTGCCTGCATCGACACTCTGTGCAGGGTTCATTATCTGAATGACGTTGCGCATTACGGTATAATCGTTCACCGAGCGGTGGAGGTTGAAACGGTAAGCACCCACGCCTGCGATTTTGACATCATCGGCAACACCCGGGTAGTGATACTGCGCCATGCCGTAGAGCGACTCGGTGTGAGTGCCGTCGCGCATTACGTGCGATGCGCCTGCCGAGTTCTGATAGCGCTCGAAATCTTCGCTCCATATCAGTTTGCGTATGACTTCCTCCTTGCTTTCCACATTCTTGAACGTATTGCAGAGTCTCTCCAAACGTCCGTCGAGGTCGGTGTAACTTGTGCAGTAGTAGGCCTGGATATTGTAGTAGTCGATAAGCGGTCCGCATTCCTCTCTCAGGGTTTGAGGCTCGCCGTCTACCATAAGCACCTTGCCTCCGGCCATAGGACTTATGCCCTCGCCTCTCGCCTTGGGACCGAGATACACTGCAAGACCCTCGATGAATTTCTGTACACGTGTGGGGTGACTTGACAGAGTACCCGTATGTCCGAAGTTAGGCTCGAAGTCATAGTCGATACCGTCGTAACCGTTCTCCAAAACCCACTTGCCGATAGCCTTGCCGTAGTTGTAACTTGCCTCCTCCCAGCCTATCTCGTTAATCTTCCAGTAGGTATTGCGGTCTTCTCCTTCGGGTGTCAGGTATGAACCCACATCCGAGTCCGATATGCAGGCCAGCACTCTCGTGCCGCGACGCTTTACATCTGCGAGGTCCTTGCGCTTGGCATCGTTGAGTTGGAAGGCTGTAATCCATATCGAGACCATATCCATCGAGTCGGGAATGCCTATCAGCGAGTTCTTAAGTCCTGCGCCCTCGCCTGTCCACTCACTGAACCAACCGTAGGTTATCTGGTGGTCGCTCGCCTTGTAGGCACGAAGAGCAGCGAAATCGCGTTCATCCGTACCCTTTACATAGTCCAAATCCAAAGCCTCGGGTTCGGTCCAGTTGCTGCAAGCACTCAGTGAGGCTGCAATCGCTAACAGTACAATGATATATCTGAATTTCAGTTTCATACTTTTTCTGTTTTATCGTTAATAACTGCCCTTTAGTAACTGCCGTTAGCCTTTTTGGCCCACCACAGGTCGGTATTCTCACTATCGGTTGCCGATGAGAGCATCTGTATCGCTGCCTCTACATTCTCACGATTGGTGTTGTACTCGTTGAGCGGGAAGCGCAGACGACGTACCTGACGCTCGTTAGTGCAGCCCCACTGTGAGAGGTTGTTCACCGGCTCGAAGATTTTGGGATAGCCCGTGCGACGGAAATCGCACCAACCCTCAAGCGATATGGTGAGGTTTGCAATCCATTTCTGGGTGATAATCTGCTCCAGATGCTGCTCCTGTGTCGAAGCGCCGCTCCAGCCTATGGGTATCGTACTGGGTGCCGTATGGTTGTGGCTGGTATTGAAGAGGTCGGTATGAGATGCGGGACGGTTCGTCGTATTGGAGATATAGTTCGAGATTGTCGTCTCGTTTGTTACACCCCACTCCTGCATGGAGTTGCGTATACCCTCCTCATACAGGCCCTGAGCCGTGCCGTCCATATTCCAACCCTTCAAGGCACCCTCTGCACGCAGGAAATATGCCTCGGCGGCAAACATAACCGGCATCGGAGTAGTGTTTGTAAGACCCTCGTAAATCAGACCCGAAGCGGTCGCATAGTCTTCCTTGAGGGCACCTGCGATACCTGAACGCACACCTATATATTGATATGGCGCTTTGCTGTCCTTGGTCTGGGGCGTGAAGTATTTCTCGCGACGCGGGTCGTTGTAGCCGTTCATATAGGCCGTCAGCGTCGCATTAGCCTTAAGTTCACCCCATGTAGCCACGATGTTGTAACCGTTGGGCTGACGTCCGTTCAGATGGTCATATGCCGAGTCGCTTACGGATGTCATAACACCGTCTCTTACCGCCTCCTCGGCTTTTTCGCGTGCAAGCACCGGTGCGACTCCGCTGATACGTATAGCCATACGCAGTTTGAGTGTGTTGGCGAATTTAATCCATTTGTTCAGGTCGCCGCCATAGATGCGGTCTACATTGTTCAACTCGTCCAGACCCGAAACGGTTGCAGCCTGCTTCAAAACGCGAATCGCCTCGTCAAGTTCTTCGAACATCGCTGTCCAGGCCTCCTCCTCTGAATCGTAGGGTACCGACAGCGCTCCGTCAGCAACGCTGGTATAGGGTACAGGTCCCTGAATGGAGGCTACAACATGTATTACATAGACGCGAAGCACACTCGCAAGAGCATAAGTATAACCCTGCGAACCGGTCTGACGCTGTACCGAGAAGAACGAGGGATAGAAACTCGTAAGATAACTCGGCACGATATTGTTGTTCCACGCGTCATCGACGTTGAATGTCGAGAAGAGCGTCGAGCGGCTCCAACTGTGAGGTGCCGTAATCTGTCCGCCATAGCACGAATACATGGTATTGAACCACTGGCAGTTGTTCTGCTGCGGATTGGCCAGGCGGTCGAGCATCTGCGGGAAGAATGCCGATGCCGGAAGGTTCGTGGGCTGATATTTCGGTGTGTTGAAGTCTTCGAAGTCAGCCGTACATGAGGTTATGACCAAACATATCGTTGCTATACCTGCGGCTATATATCCTGATATCCTTTTCATAGTTCTTGGCATTTTTAGAATTGTAATTTGACGTTAAAGCCGAAGTTGCGTGTCGAAGGCATCATGAAGCAGTCGAAACTGTTGTAGTAGTTCGACGATACTTCAGCCGAGAGTTCGGGGTCGAAGGGAGCCTTGCAGTATATCATCCACAGGTTGCGGCCCACAACGCCGAGCGTCATGCGCACCTTGTTTTTGAACCACTTGTTTGGCAGCGTGTAGTTGAGACTCACCTCATTCAGACGCACGTTCGTTGCGCTGTACGTATAGTAGAGTCCGTTGCCCGAGATAGCACGGTAATACTCCGATGCCGGTACCATACCGTTGTTGATTTTAACGCCTCCCTCGTCGCGCGATTTTGCCGTGCGCTGCGAGAGACCGTAGTTGTCGAGCATCGACTCTGTTTCGCTCAGACAGATACCGCCTATACGTGCCGTGAAGGTTATACCCAAATCGAGACCCTTGTAGGAGAAGTGTGTATTCCAACCCATATTCGCCTTGGGAAGTATCGTGCCTAACTTTGTGCGGTATGCCTCCGTCGTAAGACCTGCGTTCTGGTCGTAGAGAATCTGACCGTTAAGGTCGCGCTTGAGACGGTGGTCAGCGTATACATCACCCATAGAACCGCCTTCGGTAAGGATGATGTGTGCATCCAAACCGCCGAAGCCGCCCTTGTCCAACTGGTCGCCGAGCGTCGTCTTCTCACCCGTCATAGGGTTGGTAACTTCACCGCCAAGTTCGAGAACCTTGTTCTCATTCCATGTGAAGGTGTAGTTGGTGCTGAATCCGAAGTCGCGCCACTGATTTGAGTAGCCTACAGCCAACTCTATACCCTGGTTCTGCACATTACCCGTCTGCACGGGAACATTGCTGTAACCCGACGTCGATGATAGTTCGGCGTAGAAGGTCTGATTGTAGGTATTGGAGCGGTAGTAGGTCATATTGAGGTTGATATGCTTCCAAAGACGCATATCTATACCTGCCTCCCACGACTTTGTGCGTTCGGGCTTGAGGTCGAGGTTGGGGTATGAGGTGAGCGCGTTCCAGTAGGTAGCCTGCTCGTCAAATCCGTATGTTACCTGCGTCATATAACGTCCGTAGGCATTGCCCACCTCGGTATACGAACCGCGAACCTTCAGATATGATAGCCAGTCTGGAGCATCGAACATATTGGAGATAACGGCCGAAAGACCCACCGAAGGATAGAAGAACGACTTGTAGTTCGAGAATGCCAGATGAGACGACCAGTCGTTACGTCCGGTAAGAGTGAGATATATCATATCCTTGAATCCGAACTCGGCATTGGCGAATATGGCCTGTTCCTGGTCGTGCCAGCCATCCTGACGTACCTTCCACGCCTCGGAGAAGAGGAGGTTGCGCACCGTGAAGAAGTTGGGTACGTCGTTCAGACCGCCTGCATAACCTATCATCTCGTGCTTGGTGTCGTTGAGCGACGCTCCGAGGTTGATGTTTATGCTCCACGTATCGTTAAAGGTCTTGTTTACGGTTGCGATGACATCCGCATAGGTGTTGGCGTAGGACGATACACCCTCGGTGTAGGCACCGTTCTTACCTGCCCATATACGGTCTGTCGATGCATATAACTTGTATGTTACACGATTATGATTGTTGTCTATCTGGACGCGGCCCTTGATATCCAGCCAGTCGGTAATCTTCCACGTGAGAGATGCATTCATCATATATCGCTTCTTGTTGTTCTCGCGAAGCATTCTGTTCTGCACCCAATAGGGGTTCTGCATACCGACACCGTTCTCACCGTAAGGCCAGTACTGCGTCTTGTAACCCAGCACCTCATTCATACGCTCATAAAGACGTATATCTTCGAAGTTGTCCGAGCGAGGGAAGAGATACAAGCCCGGCAGGGGGTTGTAGTAGTAACCCTGCGATGTCATGTTGCGGTCGTACTGCTTGATGTAGTTCGCACCTGCATCGAGCGTGAGTTTGTCCTTTGCAAACTTCACCGTACCGCGCAACGAGAAGTTGTAGCGGTTGTAAGCATTGTTGGGCAGCGTACCCGTCGCGTTGGTCGAGGATGCCGAGGCGTAGAGTTGCGCACGGCTGTTGCCTGTTGCGAGCGATACTGTGTTCATCGTGTTTACGCCCGTGTTGAAGAAGTTGGCTGCGTCGAAATCGGAGTTCACGACGTTGCCCCAACTTAATACCGACCCCGGGAGATTGCCGTATTTGCTCTGCATACGCGGCATCATGTATACTCTCGAGAAGTTGGTGTTGCTCGATACTGTTACCGAGGTTTTATCTGCTGCACCGCGCTTTGTTGTAATGAGAACCACTCCGTTTGCAGCGGCATTGCCGTAGAGGGCTGCTGCAGAGGGACCCGTAAGCATCGAGATAGACTCGATATCCTCGGGGTTGATATCTGCCACGCCGTCGGTACCCGGCTGGTCCGAGAGGTTGCTGCCCGAAGCGGTGTTCATGAGGTTATACATAGGTACACCGTCAATCACATAGAGTGCGAGGTTGCTTCCGTTGAGGGACTTGGTACCGCGCATAACGACACGTGCCGCACCGCCGGTACCGTTTGCGCCCATGTTGATTTGCGCACCGGCGACCTTACCCACAAGCGAGTTCATAAAGTTCGCATCCTTTACGGTTGTAACCTCCTCGGCTTTGACCTGCTGCACGTTGTATGAGAGTGCTTTCTCGGAGCGCTTGATACCGAGCGCCGTAACGACAACCTCATCCACCTGTGTAGATGCTTCGTGCAGGGTGATGGTAATTGAAGTCTGACCGCTGTAACTCAGTTCCTGCGTGTCATATCCGAGGAACGACACCTCAATTACATTGCCTGTCTTGACTCCTGACAAAGAGAAAGTTCCGTCGGCGGCGGTCGTAACACCTATATTGGTATCCTTTACCACGACAGTGGCACCTATGACGGGATGATTGGCCTCATCCACGACCTTGCCTTGCAATCTTCCTCCAACTGTCTGAGCGGCAGAATATTGCACAGACAGCATTCCTGATGCAGCGATTATAACCGCGCATAAGCGAATGACTTTTAACAGTAATTTTCTGCTCATTCAAATAATAGTTTTAGGTTTATGTATTCAATTTTTTGTAAAGTTAGTTCAAAAAAAGCGAAAAACAAATTTTAACACACATATTTTACATTCATAGTACGAAGTTGCAGTGTGCGTCGGAGGTAAGTCGCGGGCTGCAAATCAATCTCAACCGGTTGTGGCATCGCGCGAACATCGAGGGGCTTCGTCCGCAGGTGGTTCAAGTACCGCGACGAACCCAAAAAAGAGGAAAAGCCCCCCATAGTAGCGCAGGTTAAAAGTTTAACCTAAAAAGCGGGGAGAGTTCTGTAATTGAACCCGCGCTACCATTAAAAAGCATCTTGTAATGGGTGGGGGAGTTCAGTAATTGAACCGCAAAAGTGGTAAAAGTTCAAAATTTGAACCCGCGCTACATGGGGGCGTATGATGTGTGGGGGCGCA